>JANMVX010000307.1:0-33116 GCA_031393505.1 Hyphomicrobiaceae bacterium | reverse complement strand
GTCGGCCGCTGCAATGGTTTCGCGCAACGTTTTGGCGGTCACATCAGCAATGTGCTTGGCGCGGACTTTGCCGCCACGCTCAACCAAGGCGTGAACAGCATGTTTCCTTGGGATTGGCTTGTTCTTGTGGGCGTTCTTGGCCTTGCCGCCAACGTATGTTTCGTCACTTTCCAGAGTCTTGCCTTCGCCGCCCATGGAGCCGGTATCATCGGGCGACATGGCAAGGCGGATACGGTGCGCCATGAACCACGCGGCGCGGTAGCCGATGCCCAATGTGCGTTCCAACTGCTTGGCCGAAACCCCCTTCTTGCTGGCGGCCATGAGGTGGAAGCCAAGCGCCCATTTCGTCAACGGGATGTGCGAGCGTTCCATGACGCTGCCAACCGTGATCGTGAAGGATTGATCGCAGGAATTGCAGTGTACGAGGCCGGGGCGGTGGCTCTTGCCGTGCAGGCGATAGACCTTTTCCGTCTCGCCGCAGTGAGGGCAAAACGGGCCATCCGGCCAGCCGAGCTTTTCGAAGTGCTCGCGGGCGGCGTCTTCATCGTGGAAAATGGCGTTGGTGAGATTGACTTCGGACACGGATCACCTCGTTGTTGAGGTGAATATGGGCGCTCTTCCAACCTATGTCAAGGGCATACTTCCCAAGAAAGTCGTGAAATCGCCAAATCGCCAAGTCGTGACATCGGGCGCCCACGATTTGGCGACTTCACGATTTCACGACCTCACGATCTCATTACTCCGTTGCCTGAACATAAACGGCCGCTTTGAACGGCGCTGGGCCGAGCCGGCGATAGGCCCCCAGGAACGTCTCGTCCTTGTTGCGCAGGCCGATGTAAGTATCGACGATCTTCTCAATAGCTGCGGGCACTTCCTCGGCCGAAAAGCCCGGCCCCATGATCTGGCCAATGCTGGCGGTTTCATCCGCCGAGCCGCCGAGCGTGATCTGGTAAAATTCCTTGCCCTGTTTATCGAGGCCGAGGATGCCGATGTTGCCAGCGTGATGGTGACCACAGGCGTTGATGCAACCGGAGATTTTTATCGCCAGATCGCCGATTTCTTTTTGCCTGGCGGGAGCCTCAAAGCGCTTGGAAATTTCCTGCGCAATCGGGATTGAGCGGGCCGTGGCGAGGGCGCAATAGTCGAGGCCAGGGCAAGCGATGATGTCGGTGACCAGGCCGAGATTGGCCGAGGCGAGCCCCTCCTTTTCCAGGGCGTGATATACGGCGACCACGTCCTTCTTGCGCACATACGGTAACACAAGGTTTTGCGCATGGCTGACGCGGATTTCGCTAAGCGAAAACCTGTCGGCGATGTCGGCCACGACGCGCATCTGATCCGACGTGGCATCGCCGGGAATGCCGCCTTCCGGCTTCAGCGAAATGTTGACGATGCTGTAGCCCCTCTGCTTGTGCTTGGCGCAGTTCACCTCATACCAGCGCGCCATTTTGGCGTTGGCTTTGAGATGCTGCGTAAGCTGAGGATCGGTGTCGGGCAGCACGTCGTACTTCGGCGGGGCGAAATATTTTTCGATGCGCGCAATCTCCGCCTCGGGAACGAGATGGCTGACGCTGGTGCCGCCCGAGGCCTTGATGGTCTCGTATTCCTCGTCGACCATCTTGCGGAAGGTTTCGTCGCCCTCCTCATGCAGCAGGATCTTTATGCGCGCCTTGTACTTGTTGTCGCGCCGACCGTAGAGATTGTAGACGCGCATGACGGCTTCGATATAGCCGAGCAGCTCGCCCTTTGGCAGCCACTCGCGGCAGACTTTGGCGATCATCGGCGTGCGGCCCATGCCGCCGCCCACCAGCACCTGGAAGCCGGCCTCGCCCTTGTCGTTCTTGACGATCTTCAGGCCGATATCATGGAACGCGACAGCAGTGCGATCAGCTTCGGCGCCAGTCACGGCGATCTTGAACTTGCGCGGCAGGAAGCAGAATTCAGGGTGCAGCGAGGACCATTGCCGCAGCAACTCGGCCCACGGGCGCGGGTCTTCCAGCTCATCGGCGGCAACCCCTGCCCAATGGTCAGCCGTGACGTTGCGGATGCAATTGCCCGAGGTCTGGATGGCGTGCATCTCGACGTCAGCGAGGGCCTGCAGAATGTCGGGGGTATCTTCCAGCTTCGGCCAATTGAACTGCAAATTCTGGCGCGTCGTAAAATGTCCGTAGTTACGATCCCACTTGTCGCCAATCATCGCCAGCTGGCGCATCTGTTTAGATGACAGCGTGCCGTATGGTATCGCAATTCTCAGCATATAGGCGTGCAATTGCAGATAGAGCCCGTTCATCAGCCGCAGCGGCCTGAACTCGTCCTCAGTAAGTTCTCCCGAGACCCGGCGCGCCGTCTGATCGCGGAACTGGGCGACGCGTTCTTTCACAAAGGCATGGTCGAATTCGTCGTAGCGGTACATGGGGTCTCCAAAAGAAGACGTGAAGTCGTGAAGTCGCCAAGTCGTGAATTCGGGCAACACGATTTGGCAATTTCACGACTTCACGATTTCACGTCTTTTTCACTAAATAAATGCCCCGCCCTGCCCACTTCCCCCCGCCGCCCGCTCGGCCTGCTTGCCGAGATCGGTGCGCACGGTGGGACCCAAGGTGCGGATGTGCTCGCGGATGAGCGCGGCGCGGGGGCGGCCGTTGTCGTCGACGACGTCGATCAGATAGGGGCCGACCACCACATTGGCTTTGGCGGCGACCGCGCCCTTGCCGTCGAGTTCCAGCGCGGCGTCCTTGCTGGTGACGATGGCGGCGTCCTCGATCCAGGGCGACCAGGCCGCGCCGTCGGTCATGAAGACGACCAGGCCGTCTTTCAGCATGTTGGCGGTCAGGACCTGCCGTAGGGGGCGCTTTTCCGCCATGTCGTCGTCTCCGTTAGCCCATCACCCAGTGCGTCGCCTCGGCGACGGCGGCCTTGCTCCAGGCCGGCTCGGGTGTGGCAGCCGGCTTGGCGAATTCTTTCACATGCGACGGGCGGGTCAGCCCCGCCGACGCCCAATCCAGCCCGAAGAACAGGATGGCCGGCGCCTTTACCGTTTCGTTCGTAACGCAGGCGTCAAGATCGCGCAGCACCGTAGCGAAAGCGCGTTCCGAGGCAAGCGTTCCGTTCTCGACGATGACCACCGGCGTATCGGAGCGCGCGCCGGCCGCGAGCAGATGGCTCTTGATCAGCGGCGCGCTCTCTACACCCATATAGATCGCGAACGCATGCTGGTCGCGCGCGAGCGCCCGCCAGTCGAGGTCCAGCTCGCCATCGGCGGTGGCTCCAGTCAGGATCGTGAACTCGCGGATGGATTTGCGCAACGTCAACGGCAGGCCGATGCGGGCGGCGCAGGCGTGAGCGGCCGTGATGCCGGGGATGATTTCGACCTCCAGGCCGGCGGCGCGTACGGCGGCCATTTCCTCGGCGGCGCGGCCGAACACGAAGGCGTCGCCGCCTTTGAGGCGGGCGACAATCTGGCCTTGCAGGCCTTCGCGGACGAGGATGGCGTTGATGTCGTCTTGGGCTAGGGAAGGTTGTCCGGGGGCCTTGCCGACGTAAATGCGCTTGGCCTCGCGGCGGGCGTGCTCGACCACTTCGTTCGGCACCAGGCGGTCAATAACCAACACGTCGGCACGTTGAAGAGCCTGTTGCGCCCGCAAGGTGATGAGGTCGCCCGCGCCCGGACCGCAGCCGATCAGGATGACGCGGCCGGGCTGGCCAAGGTCGGAGGTGGCGGCGGAAAGACTCGCCGAAACAATGGCTTCGGCTGCGACGTTGTCGCCTGCGAGGGCGGCATCGCGGAACGGACCTTTCAGCAGCCGCTCCCAGAACCGGCGGCGCGTGGGCATGTCGGAAATGGCTGATGCAACCCGCTCGCGCAGCGCGGCGGCGGCCTTGGCGATGCGGCCAAATCCCGCCGGAAGGTGCGCTTCCAAATGCGTCTTGATCTCGCGCGCCAGCACCGGAGACGTGCCCTCCGAGCCGATGGCGACGACCATGGGGTCGCGGTCGACGATGGCGGGGGTGATGAAGGTCGAGGGGCCGGATTCGTCAACGACGTTTACGAGGATGTTTTTCGCGTGGGCAGCTGCGGCGATGGGGGCGTTCCTGGCGTGGTCGCCGGTTGCTCCGTAAACGACAAAGGCGCCGTCGAGGTCGGCGGGGATCCATGCGCGCTGATGCAACACGATGCGTCCGGCAGCGGAATGCTCGTGCAACTCAGGCGCGGGCGCCTCGTCGATCACGGTAATCCGCACCGGCGTTTTCAGCAGCAGGCGCACTTTCTGCACCGCCGGTTCGCCCCCGCCAATGACCACGGCGGAGCGGCCTTCCATGTCGATAAATATCGGAAAGTATTTCATATTCCGGCTCCATCGAGCAGCAGTTCAAGCCCGTCCAGTTGCTCTTCGTAGATGATCTGGCAGGAGAGGCGCGAGGTCGGCTCAAGGTTCGGCACGCTATCGAGCCGGTCTTCCTCGTCGTCGTTGGCGGGGTGGATCTTGTCGGCCCATTCCGGCGAGACCACCACATGGCAGGTGGCGCAAGCGCAGGCCCCGCCGCACAGGCCTTCGATCGGCAGCCCGTGCTCGCGCAAAATTTCCATGACGCGCCAACCCTCGACAGCGTCCAGGATGCGTTCGCTGCCGTCGCGGGATTTGACTTTCAAAACGCCCATGATCTCTCGCTTTTCAGGTTGGCGCGACTATGCCACGATATGGAATAAAATTCCACAAAAGCGGCGCCAATTCTGATAAATAGCCAATTCATACTGCCCAACGGATCGATGCCGCCAATTAATTTTCAAAAACCCGCTAACGACGATATCCCCGGTTTGGATCTCGGCGCCCCAGCAAACGGCCCAGAATCGCGCTAGACAGGCGCCATGAGCTTTCGGTTCATTCACACGGCGGACTGGCAGATCGGCAAAGCCTTCGCGGGCTTTCCCGCCGATGTGGCTGCCGCCCTGCGCGAGGCGCGGATTTCGGCCATCGACCGCATCGCGGAGGCGACGGTCCGGACCGCTGCGGCCCACGTGTTGGTGGCGGGAGACGTGTTTGACGCCGAAACTCTGGCGCCCCGGACGGTCGCCCAGGCTGTGGCGCGAATGGCGCGGCACCAGCACCTCACCTGGCATCTGCTGCCCGGCAACCATGATGTGCACAAGGCTGGCGGGCTGTGGGAGCGGCTGATTCGGGACGGAATTCCGCAAAATATCCGAGCGATTTTGACCGAAAAACCGTGTGAAATTGACAAAAATAGCTGGATTGTTCCGAGCCCTTTGAAAGGCCGCGCGACGGGCGCCGATCCCACCCTCCATATGGATACGGCCCCGACCCCGCCGGGCGCGCTTCGCATCGGCCTCGCCCATGGTTCGGTGCGCGGCTACGGCAGCGACCAGACGGCGACGGTGAGCATCGACCCGAATCGCGCCGCTTCGGCTGGCCTCGACTACTTGGCGCTGGGCGATACGCACGGCTGCGTCGAGGTCGCCCCCAAAACCTGGTACTCGGGCACGCCGGAGCCGGATCGCTATCCGGACAATGAACCGGGTTTCGTTCTTGCGGTTGAGATCGCAGGCGTCGGCGCTCCGCCCATCGTCAAGCGCCACTCGACGGCCCAATTCGATTGGCGCAAGGCCGCTGTATCTGTGTCCGACTTTGGCGTGACCGCCACCTCGTTTGCGCCGTTTCGCACGGTGGCCGCCCCCCACAACCGGCCGTCTCACGACACGCTTTTGAAGCTGACGGTGACCGGACGGGTCTCGCCGGAGCAACGGCACGGCGTGCTTGGCGAACTCAAGCGGCTAGAGGCGAGCCATCGCCATCTCGATGCCGACCTCAGCGGCCTTGCGTTGGCCTTTTCAGCCGGCGGCCTGCATCAGCTCGATGCGACCAGCGACCTGAAACAGGTCGCCGAGCGGCTGCTCGGCCGCGCCGCCGATCCCGCCGCGCCCGATGCCGCTGTCGCGACCGAGGCGTTGGCGCTGTTGCTGGACCTTGCCGCCGAAGCGCGGGGCGAGGCGGCATGAAAATCCTCGGACTGCGCGTGCGCGAAGTCGGCAGTTTTCGCTTGGCCGTCGCCCTTGAGGGCCTCACCGGCGGGTTGGATGTACTCGCTGGCCCCAACGAGTTCGGCAAATCGACGCTGTTCCGCGCGCTGGAAGCGGCCTTCTCGATGCCGCACACGACGAAGGCGGCGACCGCCCGTGACTGGATGGTTCCGGCCACGGGCGGCGCACCAACCATCGAGGTGGATTTTGACATTGCGGGCGCGGGCTATCGTCTGCGCAAACGCTTTTTCACCGGAGCCCGCGCTTCGCTGCAAAAACTGGATGGCTCGCTGTTGCTGCGCGGCGCCGACGCCGAAGCTCAGCTATCTGATCTTCTGGGCCAAGCCGGAGGCCATGAAAGACTCGGCCTGCTCTGGGTCGGCCAGCGCAAATCGCTCGAGCCGCTGAGGCTCGCCGATAGCATGCGCGACGGGCTGAAAGGTCTGATTGCGGATGAAGTGGCCAACGCCGTAGGCGGCGGCGCGATGGACGCCATCCGGCGCAAGGTGACGGAGCGGTTGGCCGCGCTGGTGACGTTGAAGCAGCGCAAGCCGGTGGGCGCCCACAAGGAGGCGAGCGATCTCTTTGCCAGTCTGGCCCGCGACGCGACCGGGCAGCGCGAGGCGGTTGCGCGCGGGCGCGAACGGCTGGAGCGGCTGGGCGATCTACGCGATCAACACACCACGCTGTCGGATTCGACAAAGCGGCGGGAACGGAGCGACGGTACGGCTGCTGCCCGAACCGCGCTGGAATCCGCGCGCGCGGCCGCAGACAAGCGGCGGACGGCCGAAGCGCTCTGGCAGCGCCTCGATGGCGAGCGGATCGCGGCGGCCCGCGCGCTCGCCGATTTTGATCGGCAGGCGGAGGATCTGTCCACGCTTACGGCGCGGCGCGAGGCGTTGGCGGCCGACCAGGCCGCGTGCGCGGTGAAGGCCGCATCGTTGGCGATGGCGCTGGCCGAGGCCAGGCGGGCGTCCGATGAGGCGTCGGCGCGGGAACGGGCGGCGCGCGAAATGCTCGATGCGGCGCGGCGTGACGCAAGCGCGAAAACCGAGCGGGCCGAAAGCGAAGCGCTGCACAATCGCTTGGCCGATGTGGAAGCGTTATCGGTACAGCTGGCCGAGGTCGCGAAGCGGGTTGCCCAATGGCCGCTGCTCGCGCCGCTGCGGCAAAGAGCTGAAACGCTGCGCCATGGCATCGAGGCGTTGGAGGCGCGCCGGGCCGCCCTGTCTGCTCGTGTGCGGATCGTATATGATAAGGGCGGGAACGGAAAGATCGCGCGCGATGGTGCCGCGATCAGCCAGGACGCGGAGTTCGCCGTTGATCAGCCGACGGATCTGTCGGTGTCGGGCGTTGGACGCATCACGATCGCCCCGGCCGTTGTCGAAGATGCCGGAGCGGTCGCCGCTGAGCTGGGCAAGTCGAAGCTTGCGCTGACGGAGCTTCTGACGCCGCTCGGCGCGGACTCGCTCGCCCAGTTGATTGAGTTTTCGGAAGTGCAGTCGGCGGCCATCGGCGAACGCGACCGCCTCTCGGCGCGCCTAGATGGTCTGTGTCCGGAAGGTCTGCCGGCCTTTCGGGCGCGTGTCGCCCAACATGGTGCCACCGGCGTTGGGTTACGCGCGGAACCAGACGCGTCGCCAACCGGAAGCGCCGTGGCCGCGCTAACCCAACCTACGGTCCTGTCGCTTGAGGACAGCCTGCGGTCCACCGAACACGCGCGCGCGCTTGCCACCGCCGCCGTGGTAAAACTCCAGGCCGAGCAACAGACGCTCGACATTTCCGTCGCCAAGCTCACTGCCGAATCCGCCGTGCTTGACGAGCGGCACGCTTCGCTCCTATCCCACCGCCCGGCCAATGAGACGACAACGGATCATCGCGCGACGCTCCTCTCCGCCTCCCAGACCGCCGCCGAGCGCGCCCGCGAAGCCGTGCTCGCGCTACAGGCGGCGCGTGAAAAAGAGCCAAATCCGCAAGGACTTTTCGCCCTCGACGCCGACCTCACAACCGCCATCACAGCTGAAGCGCAGGCCGCCACCGACACCAATCGCCTCGACAAGGACATGGCGGGTCTCGAATCCCTGCTCGAGCGCGACGCCCTCGACGGCATCGTCGAAAAGCTCGCCGAGACCGAGGAGGCCCTCGCCATCGTCGCCCGGACTCTCGCGCGCACAAAAGCCGAGATCGCGGCGCTGGACATGTTGGAAGCCCATCTCGCCGACGCCGAGCGCGACACGCGGGCAAAATATCTCGCGCCCGTCACGGCGCGCCTGGCGCCCTACCTCGGCCTGGTGCTGCCCGGCGCCGAACTCGACCTCGGCGAAGCTTTTGACGCCACCGGCCTGCAGCGGGATGGGCGCAGCGAAGCCATCGCCCGCCTCAGCGACGGCACGCGCGAGCAGATCGCCGTGCTCGCCCGCCTCGGCCTCGGCCGCCTGCTCGCCGACACTGGCTACCCGCTCCCGCTTATCCTGGACGACGCCCTGGTCTATTCCGACGACGCGCGCATCTCAGCCAGTTTCGCAGCGCTGGAAATGGCCTCCACGCACCACCAAGTGATCGTGCTGACCTGCCGCGCCAAGGCCTTCGAACAGCTCGGCGGCGCGCGCCTAATGCTCCAACCCTGGAAAATCACAGACGAATAGTTTTCAAAAAAGCGGAGCGCCGATGAACTATTCCTCCGCGCCGCCCGTTCTACCTTGCAGTGAGGCCGGACAGTATCGCGTAAGCAGCGCCGGATCGCCAGATGGCCAAGGATTGACCCCGCAAGTGAATGTGCGGCCATTGAAGCGTCTCACAACAAGAAGCGGCACCGAAGCAGCCACGGTGCCGCTTTTTTCGTTTGGGGACATGATGTTCATTTTCGCTGCCCGGACTTGATTGACAGCCCTGAACCCCGAACGAAAATGAGCTTCATGTCCCCGGTCTGCCGCGCGGGTTCGTGACAGCTTGCGCCGAAGACCGGGGACACGAAGTTCATCGTCGGCGCAACCACACGACGTCAATCGCTTTTCTGGTGTTCGCCGACGAAGAACATCATGTCCACAAATCTTCAATGCTGGTGGAATATACATCCCAGCGATACGTTATACCTGTTGTGAGAGCCGGGAAGTTCTGCGTAAGCGTCTCGCGTATCAAACCGGCTAGTTACGACGACCACGGATTGACCCCGCAAGTACATTTGTGGTCATCGAACGCCTCATACCTGGAAGCGGCGCCGAAGCAGCCACGGCGCCGCTTCTTTTTTGGGGACATGATGTTCATTTTCGCTGTTCAGTCTTGATTGACAGCCTTGAACCCTGAACGAAAATGAACATCATGTCCCCGGTCTGCCGCGCGGCTCGTGCCAGCTTGCGCCGAAGACCAGGGACACAAAGCTCATCGTCGGCGCACCCACACGACGTCAATCGCTCTTCTGGTGTTCGCCGACGATGAACATCATGTCCCCGAAATCATCGCCAACCATTCGGCCTCGGATACTATCCGCACACCGAGTTTTTCGGCGTCGGTCAGCTTTGAACCGGCCTCCGCGCCAGCCACGACAAAATCCGTCTTCTTGGATACCGATCCCGATACCTTTGCGCCCAACCGCTCGGCCTGCGCCTTGGCCTCGTTGCGCGAAAGGGTCGGCAGCGTGCCGGTGAACACCACGGTCTTGCCGGTGACCGGCGAGGCCACGGCAGCCGGCCGTTCGAACGGCAGCACCGCCACCTCGGCCAAGAGTTCAGCCATCACCTCGCGATTGTGCGGCTCACTGAAGAACTCGATCAAGGCGTTGGCCGAGACCGGTCCGACATCGCTCATGCTTTCCAGTTGCCGGTAAGCCTCGCGCGGCGGTTCGGCATGCGCGCGTTTGGCCGCCGCAATGAGAGCGGCGGGATCGGGGAAGGCCTGGTCCAGCGCCTGGATAGCGGCGGAGCGCACGCCCTTCAGTCCACTGAGCAATGCCGCGATTGCGGGCGCCCCTCCCGACCCGAACAGATCGGGAGCGTCGGCGCTCGAAGCCGCCAGATGCGCGATGATCGCATCCGCAGACTTGTCCCCGACGCCGGGAATTTCGTGCAAGCGCAACCAATCGGGGCCGGGTTGATCGCGCGTCGCGGCCTCCAGCGCTGCTGCAAAAACCTCGTAATTGCCAAACCCCTTGGCCAGCGCCCGCGAGGTCGTCTCCCCGACATGCCGGATGCCGAGCGCGAACATGAAGCGATCCATACTGATCTTGCGGCGCGCTTCGATGGACGCGAACAGGTTGTCCACGGACTGCTGCCCAAAACCTTCCTGCTCGGCGAGTTTGTCCATTCCCGCCTTATCGCGTTTTGCTAGCGTAAAAATATCGCCCGGCCGCCGGATGCGCCCGTCGGCAAAGAATAATTCGATACGCTTGTCACCCAGCCCCTCGATATCGAAGGCGAGGCGCGAGACGAAATGTTTCAGCCTTTCCTTGGCCTGCGCCGGGCAGATCAGTCCGCCGGTGCAGCGCCGCACCACATCGGCCTCGCCGGTCGCCTCGTCGGTGTCGCGCGCGGCGTGGCTACCGCAGGCGGGGCAGACGTCCGGGAATTTGTAGGGGGCGACGCCTTTCGCCCGCTTCTCCAACACCACCGCCACCACCTGGGGAATGACGTCGCCAGCCCTCTGTACAATGACGGTATCGCTGACGCGGATGTCTTTCCGCGCAATCTCGTCCTCGTTGTGCAGCGTGGCGTTGGTGACCACGACGCCGCCGACGTTCACCGGTTCCAGCCGCGCGACCGGCGTCAGCGATCCCGTGCGCCCGACCTGGATGTCGATCTCGCGCAAGATTGTGGTCGCCTGCTCGGCCGCGAACTTGTGCGCCAGCGCCCAGCGAGGCGAGCGCGAGACGAAGCCAAGGCGTTGCTGCAATGCCAGGTCGTCAACTTTGTACACGACGCCATCGATATCGTAGTCGAGCGACGCGCGCTCAGTGCCGATCTTGGCGTGAAAGGCCAACAGATCATCTGCTGACTGACAGATCGCCGTCAGCGGATTGGTCGGCATTCCCCAACGTGCGAACGCCTCGATCACCCCATGCTGGGTCGCAGCCGGAAGATCATCAGTATGCCCCCAGGTATAGGCGAAAAACGACAGCGGCCGGCTGGCCGTGAGCCCCGCATCCAGCTGCCGCAATGACCCCGCCGCCGCGTTGCGCGGGTTGGCGAAGGTTTTTCCACCCGCCGCCGCCTGCTCGGCGTTAAGCTTCAGGAAATCCTTTTTGCCGAAGTAGATTTCTCCGCGAATGTCAATACTGGCGGGCACATCCTTGCCTTTCAGCGTGTGCGGAATGACCCGGATTGTGCGCACGTTCGCCGTCACGTTCTCGCCGGTTGCGCCGTCCCCGCGCGTGGCCGCCTCGGTGAGTTTGCCGCCCTCGTAGCGGAGCGAAATCGACAGTCCGTCGATCTTGGGTTCCGCCGTAAAGGCCAGGCGCGCGCCGTCGGCCAGCTTCAGGAAGCGACGTACACGGTCGACAAAATCGTGCGCTTCGCCCTCCGAAAGGCCGTTGCCCAGCGACAGCATCGGTACGCGGTGCGTGACTTTGCCAAAGCCTCCGGCTGATGTGGCGCCCACGCGGGCGGACGGGGAGTCCGGGCGCACCAACTCGGGGTACGCCTTTTCAAGCTCGGCGTTGCGTCGCACCAGCGCGTCATACTCCGCGTCCGTAACGGTCGGCGCGTCCTCGGCGTGGTAGCGCCGGTCGTGCGCGGCGATTTCGGTGGCCAGGTGCGCCAGTTCGGCGGCGGCCTCAATCGAGGACAAACCGAATTGGGCGGTCGATTTGGATGACTTGGCCATGGATTGGGGTCCGTGGGTTGGCGGGTTTGGCCCTTGTTAACAGGTTGCGTGACTCTGCAGAAGGATCTGCCAAGTTAGGATGTTAACGGAGCAATCACTGTTGTGGACTATGGTGACGGCATAAGGCTGACAAACGCAAGGTGCGTAAATGATCAAGGGTGCCCTGTCGACAACGGCAATGGTTTTTGTGTCTTACCTCGGATGGCACGCACTTTTTGATCCTCAATTGCAAGTGGGCAGTTATGCCAGCGATCCGAGCGTTCACTTCGTGAGCGGCCTCGATCTCTTCAGCTGGACCGATTTCGCCGGCTTCCCGCTGCTCCAGATCGTGATTGCGGTCGTAGTGACGGTTCTAGCCGCCATTGGCGCTTTCGCAATCCGCAGCCTCTACGTACTCGACCGTCTGGTCGCCCAGCCTGCGCCCGCCGGCATGACCCCGCGCGAGGCGTTCCTGGCGCGCCGGAACGTGCGCCGCTGAGGCTGGACACAACCTACCGTCGACGGCAGTGTCTCCCAATGGTTGCAAAGTCACACCCGCAAACCTACATCGCCTGGCTGCGCGCCATCGGACCGATCACGCACCGCAAAATGTCGATGGCGGTGCTCGGCGAGGCCTGCCAAGCGGCCGGTTTCGACGCCGTGCGCGTGTGGGCGCAGACCGGCAATCTGTTGCTGCGGAGCCCCGATCCCGCCGTCCGCGTGGAGCAGCGCGTCGACGCTATCGTCGCCGGCTTCGATATCGGCCTCAACAACCGGGCCATCTTGCGGCGCCTCGATGAGCTGAAAGCCATCGTGCGCGCCAACCCGTTCCCCGAGGCGGCGGCCGAGCGCCCTAGCCGGCTGCTGGTGTGCTTCATGGGGGGCGTCACCGAGCCGGACGCGGCCGCCAAGCTGGAGGCGCATCCAGGCCCCGAGCGCCTCCGCGTCATCGGCCGCGACGTGTACGTGGACTACGCCGAGGGCGTCGGGACTTCCAAGATCGGGCCGGGCGTCATCGAACGGCGACTGCGGTTGGTGGGAACGGCGCGCAATTGGAACACGATCAGCAAGATGGTGGGGCTGGCGGAAAAGTCTTAGCGAACAGCCCATCACCCCAGCGGCACATAGTCGATCTCCATGAACGTATCGACTTCGCGCAGCCAGCGATTGCGCACGAACGCGACGTGATCGGGATGGCGGTTGTAGACGTCGTAGGCGGCCTGATCGGCGAACTCCATCGAGAGGCCGAATGTATAGGCGTTCGTCGTGCTGACCTGCCGCAGAGCCTGAAACTCCGTCACGGTCGGGATCGTGGTCAGTTCGCGCGCCGCCGCGAGAAAATCGGCTTCCTCGGGCGAGCCGACGGCATGCTTCAGGCTGAATACAACGGTATGGCGGATCATGGATCGGTCCTTGGTTGGTGTTCGGTCGGCGCGGTATAACATGGCGCCGGCCAGAGCAAAGCCGCTGTGGCTGAGCCACACGGCCATTCTGTCGTCCAGCCCGCTATTGCCGGTGACATTGAAGCACCCCGCGTCCTTGGCTCGAGAGATCATGGTGTCGCCCATCCAGATCCGCGTCATGGTGCGCAAGTCCGTCGAAAGGTGGAGGTCGACGTCGAAGCCGGGGTCGATCCAGCACAGATCGACATCGCGGTTGGGTTGGACGATCAGCCACCAGTTGCTCCCTGACTTGAAGAGCGAGCGCTGGTTCAGTTGCTATATCAGCGCGATTCATTTTCTGGACTAGCGATGCGCGAAGCGTCGTGGCACTGCCAACATGCGCTCGCGCAAAGATAAACCAATAGGAGATCGTCATGACACAGTGCTTTACCGAAGATCGCGTAATACTGAACATTGACAAAACGGCAGGTGACATCAGAACACGCGAAGCTCTCAAACAGCGTATGTTCACCCTCTTGGCCGCGGCCATCCTGCTTGGGGCGCCGATGGCGGCACACGCCGGGGATACCGGCCATAGCGTCACAACAGCCGAGAAAATGGCGTGGGCGCCGTTGGATCCGAAGCAGCCGGGCGGCATTCAGCTTGCCGTTCTCTATGGCGATCCCGCCAAGCCAGGCCCCATCGGCTTGCGGCTCAAAATCCCCGCCGGTTTCGAAATCGGCAGCCACAGCCATTCGACAACGGAATACATCAGTGTCCTTTCGGGAAAGGCCAAAGTGTCGTGGGGCGCCAAAGCCGATATTATGAACGGTGACGATATCGGGCCAGGTTCATTCTTCTGGATGAAGAATGGCGAGCATCACGATTTGAAAGCGCTGGAGGAAACTGTGGTCGATCTCAATGCGACCGGTCCATTCGATCTGAAGCCAGATTGATCCTATGCCGGAGCAGGTGTCGCCAACGACAAATCGCCTGCTCCGGCTGCCCCCCGCGAGGTTTCGACCCACGGCATGACGGCAAAAGAAGCGTTTTTTGTCGCGCCGCCGGGTTGTGCGCTGGCGGGCCTGCGGCAATGTCGCCCTCTCGCCCAGTTTGAAACACGGGCCTCACATCCCAATATCAGTTCAGAAGGGAGCCATCATGGCCACTGAAACTGAACTCCGGGTCACGCACTATCTGCCCGTCGGGATCGGCGACAACATTGCCTACGGGGCTGTAAAATTCATGCGGCTTTTCGCCGATGCATTTTTCCGGCATCGCTATGGGCACCGCGCCGTGGTGCTGGAAACTGTTGCGGCTGTGCCCGGTATGGTGGGCGGCATGCTCAATCATCTCAAATCTCTGCGGCGCCTTCAGGATGATCGCGGCTGGATCAAGATTTTGTTGGATGAAGCCGAGAATGAGCGCGCGCATTTGATGACATTTATCAGTGTGGCCAAGCCCAATTGGCTTGAGCGCATGCTGATCATCATCGCGCAAGGCGTTTTCTTCAACGGCTTCTTCGTGTTCTACCTCTTCTGGCCGCGTATAGCCCATCGGTTTGTCGGCTATCTGGAAGAAGAGGCGGTGTACAGTTACACCGAATATCTTGCTGATATCGACGCCGGACGCGCAGAGAACATCCCTGCCCCGGAATTTGCTATCAAGTATTGGAACCTTCCCGCCGGTGCGCGCCTTCGCGATGTGGTGATCGTGGTCCGCCAGGACGAAGCCGGACACCGCGATGTGAACCATGGTCTATCTGATGAGATTGCCGGACGGACGTAGCGCCCAGTATCACCCCAGCGGCACGTAGTCGATTTCCATGAACCTATCGACCTCGCGCAGCCAGCGCTTGCGCACGAACGCGACGTGGTCGGGATGCCGGTTGTACACGTCGTAAGCGGCCTGATCGTCGAACTCCATCGAGAGGCCGAAGGCGTAGGGGGTCTTTTTACTGACTTGCCGCAGGGCCTGAAACTCTTTCACCGTGGGGATCTTGGCCAACTCGCGCGCCGCCGCCAGAAATCCGGCTTCCTCGGGCGAGCCGGGGGCGTGCTTCAGGCTGAAGACGACAGTATGTCGGATCATCGGTTGGTCCTCGTTTGGGAGGCGGTTCGGCGCAAAACAACATGGCGGCGGCCGGCGCAGGGACCGGCCATCACGGCCCCCTCACGCGCCGCCGCGCCGATTGGCGAGATACGGCAGCGCGAACATGTACAGGCCAGTGAGCATGAGCACGGCGAGCGGGGCCAACGGCAGGAAGAAGACCCATTGAGGCGGCTGCGTCCCCATCCCCAGGGCGGCAAACAAGCTGGCGACGATGACCGCAAAAAGCATCGATACCCAGCGATGGATCTGGCGAACCCACATGGCCAAAGTCATTCAAAACTCCTTCAGATATCAGCGCCGGATTAGCATCAAGGTATTTTACTTTTGAGCACAGTCGCTCGCACCCGGGCGGGCGCGTTCTTCTTCAACTTCGTCTGATTGTAAGCAATCGCGGCGCGGACGAGCGTCGTCAGCGCGCGCTCATTGATCTTATCCCCCTCGAGAAAATCGATCGCCCGCCGCGCGTTGCCGTCGAGGCCCGCGTTGAAAAGCTGGTCCGGATCGGCCACATGCGCCCCGTGCGCAAACGTCAGCTTCACCTTGCCCTTGTGGGCGTTGGCGACCGCAAGCAGACCGTCCCGCTCCCAGACCGGGCTGCCCATCCACTTCCACGCCTCGCCGATTTCGGGATCGGCGGCCAGGATGCATTTTCGCAACGCGGCAAAGGTTTTGCCGCGCCAGTCGGTGAGCGAGGCGATGAGCTGGTCGATGTGTTCCGAGGGGGTCATGGGGTCTTGATACCTGAAGACCTCACGCCGTTGGCGCGGGCCGAGCCATCAACCAAGCCAGATTCGCCTTCACGGTCGGCCACTCGCTGGCGATCACGGAGTACACCGCCGTATCGCGAATGGTCCCGTTCGGCATCACCATATGCGCGCGTAAAATGCCATCGAATTTCGCGCCCAGCCGCTCGATGGCGCGCCGGCTCTGCTGGTTGAGATAGTGCGTCCGGAACTCGACGGCGTTGCAGGCCAGCTCCTCGAAGGCATGCTTCAGCAGCAGATATTTGCACTCGGTATTGAGCCCGGTGCGCTGCACGGACTTGCTGTACCACGTGCCGCCGATCTCCAGCCGCTTGTTGGCGGCGTCGATGTTGAGATAGGTCGTCATGCCGGCGATTTGGCCGCCAGTCTGCCCCGCCCCCGGCTCGATCACCGTGAACGGCAGCATGGTCCCGGCCTGGCGTTGCCGCAACCGGCGATCGATATCCGCTGCGACGCCCTCGGGCGTGGGCACCACGGTGTACCACAGCCGAGCGAGGTCGCCGTCGGCCGCCGCGCTTTGGAGGCCCTCCAGATGCGCCGGTTCGAGCGGCACAATCGAAACCCGCGTCCCGTGCAGCGACATTGGGGTGGGCCAGTCCATTGAAGATCTCCGCGTATGGGGCGTCTGTGTTGCGCGCACACTGGCGAGCTTCATCGCGCTGTTCAAGCCGGGATGATTGCGTTGCAAGGATAGCATCGGTGGAAAAGTCCAACCGCTTGCGATCCAGGACGTTGTGCCGACGATACCTGGAATGTGGCGCTGCCGCAGCGGGTGGCGAGGCGGGGCGCTGGCGGCGACGGTGGCGGCGACGGTGGCGGCGCGGCGGTCGGGGCGGCGCTGCTGGCGTCGGCGCGGCTGCGTGTGGCGTTGCGGGGCGATGCGCTGCCGGGGGAGGTGGTAGAGGGGATGCCGGAGGGGGTGGTGGGGTTGGTGGAGGGGGGGAGGCAGCTCACCACCTAGTCAGCAAGCGGGGCGGAATCAAAAGCCACAATAACTGTTGATTGGGACGCTCTGCCGCTGACGAGTTGGAGATAGTGTGCGACGAATCGACGATTCGCGGTGACTCGCGGTCATTCGGGGCAAGCCAGCATGGCAAAAAACGCAAAAATCCGCCTGAGAGCAGGCGAGAACATCGGTTCTCCAGCAGCCGAACAGGACCACGAATATTTGGGCGCGTGCTTTGTAGCTATGCCTCTCGTTGATACGATCAAGGATATCTCATCGCATCGGTGCCTCATATTGGGCCGCACGGGGGCAGGGAAAAGCGCCGTTCTTTGGCATCTAGAACACACTCTTAACAACGTCACCCGAGTCGACCCAAAAGAGGCGTCATTTGAATATGTCAGCAATTCGACGATCATACAGTATTTGTCGGATTTGGGAGTTGATCTGCATGTTTTCTATGAGTATTTGTGGAAACACATTCTTGCAGTTCATGTGATACGCGAGTGTTTGGGAGTGCGTACTGAGCATAGCTTTCGTACCATGCTCGGTAAGATACAATCCTTTGTCCGTAGAGATCAACGCAAGGCGGCTGTCGTCGCCTATCTTGAGAGTCACGGAGGAAAATTCTGGATCGATGCTGACGAAATCTCAAAAGAACTGACGCGTAGCGTTTCTGAGAAACTGAAAACAGAATTCGGTGCCGCAAGCAACTTACTGGACGGCAAAATCGGTGCCGAATCGAACCAATCCGACTCGGAGAAACGAACTATTAAATTGCGAGCGCAAGAGATAGTTAGCGGTCTTCAGATGCGCGAACTTAATGAAACAATATCCGCGCTAGCAGACTTGATGGCAGAAAAAGACGAAGGGCACTATGTTCTTATTGACGACCTTGACGGAAACTGGGCAGGTAGCGAAATCACAAAGTACGCACTAATTAGATCATTAATTGAGTGCATAAAAAGTTTTCGCAGGATTCCGAATCTTAAAATCGTAGTTGCGCTCAGGGAGGATTTGTATGAATCCATGATATTGGCCGCGACAGATCGGCATTTCCAGCCCGAGAAGTTTGAAGGGCTTATCAGTAGAATTCGATGGACAAAGGGTTCCCTTTATCAAGTCGTTGAGGAGCGAATTGCGAGGCTTTTCGCTCATCGATATACCCGCAGCAATGTTCGACTTGAGCACGTTTTCCCAACGGAAGTGAGGGGTGAGGCGATCAGAGCTTTTTTGGTCGAAAGAACGCTACGACGGCCTCGCGACATTATTGCGTTAGTCAACAAAATTCTTTCCTCGGCCGACGGAGCAGATCTGCCCTTACCTGCCCGTGCAGTAACGTCAATTGAGGCAAGTTTTTCGCGTGATCGTTTTCAGGCACTAGCAGTCGAGTGGCGATCGTCCCATCCCAACTTTGAAGTCTACGCTCGTGCAGTATCGGGCCGCTCAACTCCCATCCGCATATCCGAGCTGAATGGCGACCGGCTCTACGAACTAATTTGTGACGTAGAATCCCAAGATAGACTTGCGGTAGATGACGTTGAACGACTTGCGAAACAAGCTTACGAAGGAAGTAAAACAGAACGATTGCTGATGCTCGCTAGGGCTCTCGTCTGCTGTCTATTCAAGTCTGGCGTAGTCGGCGTGAAAACTTGCGCCGAAGAGCCTTACAAATACTGTTATGATGAGCACGCAACTGTTCGCGATACGGAGATCGGTGAGGACGCAAAAATTGTTGTTCACCCGATGGTTGCTTCGGCACTTGGTTGGCGGGAGGATCGCAGCATCGCCGCCTAACGAGTTTCCGCCGCTGGGCGTGTCGCTGGTCCTGAGTGCACTGCCGCAAACTCGTCTAGACCACAGCAGCCTCCGCCGCTGTTCGGCCCGTAAACTACGCATCCTCCGGCACCCGTCCCAAATCCTTTACCCGGGCTCCGTGCACGATGCGCAGGACCTGCAATTCACCGATATCGGCCCGCACCCGATAGAAAATCGTATACGGATATTTCACCAGCGGCAGTCGCCACGTCTCGAACTCGTCCAGCTTGCTGCCGCAATAGGGCATGCGCGAAAGCTGGTCGCGGGCTTTGTCGTAGGCCCGCGCGACGCTTGCCGCGCCTTGCGGGCTTTTTTGATGGAGATGCTCCAGAATGCCCGCGAGATCGCGCAGCGCTGGCGTGGTCTCGCGGACCTTCATCCGCGATAGCGGCCGAGCACGGCCTGCACATCCGCTTCGCTGGCAAAATCGCCCCGATCGGCTGCCGCGATGCCTTCGAGAATCAACCGGCGCTCGTCTTCGCTGAGGCGATGGCCGCCGGCAGTCTGCGTCGCGATCTCTTCAAGGGCTTCTGCGGCATAGGCCTGCTTATCCTCGGAGAGGCCGCGCACCTTTTCGATGGCGAGTTCGAGGGGCTTGATCATGAGGGCAGGCTAGCATGATTGGTGCAGCCAGTGAAGACAGGACTTGGCCGGAGGGACATCATCGTCATCGCCACCTCGGCATAGACCAGCTTCATGATCCGTGACGGTTCCAGAAGGCGGCCATGCCGGCGTCCGGGACGATGCGCCCGGCGTCGAGATCGGCAAGGCCTTCCTCGACCAGGGCGCGCTCTTCTGCGCTGAGGATGTACACGGCGTCGCTGTCCGCAGCGAATTCATCCAGCACGCTGGCCAGGAATTCTTGGCGATCCGCAGGCAACTTGCGGACCCTTTCGATGGCGAGTTCGAGGACTTCGACCATGCAAGGGTCGTAGCAAGATTGGTGTGGCCCGCGAATACCGGAGTCGCGACCATCGACAGCCCCCAGCATGGATTCAAGTCATCCGATCACGTGGCAGCGGGCAACGTCTTCCTTCTCCCATCGGGAGAAGGTGGCGCACTTGCGCCGGATGAGGGGACAGGTGGCGCGAGTGTGAACAGCGGTGCGTACGCCTCCGGCCGCAATCCCCTCATCCGCCCTTCGGGCACCTTCTCCCAATGGGAGAAGGCGATGGAGCCGCACCTTCGGAGGGTGTTTTGACACAGGCGCACTTTCCGTGAGTTGAGCCACCAGCCCGGTTGGAAACCCAGCATTGGCGCATCCCCCCCGCCCCTGCTATCTCTCCCCCCAACTCGACCCACCCCATGAGCACCCCCATGCAAAAATCCGTCTCCGACCGCACCCCCAAAAAGCCGCCGAACCGCGCCGGCGCGCGCGCGTTCTGGCGCCAGCGGACCACCGCCATCATCCTGGCCGTGCTGGTCCCCTACGCCCTCTATATTCTGCTCCGCATCGCCGGGCGCGACCTGGCTTCGGTGCATCATGCGCTGGAGCAGCCGGGGATTGCGCTGCCGCTGCTGGCGCTGGTGCTGGTGGGGGCGCTCCATATGTGGATCGGCATGGGCGAAATCCTCGAGGACTACATCCGAAAGCCGCTGCTGGGCGTTATGCTGGGAGCTAACACGCTGTTTTGTCTGATCATCGCGCTCGCTGCTGCGGGCGCCGTGGTGGACCTCTGGCTCGGAGCCTGATCCCATGCCCACCGTCCCCAAATCCGCCACCGCCCCCATCCCCTCCATCGGCGGCCGCGCCTACACCATGACCGACCACACCTTTGATGTGGTGGTGGTCGGGGCCGGAGGGGCGGGGTTGCGCGCCGCGCTCGGTTGCGCCGAAGCCGGGCTCGACACCGCCTGCATCACCAAAGTCTTCCCGACCCGCTCGCACACCGTGGCGGCGCAGGGCGGCGTGGCGGCCTCGCTGGGCAACATGGGGCCGGACGACTGGCGCTGGCACCACTACGACACCGTCAAGGGTTCTGATTGGCTGGGCGACCAGGACGCCATCGAATATCTGTGCAAAAACGCCCCCGCCGCCGTCTACGAGCTGGAGCACTGGGGCGTCCCGTTCTCGCGCACCGACGACGGGCGCATCTACCAGCGCGGGTGGGGGGGCATGACCTCGTCATTCGGGGAAGGGCCGCCGGCCTTGCGCACCTTCGCCGCCGCCGACCGCACCGGCCACGCCATGCTCCATACACTTTACGGTCAGGCGCTAAAACACAACGCGCGCTTTTTCATCGAATATTTCGCCATCGACCTGATCATGGATTCTTCCGGAGCATGTCGCGGCGTCGTCGCCCTGTGCCTGGAAGACGGCACGCTGCACCGTTTTTCGGCCAAGAAGACCATCCTCGCCACCGGCGGTTACGGCCGCGCCTACCAGACCGCCACCTCGGCCCACACCTGTACCGGTGACGGCAACGCCATGGTGTTGCGCGCAGGATTGCCGTTGGAAGATATGGAGTTTGTGCAGTTCCATCCAACCGGCGTGTACGGAGCCGGCGTGCTGATTACGGAAGGCGCGCGCGGCGAAGGCGGGTATCTGACCAACAGCGCCGGCGAGCGCTTCATGGAGCGCTACGCCCCGCACGCCAAGGACCTCGCGTCCCGTGACGTCGTCTCAAGGGCCATGACCATCGAAATCCGCGAAGGCCGGGGCGTGGGCAAGGACAAGGACCATATCCACCTGCACCTGGACCATCTCGACCCAAAAATTCTCGCGCAACGTTTGCCCGGTATCACAGAGTCGGCGCGCATTTTTGCTGGCGTGGATCTGCGCCGCGCCGCCATTCCCGTGTTGCCGACGGTGCATTACAACATGGGCGGTATACCGTGTACGTACCACGGCGATGCGGTGGGGAGCGTGACGGGGACGGACGATCATCTGGTTCCTGGGCTGATGGCGGTCGGCGAGGCAGCGTGCGTCTCCGTTCACGGCGCCAACCGCCTCGGCTCGAATTCGCTGATCGACCTCGTCGTGTTCGGCCGCGCCGCCGCCCACCGCTGCGCCGAGACCATTGATCGCGGCGCGCGTCAGGAGCTGCCCAAAGAGGCTGGCGACCTCGCCCTCTCGCGCCTCGACAAATTCCGCTACGCCAAGGGTGGGACATCCACGGCGCAGCTACGCGCGATCATGCAGAAGGCCATGCAGGAGGACGCCGCCGTGTTCCGCACCGGCGAGACTTTGCGGCAAGGTCGTGCGCGGGTGCAAAAAGTCTGGGAGGGCATGGACGATGTAGCGGTCACGGATCGCTCGCTGATCTGGAACACCGATCTGGTCGAGACGCTGGAGCTGGACAATCTGGTGGTGCAGGCCGTGGTGACGGTTGAGGGGGCGCTGAACCGGCAGGAGAGCCGGGGGGCGCATGCGCGCGAGGATTTCCCGAAGCGGGATGACGAGGCGTGGATGAAGCACACGCTGGCGTGGATCGATGCGGGGAAACGGACGGTGCGGGTCGGGTACCGGCCGGTGCATCTCAATACGATGACGGGGGATGTGGAGAGCGTGAAGCCGAAGGCGCGGGTGTATTGAGGGGGGAGGCAGATCGGACTCCACGCCAAACGAAACACTAGACTCGCAGGAGTGCCTGTCCCGTCCAAGTGGCGATTGTTCACTCATGATTGGCATGCAACGCTGGACACATCGCTTTTGTGAGAGGGACCCATGAAATTCTTCCTAGGTCTTGCCGCCATCGTCGCTGCCTACCAGGCCGATCCAAATCCGCCGGGATATCAGTACGATGTCTTCCTCCGGGCGGTCTGTTCACAGTCCGGCGTCTCAGCCATGACGTGCCAGTCCGAGGTGCCAGAAACACTCACAATCTACGACGCCGCGATCCTGTCGCGCATCCGCTGCGCCCTGGCGCAAGCCATTCCAGCGCCGACTAACGGCAAGCCCTATGCGGCCGGCTCCCATGCACTCGACCTAGTGGAACGAGGCCCATACCATTCTATAGGCCAAACCATCACCATGGTCGTCAGCGCGATTGTTCCGTATTCGATCAATCGCGACACGCCGCGCGCAATGGCGACACTGGAACTGCCCGACGGCGAGGCGAACCCTAGGGCCGGATGCCAACGCTTCCATATCCGCGCCAGCCACAATATGTTCACCCCAGGAGTAGGCGACTTGATGGTGACGGTCGACTAAGCTGGCGTTGACAACAGATCGTACAGCGCGGCGACCGCTGTTCCGATCCGCCGTGTCGTGCCAGCGATAGTGTTTGGGGACTGAGCGCAGCGATGGGGTATCTCGTGAGTGTGAAATGCTATGGCACTCAAGTGCGTGTCGGGCTGGTATTGTTTACATTGCTTGGGTCTGAGCTCGTCCAAGCTCAAACTCCGGAGACGGCGTCGGATAGGTTGCTACGGTCAGCCTATTGCTCAGGGGTTCTTGTGCAACAGGAAGAGACACTGAGCACTAGTTTTGCTAAGCAACCACCTTGTGAGACTGCGTGGCGATCCCAAGGCTTCGGATCTTTGAATGTGTGTAAGGAAAGGCGATCAGCCTACACAAAGATGATGTTGGGAGATAGAGAGAAAAAACGGCAGCGATACGTAGAGTACGTAGAATTATTCTTACCGGAGCTAGGCACCGGATTCGGACGCTTGATGGTCGTGATCGAAAAAGAGCGTAGAGACGCCTGGTTGGAGAATAAGGAATTGGACGATAGGTGCGCGAAACACTGTCCTCTTGTCGATCAAGGTACGCCAAGCCTGCGCGATTGTGTGATTCCGTGTATCGAGCAAGAGGATCAGCAACTAGCCAATGTGCTTCACTGTGTGTACAGCCCAGATCGATTGCCGTTCTAATTGTATGATCAGTTGTCGAATTGCTAGGTTCTTTCGAATGTAAACCGTGAACTAGGTACGAGCTTGAATAGTGCTCTTATATATTCTGCATCATCAGGCAGCCGACTGACAACGTGCGCATCCGGCTTACGGTCGCCAAGGATGAAGAAGTGTACTTTGCCGGCGTCGAGTGCCATGAACTTGTTCTCAATCGCGATGCGATCTTGCTTCAGGTCTGTTGTGATCCACACTCCTTGCAGGCAAACCATTGGATCTTTAACAAGGAATTTCGACTCAACACTGCGAAACATAAGTGCCGGATCGTGGTCGGGTGCCGGCGCAATTCCGGTATCAGGAAGTTTGTCCATTGCCTGTCGGAAGTCTGCCGAGCGTCTTTTGACGTCAAGCAACACAAGGCGATCTAAATGGGGTCCGACACACCAGTCGATTGCACGATTGCCTGTGCCGTGGCCGACAACTTCAAAGTCGGACGGGACTGACGGATCAACGCGCATCATCGGCGACATTTCCGCGAGCACGTCTTGATGCTTTGCTGGATCACAAAGGCGCCGCATATACGGCACTAGTTGCTCCGCCGTCAGACGCCTCCGGGCACACGCGAGCACGGCACAGAGATAGACGACCTCAACCCACATTTGCGTGCCTAGTACCGCTTGCCCATTATCGAGCGTGTACGGCAATCCGAATTCATAGCGCCACAGACCGGTCACAACGTCGAGAAAGCAGCCGGCATTCGATAGGGTAGGGGCCATCGCAAGCAGCGCTGTCAGTTCCTGTTCCGAAATTCCAATTGCAGCGGCTTCGGACAAAAGGCGATTTGTAAGTGTGTCTTTCGCCCCTATCGCTTTGGGGAGGACTTGTTCGATTATCATTTTCATCGGCAAATCATAGTCCATTTGGAGCGGTAACGCGAATGTTGAGAGGTGCTCAACTTGCGCCAGCCCGGACGACTCACAACGCGCCTGTGGCGATCAGTTGCTCGGCTGTGTTTGACTGTTTCGCACTTATTCGGGCCATGGTACAAATCGCCCCGGAGACACCCCGCATGCCAACCCCTACGCGCATCATCACCGACCCCGAAATCCTGTCCGGCAAGCCGGACATCGCCGGCACGCGCATCACGGTCGAGCTGATCCTGACCCGGCTCGGCGAAGGCAGATCGGTCGCGGAGTATCCGCATCTGTCCGTCGCCCAAGTCACGGCCGCCATCGACTGTGCCCGCGCGATGGCTGGTCAATCAGTTCCGGCTGCAGCCGAGTAGCTTCGTTAGCTACCCCTCAATTCAACCGCCCCCTCAGCACTTTGGGATCGCGACTGTGGTGCATCACGGCGTAGATCACGACATCGGCACCTAACACGCGGTAATAGATCGTGTACGGAAATCTCGGCAGGATGGCCCGGCGATAGGCGCCATAGGCGAACGGGTACCGCGCCGGCCCGGTCTCGATGCGCCGGAACGCGGCCTTCACCGCAGTGTTGAATTCACCGCCAAGCCCCGCGAGTTGGTCCTCGTACCAGACGGCGGCGTCGGCGATATCTTTGGCCGCCCTGCGCAGGACCCGCAAGCTCATCGCTTGCGCAATGCCTCGACAACCAGTGCGTCGACCTCATCGAGACTTAATGTTACGCCATCCCGCTCGAACTCCTCGTGGCGCGCGTTGAGTTCCGCCTTGTGCCAATCGGGGACCGGCAGTTGATCCTGCGACGCGTTCAATGAGTCCCAAAGTTCCTCGATCAGCCGCAGCTTCTCGGCGGTCGACAGGCTGGCAATATTTGGCAGAGTGGTCGTGGTGCTCATGCCTCACATGTATCAAATAGCGACGTACGTGCCAATGACGCGCTGCCTCCCTACCCCCCCCGCGCCTACCCGGAAGCCGGGCGGGCGCTTGGCGAAGCCCTCAGCGGGCGCTCCGAAGCGGCTGCATTTTCCCCAGCCCGCCACCAGTCGTGCTAGGCTGCCGCCGGTCTCCCAGACACGGGAGCCGTTCACGGAGTGCCAAGCCATGACAGCAAAATACTCCGGGGGATGCGCGCATGTGCACGTCACGTCCTGCGCCGAACCCATCGACAACCACGATTGCCACTGCAATGTCTGCAAGGCGGTGACCAAGCAGCACACCACGCATGTGGCCTTCTTCAACTACGGCGACGTGAAAGTCGACCATCCCGAGAAGATCAAGCGCGTGCCGTTCAACGCCGCCAACCCCGCCGGTCCGCTGGAGATCTGCCTGTGCACCGATTGCGGTGCGGTGCTGATGCTGGACGACAAGCAACATCGCATCCGCGTGGCTGTGCCAAACGTCATGGGCTACGATGCCAGCACGTTCCCGAAGGCGACCTACCACGCCTTCTGGGACGAAACGAAGGGCTACGCCAAGCCGTCCGACGGGCGGCCCGTGTATGCCGGGCTGCGGCCGGAATTCAGGTGGCCCGCCGGCGCATGACGTGAGCGGCCGGGCGTTGCTGGCGAACTCCCAGCAGGCCGGCGATATTCGCCACAACTAGGGGCGAGACTTGTCTCGCCCGCCATCGGAGCGCTGTTTGAATTCGGGGGAGCGGAGTGACCCAACCCACACGCTGCACAAGGTCTCGCATGTCCTCCTTGTCCACCCGAGCCGACTATCTCATCCCCGCGTCCCTGATCGCACTGGCCGTCATTCCCGTTCTCGCTGGCGCCGTCCGCCTGACTTCGCTCGCCATCGGCACTTCGATCAACCCCGACAATGCCCGCTTCTTCGCCCCCCCCATCCCCTAGTGCTGCACATCGTCAGTGTCACCCTCTATTGCCTCCTCGGGGCGTTCCAATTCGCGCCCGGCTTCCGGCAGCGGCGGCCGGACTGGCATCGCGCGGCGGGGCGGGAGCAACTGGGTGTCGGGCACTTACGAGCCGTTAGTTCCTGACACCGATCCACCGCCGCCCAATACGCGTATCCCGGTCACCACCCCATGGGACACGACCGCCATGCCCTCCAACGTCTTCCGCTTCGAAGAATCCTGGGACCTCCCCGGCGCAACAGTCGCCGAAGTCTACGACGTGTTGTCGCGCGGAGAACTGCTGCCGCTGTGGTGGACAGGCGTCTACCTGGAAGCCGAGAAACTCAGCCCCGATGGACCGCCACGCGTCGGCGACCGGCTGCGGGCAAAAGCACGTGGCGCGCTGCCCTACCAGCTGAATTTCATCCTGGAGGCGGCGGTGCTGGAGCTGGACCGGCGTGTCGTCGTGAAATCCAAGGGCGACTTCGATGGATTATGGAGCGCCACGCTCGTCCCGCGCGATGGCGGCACGCACGTCGATATCGTCTGGGAGGTGACGGTGCTGCGCCCGCTCCTGCGCGCGCTGGCGCCGCTGCTGCGCCCCGTCTTCGCCTGGAACCATCGCTGGACCACGCCGCGCGGCGAAAACGGCTTGCGGGCGTTCCTGGCGGACCGTCGTCGCACCGGTCCGGCCGCAACGTGATCCCGTCCCCTGGTGGGCGGTACAGGGATCGAACCTGTGACCCCTACCATGTCAAGGTAGTGCTCTACCGCTGAGCTAACCGCCCGGCCAGATGCGGGAGCCGGACCATTAGCCCAAGCCAAACGCCCTGTCCAGCGCCGCCACCATGCATATTGCGCCGCAGCACATCCTCCCCTACACTTTTGTGCGTTGCAGCGTCGCCAGGAACACGCGGATGGATGGATCGGTACGGCAGGGCAAGTGCTTCGAGGACCTCTTCGTGGGCATGGAGGCGAGCTATGCGCGCATCGTCATGGAGAGCGATATCGCCATTTACGCCGTGCTGACGGGCGACAACAATCCGTTGCATCTGGATGCCGAATTCGCCGCCAACACGATTTTCAAGACCCGCATCGCGCACGGCATGCTGACCGCCGGCTATCTCTCCACAATTTTTGGCACGCGGCTGCCGGGGCCGGGCTGCATTTATGTCTCGCAGTCGTTGAGCTTCCGCGGCCCGGTCCGGATCGGCGACGAGGTCACCGCCAAGGTCGTGGTGACGGAACTGATTGCGGCCAAGCGGCGCGCGATCTTCGCCTGCGATTGCTCGGTGGCCGGCAAGACGGTATTGCAGGGCGAGGCCGTGCTGATGGTGCCCGCGCGCGCGGCCTAAGCTGGCAGTGGCGGGACGGGATCGCTCCTTTATGCAGGTTTTCAATCGTTTTCACGATATCCCGGCGTCCGCCCGCGGTGGCGTGCTGACCATCGGCAATTTCGATGGCGTGCATATGGGCCATGCCGCCGTGATCGCGAAAGTTCGTGCCCTGGCGGCCGCGCTGCCCGGGCCGGCCGGAGCGATGCTGTTCGCGCCGCATCCGCGCGCGTTTTTTCAGCCCGACGCCGCTCATTTCACGCTCACGCCGTTGCCGCAGCGGCTCGACCTGTTGGCCGCCCAGGGGCTGGAGTTCGCCGCCGTGCTGCCGTTCGATCACGCCATGGCCTCGATGGCCGCCGAGGATTTTGTCGCTCGGGTTCTGGTGGCCGGATTTGGTGTGCGCCATGTCGTGGTGGGCTATGATTTCTGCTTCGGCAAAGGACGGCGCGGCACCGGGACGATGCTGCAGGCCGAAGGCGCGACGCTCGGTTTCGGCGTTAGCATCGAGACGGCGGCGGGCGATGGCGCAGCGCCCTATTCGTCCAGCCGCATTCGCGACTTTTTGCGTACCGGCGACGTTGCGTCGGCGCGCGCGCTGCTCGGGCGCTGGTGGCGCATCGAAGGCGAGGTGATCGCGGGCGCAGGGCGCGGCGAGGGGCTCGGCTTTCCCACGGCCAATATTCTGTTGGCGCCCGGCAACGGCCTCAGGCACGGTATCTACGCCAGCTGGGTGTGGATCGACGGCGTACGGCATGCCGCCGCATCTTATCTGGGCAAGCGGCCGACCTTCGACAATGGCGCGCCCGTGTTCGAGTCGTTCCTGCTGGACTACCGCGGCGACCTTTATGGCAAGACCCTCGCGATCGATCTGGTGTCCTATCTGCGCGGCGACGCGCCGTTCGCCGGCATTGAGGCCTTGAAAGTGCAGATGCAAGCCGATTGCGCCGAAGCGTGGCGCCGATTGCTCGCGGGATCATCGGTGTAGCCGTCAGTCGGGCTGCAACGGGCTCATGATTTCCAGCCGTCGCCCCGTCCCGAGGCGGATGTGCTTGGTACGGTGCCGGACTGAGCTGATGGCGTGACCGGACAATGGATAGTGTCCGAGCGGGACAGCGGGGTCAACGGCCCACCCGGCGTCGTCATCGTGCGGAAGCCGTCAACGTGAGAGCGACTGTCATGAGCGTTGAAATCAAGAAGACTTTTGCCAACGGCCTCGCAATTGCAGGCCTCAGCGTCATTGTGCTCACGGGGGTCGTGGCGGCGTTTTTCAGTTTTCAGTGACCGGCACGTTCGCCACCTGCGCCGCCGGGTCCTATCGCAAAGATGTGGGGTGCTGTCTGGCGCCTGCGTCACGCTGTTCAAGGCGCCTGCGGAAACCGATTGAAGCGTGGGCCCTTAGGGCGTCTCGCCACCGCGTCGGACTCTGGATAGTCGATATGCTGCGAACTGTGTGGCGTCCAACGATTCCCTTGATAGTGGAGGACATTAGACGTTGTTAGACCTTGACCCGATTATCTGCATCGCTAGCATTCCTAGGGCAGTCTGGACGAGTCCCTGCGAGGGCATTAGAACGGCGATCTGTATGACGCTGAAAAACAACACCAAAGAGTGCTCGCCAGCAGCTGCGCCGTGGCACGTGAACCAAAGCGGCTCCTCGAGCGTTATGCCAAGCGCTCAGTGTTCCCCTGGCTGAACCAATGGTAGCGAATTGCTTGACATGAAATCGACGCGCCCTAGACGCGGTGGGAGTGCCTCAGCGGGTAGCTCCACGAAGAATCGTATCTACGCTTTGGCGGCTGATAGTCTTGCCCGGGCCGATCTGGCCCGCTTGGTGGACGGCGCAGCCGATGCCTTGTGGCAGGATTTCGAATCCGGCGCCGAGTTCTTGCGTGAGGCGCCAGGCTTGGCCCCTGGCGCGGTTCTGATGTTCGATCCGCTGCCCGACAAGGACGTGATCGACGTGGTGGCTTGGCTGGCGCAGCACAAGCCGGACCTGCCATCGATTGTAATTTCGGCCAACGCCTCGGTTGCGATGGCGGTTAACTGCCTGAAAGCGGGCGCCACCGATTTCCTGGCGCAGCCGATTGTCGCCGAAGCCGCGGCGGCTGCGCTGGACGCCGCCTTCGCCCCGCCCCGCGAACGCCCGACCCGCAGCATGATGCTGCGCCGGCAATGGATTTCGGCCCGCCTGTCGCAACGCGAATTGCAGGTGTTGAAAGAGCTCATCAACGGCCTCAGCAACAAGGCCATCGGGGTCAAGCTGGAGATCAGCGAACGCACCGTGGAAGTGCACCGTTCGCGCATCATGCGCCGGTTGGAGGTCGACAGTTTCGCCCAGTTGGTGCGCCTGGCCGTTGAGGCCGGACTCGAGTCGGCCTGAGCGGCCGGCTCGGATTTTCTGCTCCACAGCGATCCTGTGGCGAAATAAAGTTATCCACATAAATACCGAGTTGTTAACCATTGTTCGCTGGAATATCTCCGGCGTCCGGCGCTCTATTGACAGGCCGTACACCAAGCAGTTGCTGCGTATCTGAAGCTTGGCGCACGACGGCGGGCAACGCGCTTTCGACTGGCATACAGCCGACGTTGCACCAGGAATGATGTGCTTGACGGAAAAGGGCAATTTGGCCGTTCCGCACATCGGCGCAGTCAAGCGGGACGTGTGTCATGGTCGCAGAATTCGCAAAAGCAGTCGCCACCGGAATGGCCATTACGGCCGTCAGCGTGGTCGTGTTCGCGAGCGCTCTGGTGCTGGTCTACGCCTGACGCGGATGGCGCGTGCTTGGTGTGGATAAGCTGTGCGTAGGTTCCTTGGACCATGGCGGCGCCTGTTTGCCGCCGGTCGGCCGTAAAGGCTGGATCATCGGCCAAGGCATTGCTACACCCTCCGGCAAATCAACTCCACGCTTGCCGGACATCCCATGACCAAGACACCGCCGGGCAAATCGCCCAAGGCCGCCGCTCAGCCGTCCGCCGCTCCCGCGCCAGCCGCGCCCTCGCCCGCCCCCGTTGCGGGCACCCGCGACTGGTCGGAAACGCTGTTCCTGCCAAAGACCGGCTTTCCCATGAAGGCGGGCTTGCCCGAGCGCGAACCCGAATGGGTCAAGCGCTGGCAGGCGCTGAAGGTGTTTGAGCAGCAGCGCAAGCTGAGCAAGGGCCGTGAAACCTTCGTCCTGCACGATGGCCCGCCCTATGCCAACGGCAACATCCATATCGGCACCGGCCTGAACAAGATCCTCAAGGACGTGGTGGTGCGCAGCCAGCAGATGCTGGGCAAGGACGCCAACTACGTGCCCGGCTGGGACTGCCACGGCCTGCCGATCGAATGGAAGATCGAAGAGAAATACCGCGAGGCGGGGCGGGATAAGGACGCGGTGCCGGTGCTGGAGTTCCGCCGGGAGTGCCGCGAGTTCGCCGAACACTGGCTCAACGTGCAGCGCGGCGAATTCATGCGCCTGGGCGTCGAGGGCGACTGGTGGCACCCGTATATGACCATGACGCATGAGGCCGAGAGCTTCATCGCGGCGGAGCTGATGAAGTTCGCCATGAACGGGCTGCTGTATCGGGGGAGCAAGCCCGTGATGTGGAGCGTGGTCGAGAAGACCGCGCTGGCCGAGGCGGAAGTGGAGTATGCGGATTATCAGAGCGATACGGTGTTTGTGAAGTTTCCGATATTGCCCGCCATTCGTATTGGGTCAAAGGTTGATCCACTGGATATTGAACGGAGCCAGCTCGCTTCCGAGATGTCATCTGTGGTCATCTGGACGACAACGCCTTGGACCATCCCTGGAAATCGCGCGATCAGTTTTTCGCCGAAGATTGCTTACGGACTCTACGAGGTAACAAACGCGCCCCCTGGAAATTGGGCTAAGGCCGGTGAACGGTACATTCTTGCTGACCAGCTAGCGCCCGCAGTGATGTCATCCGCAAAGATAGACGCCAGTGGCTACAAGAAGCTTCGCAGCGTGGATGCCCAAATTTTGGAAGGCATCGTTTGTAGTCATCCACTCGTGAATTGGCCGATTCGTGACCAGTATGCCTTCCTCGTCCCTTTGCTTGCCGGCGACCACGTCACCGACGACACCGGCACGGGCTTTGTCCACACCGCTCCCGGTCACGGTACGGACGACTTTGAGATCTGGGCACACCACGACGCGGAGCTGCGCGCGAAAAAAATCGACACCGCCATACCCTTCACCGTCGACGCCGACGGCTTTCTGACCAAGGATGCGCCCGGTTTCGAGGGCAAGCGCGTCCTCACCGAGAAGGGCGAGAAGGGCGACGCCAATGACGCCGTCATCAAGGCGCTCACGGCAGCCAACGCCCTCATCGGGCGCGGCCGGCTGAAACATCAGTACCCGCATTCCTGGCGCAGCAAGAAGCCGATCATCTTCCGCAACACGCCGCAGTGGTTCATCGCCATGGACCGCCCCTTTCCTTCTCCCCCTTCTTCAGGGGGAGAAGGTGGCGCCCTTGCGCCGGATGAGGGGCAGCGCAAAGTCGTGGCATCCGCCAAGACCTCGCCAGCCGCCAAGAAGACCTCCGCCGCTGCCGCCCCTCACCCCAGCCCTCTCCCCGTAAGCACGGGGAGAGGGGGCGCTGGAGCTGCGACGCTTCGGGATGTGGCATTAAAGGCCATCGCCGACACCACATTCTACCCGCCCGCCGGGCAGAATCGCCTCCGCGGCATGATCGAGGCCAAGCCCGACTGGGTGCTGTCGCGCCAGCGCGCCTGGGGCGTGCCGATCACCGTCTTTTTCAACAAAGAGACGGGTACGGTCATTCCGGGCAAGGATTTTCCGAAATCCGCCGAACTGATCGAGCGCATCACCAAAAGCTTCGCCAAGGACGGCGCCGACGCCTGGTACAAGCCCAGCGCGGCGGCGGCCTATCTGAAAGGCCTCGTGGACAAGCCGGACGATTGGCAAAAGGTCGACGACATTCTCGACGTCTGGTTCGAGAGCGGCTGCACGCACGCCTTCTGCCTGGAACAGCGGCCGGACTTGAAATGGCCCGCCGACCTGTACTTGGAAGGTTCCGACCAGCATCGCGGCTGGTTCCATTCGTCCCTCTTGGAAAGCTGCGGCACGCGCGGCCGGGCGCCGTACAACCAGGTGCTGACGCACGGTTTCGTCATGGCCGAGGACGGGCGGAAAATGTCGAAATCGCTCGGCAACACCGTCACGCCCCAGGACGTGATGAAAACCTATGGCGCGGATATTCTGCGCCTCTGGGTCATGTCCTCGGACTATTCGGAAGACCTGCGCGTCGGCCCCGCCATCCTGAAAGCCAATGCGGAGTCCTACCGCAAAATCCGCATCACCTGGCGCTGGCTGCTCGGCAACCTTGCGCATTACGACAAGG
>JANMVX010000289.1:0-35790 GCA_031393505.1 Hyphomicrobiaceae bacterium | reverse complement strand
CCCCCGAGCGCAAAGCGCGAGGAATCAGGGCCGGATGAGGGGCAGCCGCTTGCTCCGTGCGGGTGGCGCAAGGTGCGGAGCAAGCGGCTGCCCCTCACCGACCGCGTGGCTCTTGCGCTGAAACGCGCTGCGAGACGCGGTCTCCTCTCCTCTAAGTAGGGGGAGAGGATAAAAAATGCGCTATTCCTTCGACCGTTCCACGTAGCTGCCGTCGTCGGTCATCACGATTACCTTGGTGCCGACCGTGATATGTCCCGGCACCATGGTGCGGATGCCATTCGACAGGATCGCCGGCTTGAACGAGCCGGACGCCGTCTGCCCCTTCATGGTCGGCTCGGTTTCGGCGATCTCGAGCGTGATCTTCTGCGGCAGCTCGATGCTGACCGGAACGCCCTGATGCATGCTGACGTGCACCTTCATGTTCTCCTGCAGGTAAGCCGCCGAATCGCCCAACATGTCGGCCGGCAGCGTCACCTGGTCGTAGTTCTCGGTGTTCATGAAGGTATAGTCGTTGCCGTCCTTGAACAGGTAATTGTGCGGCATCTCTTCGATGATGGCGCGTTCCAGCGTGTCGGTGGTCTTGTAGCGGCCGACCACCTTCACGCCGTCGCTGATGCGGCGCATTTCCAGCTGCGTCGTGGGCGTGCCCTTGCCGGGCCGCGTGCTTTCGGCGGTCATCACGACGGCCAGCTTGCCTTCCAGATCGACCACGTTGCCCTTGCGCAACTGGCTCGCCATCACTTTCGCCATGCTATCCTCGATTTGTGCTTGGAAGCCGGGCTGCGGGGGCCTATGCCCCGGCGCGCGCCGGATGCTGTCAATGAACTCTGGGGCGGTTGATACCCCATCATTCCAACGTGGCAAAGGTCGAAATGGCCGACAAAGACGACGCATCTGCGACAGTTGGGCCGTGGTGGAGCTCGCAGCGGCACCGCGACCGGCGGCCGCTGCTTCTGGCACGCGGGCGAATTCAGGTGAGCTTGCAGGCGTATTTTGCCACCGAAGGCTTTACGCAGGTCGACACGGCGCAGCTTCAAGTGTCGCCCGGCAACGAGACGCATCTGCATGGCGTGCGGGCCGATTTGCGCGATGACGCGGGGGTTGCGCGGCGTCGTTATCTGCATACCTCGCCGGAATTCGCGATGAAAAAGCTCTTGGCGGCCGGCGAAACGAAGATTTTCAGTTTTGCCCGTGTGTTCCGCGACCGGGAGGTGAGTCGCACCCACGCGCCAGAATTCACGATGCTGGAGTGGTACCGGGTCGGCGAGCCGTACGAGGCGCTGATGGCCGATTGCGGCCACATCCTGCGGCTGGCGGCTGAGGCTGCGCGGACGGACCGGTTGCGTCATCGCGGGTTGGAGGCCGATCCGTTCGTTGGGGCCGAACGGCTGACGCTGGCCGAGGCGTTTGCGCGCGAAACGGGCATTGATCTGCTGGCGACCATTCCGGACGGGGTCGGCGACCGAAATGCCCTGGCCACGGCAGCGGCGTCCTGCGGCATTGGCGTCGCGGTCAACGACACCTGGAGCGACCTCTTCAGCAAAATCCTGTCCGACCGCATCGAGCGCAAACTTGGCCTCGGCCGCCCGACCATCTTGTGCGAGTACCCGGCCAGCGAAGCCGCGCTCGCCCGCGTTTCTCCCGCCGATCCGCGCATTGCCGAACGTTTCGAGCTTTATGCCTGCGGTGTGGAGTTGGCAAATGCCTTCCGTGAGCTGACGGATCCTGTGGAACAACGCAAGCGCTTCGAGGCCGATATGGACGAAAAGCAGAGGCTTTACGGCGAACGCTACCCTATCGACGAGGACTTTTTGGCCGCGCTCGGCGCCATGCCCGAGACCTCGGGCGCCGCGCTAGGCCTCGACAGGTTGGTGATGCTGGCGACGGGCGCCGACCGGATTGATCAGGTGCAATGGACGCCGGCGGCTTGAATGCCGCACGCTGTGGCGTAGGGGCGAGACTTGTCTCGCCCTCTGACGGCACGGACTGCTGCCCGAGGGCGAGACAAGTCTCGCCCCTACGCCTTCTTGTTCAGTGCACGCCACACCACTTCAGGTGTCGCCGGCATATCGATGTGCGTCGTGCCGTTGTGCCGCCACAGCGCGTCGACCACCGCGTTCATGACGGCGGGCGCGGCGCCAATGGTGCCCGCCTCGCCCGCCCCCTTGATGCCGAGCGGATTGCTGCGGCCTGGGACATTCCGCGTCTCAAAATTGATCTGCACCACATCATCCGCACGCGGCAGGCAGTAGTCCATCAGACTCGCGGTCAGCAGCTGGCCGTTTCCGTCGAAGACCGTCCGCTCGAGCAGCGCCTGGCCGAGTCCCTGCACCACGCCGCCATGGATCTGGCCTTCCAGCAGCATAGGGTTCACGGTCACGCCGACATCGTCGACGATGGTGTAGGCCAGCAGCGTGGTTTCGCCCGTACGCGGATCGATCTCGATCTCGGCGATGTGGCTGCCGTTGGGATAGGTGAACTCTCCCACCTTGAACGCGCCGTTGCTCTCGATAACTTCGCCCTTGTCCTTCGCCTTGGCGGCGATAGACTGCAGGCTGACGGATTTATCCGTTCCTTTCACTCGCACCGTTCCAGCGGCCAGTTCCAGATCGGCGACGGCGGCCTCCAGTTCGCCGGACGCGCGCTTTTTCAGTTCATCGCTCAGCCGCCGCGATGCCTGGTCGACAATCACGGCGCCCAGCGGCACCGACTTCGAGCCACCTGTCCCGCCGCCAGTCGGGATGCGCGCGGTATCGCCCTGAATGACATCGATCTCGGAAATATCCAGTCCGAGCGCGTCGGACGCCATCTGCGCGAAGGCCGTGCGGTGGCCCTGACCGTTGGCCTGATTGCCGATATAGATCTGTACCCGACCCTCGAGCGTCAGCTCCATGCGGCCTTTCTCTGCCCCGGCGGCGCAAGCCTCAATGTAGGTCGCGAGCCCTATGCCGCGCAGTTTTCCGGCGGCCTTGCTGTGCGCCGCTCGCGCCTCAAACCCGGCCCAACCCGCTTTCTGCAGCCCACGCCGCATATGGCCTTCAAACTCGCCGACGTCGTACGTCCGGCCGATGCCGTTCTTGTAGGGCATCTGGTCGGGCTGAACGAAGTTCCTGGAGCGCAATTCATCCACCGGCACGCCAAGTTCCCGCGCCGCCTTGTCGACCAGCCGCTCAATCAGATAGGCCGCCTCGGGACGCCCCGCCCCGCGATAAGCATCCACCGGCTGCGTGTTGGTCATGACGCAGCGGATTCTTGCGTGCACGGCGGGAATGGCGTAGAGCCCGGTCGAGAGCGGTACGCCAAAACCGGGCAGCGAGGCGCCGAATTCCGAGAGATACGCGCCCATGTTGCAGCGCAAGTCGATGTCGAGGCCAATGAATTTGTTGTCGGCGTCCAGCGCTAGTACGGCCTTGGCGAGGTTGTCGCGGCCATGGCAGTCGGCCAGGAAGTGCTCCGAGCGATCGCCGATCCAGCGCACGGGCCGGCCAAACCTTTTTGCGGCCTCCATGGCGAGGGGGTACTCGCGGTAGACGAAGAACTTGGTGCCAAAACCGCCGCCGACATCGGGGGGCGTGATGACGCGCAGCTTTTCGGGCGCAAGTCCCAACACCTTGCAGAGCCCATCGCGCATAAAATGCACGCCCTGCGAGCCGAGCGTGACAGTGAAATGATCCGCCGCCGGATCAAAGACCGCCAGCACCGAGCGCGGCTCCATATAGTTTGCGATCAGCCGGTTGTTGACGATCTCGATCTCAATTTTTCGCGCGGCTTTTGCCCGCGCCGCCTTGGTCGCGGCCTCATCGCCCACCGAGGCGTCGTAGAGCAGATTGGTGCCCTGCTCCGGCCAGACGATGGGCGCGCCAGGGGCCAAGGCCGAGGCGATGTCGGTGATCGCGGGAAGCGGATCGTAATCGACGTCGATCAACTCCGAGGCGTTTCGTGCGTGCACGGCGGTATCGGCAACGATAAAGGCGATAGGCTCGCCGACATGGCGAACCGTGTCGCTGGCGAGGACATGATAGGGCGGATGCCAATGCTCGGAGCCGTCGCGATTCTTCATCATGCGGAATGACGAGAGCGGGGCGAGATGCGCCACATCGGCGGCCGTCAGTATGCCGATCACCCCTGGCGCCGCGCGCGCCGTCTCAAGCCCTTCGACCATTATCCGCGCATGCCCCGCCGACGAGCGCAACACATAGGCATGCGCCTCGCCCGGCGCCGTCGCGTCGGTCGGATACTGGCCCTTGCCGGTCAGGATCGCCCGATCCTCGACGCGGCGCGGCGACCGACCAAAGCTGGCGGGAAATTTGCGCGTTGAGCTGACGTCGGTCATGCCGGGCGGCTCCGATAGTGGCGATGGGGAGGGCGCAGTTGTGCGCCGGTCGCGCGGCGAGGTCAACGGCGCGGGCCCTGGTCAAACGGGCTGGGTCGCGGAGGGGCGACCCGTGGGTCGCCCTCTGGCATCGCGGCGCGTGGCCCGAAGGCGACCCACGGGTCGCCCCTACGAGCGCTTCCGGCGTCACCGCCCGATCAGCCGCCACGGTAGCGCCCACCGCGATCCTGGCCCGTTGACCGCCGCGAACAACAATCCCGCCAGGAACGTGAAGTGGTCGACGAAGAAGCCGAACTCTTCCTGCTTGGCCGCAAAACGGTTCGGGCCATGGAACGAGAAAGCGAGGAAAATCACATAGGCGCCAGCGAGCAGCGCCGCCTCGGTGAAATAGGCGCCGGTCAGGAAGCAAAAGGCCAGGAAGACTTCAAAGATCGCCGCGATCCAGGCCAACGCCAAAGGCATCGGAAATCCTGCCGAGGCGATGTAGGCCGCCGTCTGGTCCATGCCAAGGAATTTGAACGTGAACGCCATAACGAACAGCAGGCCGAAGATCAGGCGTGCGGCCAGGATGGCGATGGTTTTCCAGGTTGATTCGGTCATAATCTATGTGCTCCCAAATTGACTAGATGGGAGTATAACAAAAATTCTCTGCGCCGCCACTCATGCGAACTCGTCTGGGTCCGGCGACTGCCGGGAACTATGCCGAATGTGCAGAATTTGGGCCTCGTCATTGCGGAGGCGAAAATAGACAGCGTAGCGGTAGTGCGGAACCGCAACGCGCCTGACATCGGGCGCATCGGTATCTTGGCTACGACGCCGGCCCTGACCAATCACCGACACTGTCGTTTTGATGGCCTGCCGTATTTTCTGGGCGCCCGGCGGACTGTGCTCAAAGATTTCTGCATAGATTTCGTGCAAATCAGCGCTGGCTCGGGCCGTAAAGCGAACTTTCATGGCTCATTGCGAGCAAAGAAGGCCTCCATCTCGTCGTCCGGCACGAACTCGCCGCGATCAGCTTGAGCCAACCCTTCGGCAATAGCGGATCGCTCGCTGGCCGAGAGCCGAAAGATTTTGCCCGAATGCTCTAACTCAATCTGTCGTGCCGCAACGGCAAGCTCGGCCTGTGCCTCGGCAGGCCAGGTGGCGGCGCGTGACAGCAGAGTTTCAAGGGTCTTGTTCATTGGCCAAGGCTACCACGAGTAGGCAACGCGAACTAGACCGCAGCCGGTGCCCGACTGGTCAGCCATATTTCGACAACTGAAGCCAGCCACCGATTGACCACGCCGGCATGCAGCAGATGGCTCGTCAGCTGCCCGTCGCGCTCCTGTGCGCCGTCGCGGTCGCGCCACTCCTTGGCCAAGGTGGTCCAGCGGTTGACCATGGCGTAGGTGATCTCGGAATGAAATTGCACGCCGAGAGCGTTGGGGCCGTAACTGAAGGCCTGGTTCTCGAACACATCGCCGGTAGCGAGACGAATGCCGCCGGCGGGCAAGTCGAAGCCCTCGCGATGCCATTGATAGACCTGTTCCGGCCATGGCCCAAGGCGGCGGCCCTCCGTGGTCGGACGGATAGCGTGATAGCCGAACTCGACCTTGCCGGCAGGGTGCTTTTTGACGTCCGCCCCCAGCAGCTTGGCCAGCATTTGCGCGCCAAGGCACACGCCCAGGAAAGGCTTTTGTTCCTTCAGTGCCAACCCAACAAAATCGATCTCGTCGTTGAGGTAATCACAAGTGTCGTTGCAACTCATCGGGCCGCCGAAAACGACGACGCCGGCGTGGCGGTCGAGCGATTTCGGCAGCACACTGCCATATCTCGGCTTGCAGATGTCGAGCGCATGCCCTCGCTGGGCGAGAACCTGACCTATGCGGCCGGCAGATGAGGCTTCGCCGTGCATAATGACGAGGACGGGGAGCAAACGCTCGGATGGGGATGGGCCGGTTTCGGCGCCACCTAACGCTAAAATTTCATCCTGGGCTCTGGTTTCGAAGGTCATGTCTGCCTGCCTATCGCCGCTTCAGCAACCATCCCATCACAGGAACCATGAACGAACTTGGAATGACGCGCAGCGCCACGCCATTGAGATGGTTGAGGACTCCCGGAAAAATCAGGGTTCGCCCGCGCTGGAATCCCCGAAATCCGATCCGTGCAACTTGTTCCGGGCTCATGACGCCCAACAGGCCGAGATAGTACGAATGTTCGGCGTTCATGCGGGCGTGAAATGGTGTCGCAACGGGGCCGGGGAGCATGGCTGATATGCGCACCCCTTGGCCGGCGCATTCATGAGCCAGGGCGCGGGTGAGCGAAATGACATAGGCCTTGGAGGCGTAATAGGCGGCCTGGTTCGGGCCAGGCACGAGGCCGCCGAGCGAGGCGACGTTGAGGACGCCCCCGCGCCCGCGCGAGATCATGCCAGGGAGGTAGCGCCGCGTCAGGTCCGTGACGGCGCGCATGTTGAGGTCGGCGAGCCCGGTAAGTTCGGCGAGCGGCTGTTCGGTGAAAGGGCCGGAGAGGCCCGTCGCGGCATTGTTGACCAGGATGTCGCAATAAGCGTTGAGCCGTGCGAGTTCGGCTTCGACGGCTGCGCAACCCTGCGACGTGGCGAGATCGGCGGCCAGCGTGTCGATGGTGCGGCGGGCAGTGTCGAAGGTTTTGGCGGCAGAGGCAAGATTTTCGCCATTGCGCGCCACCAACAGCAGGTCATGGCCTGCTTCGGCGAACTCGCGCGCCAGCGCCAGCCCAATGCCTTCCGAGCCGCCGGTGATCACCACCAACGGCCGTTGCAGGCCAAACATGGCGGTCTGCGGCCCCGGCGTCCAGTACCGCCGTAGCCAACGATGGTGCAGAGTTTGGAGCGCGCCCATGGCCTAACTGCGCTTGCGGTCTTCCAGCTGTTGTTTCAAGGCGCTGAGCGCCGCGAAGGGCGAACTGGGATCATAGGCGGCGCGTTTTTCTTCACGGCGATTGTCGCGGTGACCCTCGCGCGGGGCAGTGTCGCGGCGGTTGTCCTTGCCGCTGTCGCGTCCGCGATGCGGACGGTCGCTATCGCGCGGTGGGCGGGCGTCGCCGCCGGGGCCGGCTTCTTGGCGCGGTCCGGCCCCATCCTTGTTGCGATTGTCGGCTCCACGGTTGCGGTCCCGGTCGCGATTGCGGTCGCCGCGGTAGGGGCGGCGTTCGCCGTCCTTGGCGGGCTCGGTCGCGGCGCCTGCATCGGCGGCGATGGGCGTTGCGCCATCGGCCGTCGTCGCGATTGCCGGCGTTTGTGCGATGCCGGGGCGCTGATTCCGGTTGCGGTTGCCCTGATAAGGACGGCGGGCCTCGCCACTGTCGCGGCGGCGCTCGGGCTGCTCGTCGCGGCGGCGGCGCGGACGCCAGACTTCGATCATGTCGGGGGCGGGCGGGGCGTCAGGCGCGCTCTCGACGCTTGCAACACCTTCGGCGGCCTCGGTCGTTGCGACATTGGCCTCGGCGGCAGTGTCAGACGCTTCTGCGGCAACCTCGCTCGGCTCGGCGACGGCTTCGGCGGCTTCTGTCGCGGCGACCACAGTCTCCACGGTTGCTTCGGAGGCGTCTGAGGCCGCTTCGCCTGCTTCTGACGTGGTCTCGGTCGTCTCGGTGGTCTCGGTCGTCGTCGTGGTCTCGGTAACCCCGACTGTCTCCGAAACCGCGGCAGCCTTCACCACCGGCTCAATCGCCTTTGGCTTCGGCTTCATCTCCGAGCGGAACCCCAGCGCCTTCAGCACCTCGGCCAGCTCCCCCGAACCGCAACCCAGGATCGACATCATGTTCGGTTGCACAATAAAGCCGCCATCGCCCGACGAACCCTTGGGCGGGGCTTCTGGGGCGGCCTCGTTCAGGCGGAAGGCGATCAGCGGACGGATCATGTCCGAGAGCCGCTCCAGCATGTCGACGCGGACAGCGCGCGGGCCGCACAGATGGAAGCCGCAGGCGCGGTAAAAATCCTCCGGTGTTTTGCCGTTAGCCGGCACCGACGTGAGACCGGGCCGGCCTGAATCCAGCGTGCCCGGTTCGGCAGCCGCAACGCGCTCGGCGTGCTTCAACATCCACAGCGTGACCAGCAGATCGATCGCCGCCGGTTTGAGCAGGATCGGGATGAACAGGTTGAACGCGCCGAAGCGCACGCCGTACTTGCGCAACTGCCCACGCGATTCCTGGTCCAGCTCGCGCACGTCCTTGGTCACGGCCTCGCGCTTCAGGATGCCGAAATTCTCGCGCATCTGGAAGGCGATGCCGCGCGCCAGGCCCGTGATGTCCTCGGCGCGGCCGAGTTCCATGAGGGGCTTCAGCCGATCGTCGATGATCTCGGTCAGCCAGGTATTGAGCCGTTCCTGCACCTTCTCCTTGTCGGGAAGGGCCAGATGCTCATCACAAATGAGGATCACGGACGGCTTCAGCGCGTCCTCGCCCTTTTCCAGCCGGGCGATCTCCTCGCCCTTCCACAAAACCTTGGCGCCGATGCGTTGCAGTTTGAACGCATCGCTCTTGGCCGAGGCGACGCGGCGGGCGCGCATGGCCATTTCCTTGCCGAGCACCTGCACGGACGCGCTGCGCGCCGCCTTGGCGTTCAGCGAATCCGACGACACGTTTTCGGGCGCGAACAGGAAGCCGTTCAGTTTGCCGACGAAATGCTTTTCGACGTGCACGGAGCCATCGTCGCGGATTTCCGCTTCCAGATCGTCGTCGTCGCGCAGGCGTTTCACCAGCGTGGACGTCCGCTTGTCGACAAAGCGCTGCGTCAGCTGCTCGTGCAGCGCGTCCGACAGCGTGTCCTCGATTTCTCGCGTGCGAGCTTGCCAGTGTTCCGGATCCTTCAGCCAGGCCGAGCGGTTCGACACGAACGTCCAGGTGCGGATGTGGGCCAGGCGGTTGGACAGCGTATCGATATCGCCCTCGGTCTTGGCGGCCTGATTGACCTGCTCGGCGAACCAGTCCTCGGGGATTTTTCCATCCGATCCCGAGACGAACTTGTAGACCTGCCCGACCAATTCGGCATGGGCCGCCGGCGAAATCTTGCGGTAGTCCGGCACCTGGCAGACGTCCCACAGCAGGCTGACGGTTTCGCGGCTGGTGGCGCGGCGAGCGATTTCTTCGTCGCCCGAGAGATGATCCAGCGCCACCACGTCGTCGGCCTGGCGCGCGCGTGTTAGCCTGGGATGATCGGGGATCTCGCGCAAAGACTCCTTCAGCTTGTCCACGCTGCCAAAATCCAACGCGATCGAGCGCCATTGCAGCGTCTTGACCTGCTCGAACTCGTGCTGCTCCAGCTTCTCGACCAGCTCTTGCGCAAACGGTTCCACATCGCCGGTGACGCCGAACGTGCCGTCCTTCATGAAGCGCCCGGCGCGGCCGGCGATCTGCGCCAATTCGGCCGGGATCAGTTCTCTGTGTTGGCGGCCGTCGAACTTGCGCGAGCCGGCGAAGGCGACGTGCTCGACATCGAGGTTGAGCCCCATGCCGATGGCGTCGGTGGCGACAAGGTAGTCCACGTCGCCGTTCTGATACATGGCGACCTGGGCGTTTCGCGTGCGTGGGCTGAGCGCGCCGAGCACGACGGCGGCGCCTCCTCGCTGGCGGCGCATGAGTTCGGCGATTTCGTAGACTTCGGCCGCCGAAAACGCGACCACGGCGCTGCGGCGCGGCAAACGTGAAAGTTTCTTCTGGCCGGCATAGGTGAGCTTGGACAGGCGGGGACGGGAGACGAAATTGGCGCCGGGAAGGATTTCCCGGATGGTCTCGCGCATGGTGCCAGCGCCCAGCAGCAGCGTCTCGCTCATGCCGCGCGCATAAAACAGCCGTTCGGTAAAGACATGCCCGCGCTCGGGATCGGCGGCGAGCTGCACTTCGTCGATGGCCAGGAACTCCACCGGGATGTCGCGCGGCATGGCCTCGACGGTGCACACCCAGAAGCGCGGGTTGTCCGGTTTTATGCGCTCCTCGCCCGTGATGAGGGCCACGGCGTCGACGCCGACCTTGGCCACCACCCGGTCATAAACCTCGCGCGCCAGCAGGCGCAGCGGCAGGCCGATGATGCCGGATCTGTGCGAGACCATGCGCTCAATGGCCAGATGCGTCTTGCCGGTGTTGGTCGGTCCCAGCACCGCCGTGACGTTGCGCGTCTTGAGCGGGGACTTGGCAAGCATTTCGCTGAGGGTCATGGAATTCTCTTCTGCCGGACTTCAGGGGGTCAAGCGCCGCCAAACCCTGCCGGGAGCACAATTGGCTCGTCCATAGCGGCGAGCCCGCCCCCAACGATTAACGCCCTAAACGGCATTGTCGCCGTCGGCAAGCGCGAATGCGTTGGGGAATATTAGGCAGGATCCAAAATCACGGCTTCGCGGCCGAGGCGACCTTGCCCTTGCCGGGCATCTCGATCTGAACCTTGGACGAGGTGATCTGCGCCGAGCCGGCCCAGGTCGGGATGACCACATTGACCGGGATGAAGGCGTTGGCGAAGGCCACGGGGGCCAGCCAGATCTCTATGCCGTCCGTTCCCACCATATATTTCGTCTCGACGCTGTCGGGCTTGTGGCCGGCGATGGGGACGTACTGGATGCGGCAGACGAAGGCCCATTTCGCTCCGGCGGAGCTGCCGTCGAGCTGGGTCTTGCCTTTTGGCGACAGCACCAGGTCGAAGCGCTGCCGGCCGTCGAAGATCGAGACATGGCGGTTGCAGGGGTTGACCTTGTCGATGGTGGTCTCGCCCGGCGAGGTCAGGGCCAGGATCGCGCTCAAGGGATCGAGCACGTTCTCCATATGCGCCGGTTTGAGCGGGATGCGGCCGGACGAGCCCTTGTCCGGCGGATCCTCGACGGTGGCGACGACCTTGTCATTGGCGAAGGTCATGTCCATGCGGCCGCTTTTGTCGGTGGCCCGGTATTTGAATTTGTAGGCGGCCGGATGCGGCGCGCCGGTCACGAAGGCGCCGCTTGAGCGTGTCGACCCGTCCCAGGTGTAGGCCCCGAACAGGGCCGAGATGTTGGCGCTGGTGGCGGCCTTGTATTGGCCGGACGCAATGGCGGAATCCCAGGTGAAGTCGCCGAGATCGAGGCCGTTCCAGGTGATGTGGTAGATGGCGTGGACGCGGGCGGGCACTTTTACGGGCGCGGGCTCGGCGGCAGCCAGGGTATGGGCTGGCAGCCCCGCCAAGGTGGCAAACGCCAATACAGGAAGAGCGCACAATGTGCTCAATCGCAGCAAACTCAACACCATGGCTCGGTCCCCAACGCCTTCACTCGTCAACCACGCCGGGCCGCCAGCCCCCTGGTCCGATGTCCGGACCCCGACAGTTGAGCACACTATTTGCCCCTAGAGGCGGTTTCGGTCAATTCTGTGTCCCGCCGCATGCTGGAGGGCTAAGGTAAACAATCCGTTAGCCGTTGTGCCCGAGCGGCGCAGACGTGCGGAAAACGCAATCCGGCTTGACGTGCTTGCGCGACACCCCCTATACAGCCCCGCACGACCGCCGCTGACGGCATTGCTGTCGCGACCAGTCGGTCGTTTTCCCAAAGGTTTCTGGCCGGCGACGGCTGATAGACTTGACGGGTCGTTGGGGGCCTCTTCTTGGTCCCTGCAGACACACTCTCTAGGAGCGAGCCCATGTCGCGGCGCTGCGAATTGACCGGACGAGACGCCCAATACGGCAATATGGTGAGCCATGCCAACAACAAGGTGCGCCGCCGCTGGTTGCCGAACCTGTGCAATGTGTCGCTGCTGAGTGATGCGCTGGGCAAGACCGTGAACCTGCGCATCTGCGCCCATGCGCTGCGCACGGTGGAGCATCGCGGCGGGCTGGATGGGTTCCTGACCAAGGCAGGAAGCGATGATCTGTCGCTGAAGGCCAAGCGCCTGAAAAAGGAAATCGCCAAGGCTGTGGCCGAGAAGGCGAAGGTCGCGGCTTAAGCGCTGCGGCGAGGTCGTCTGGACTGCAAAAGGGCCCCAGTTTGAGGGCCCTTTTTGATTCGTAAGGCGCCGATTTGTAGGGGCGACCCGCGGGTCGCCCGGCCATCGGCACACACGGACAGTCGAGGTGGCGGGACGTGGGCGACGCCTCGCCCCTACGCTCGCGGGGGCCGTCGTCCAAAACTTACTAACTCAGCCACACCTTCCATGCCGGCTCGCTGCGCTCGATCATGGCCTTGCACTTCACGGCTTGCTCGGGCTTGGCGAAGCGCTCGTATTGCTCGGGAAGTTCGCCGGGGCGCTGGACGACTACGGACATGGTGGGGCTCCATCAGAGTGTGCGGCGCCGGCCTGCGCGCGGGGGCGGCAGAGGAGGCGTTTTCGGGGATGTCGGGGAGGGACGCGACTCACTGGAACTCGTGAGAACAAAATGGAACATGAACGGAACATTTGCAAGAACAAATTAGCTCCGCAGACGATTTGTTCTCCGTATGACGGCGCAGCGGATACGTAGGGGCGACCCGAGGGTCGCCCTCTAACGGCTCGGCGTGCTGCCCGAAGGCGACCTACGGGTCGCCGCTACGCAACCGCCGCCTTTCGTAGGGCCGCGATTTTTGCGGCATAATCTCCATGCCCGAACACCGACGATCCGCCGACCAGCACGTTCGCGCCCGCCGCAACGGCCAATGGCGCTGTCTCAACCGTGATCCCGCCGTCGACCTGGATATCGACGTTCCGGCCCCCGAGCATTTGGCGCACCGACGCGATTTTGGCGCTCATGGCCTTGATGTAACTCTGCCCGCCGAAGCCGGGATTGACGGTCATCACCAACACCATGTCGACACGGTCGATGACATGCGCCAGCACGCTTTCGTGCGTCGCCGGATTGATGGCCAGGCCGACCTTCTTGCCCAGCCCGCGGATCGCCTGCAGCGTCCGGTCCAGGTTCGGCCCGGCCTCGGCATGGACCGTAATGATATCGGCCCCGGCCTTGGCGAACGCTTCCAGCATCGGGTCCACCGGCGCAATCATCAAATGGACGTCGAGTGGTTTTTTGGTACGCGGGCGGATGGCTGCGACCACGTTCGGGCCCATGGTGATGTTCGGGACAAAGTGCCCGTCCATCACGTCCACATGCACCCAGTCACAGCCCCCCGCATCGATCGCGCGCACCTCATCACCCAGCCGGGCGAAGTCGGCGGCCAGGATCGAGGGGGCGATCAGGATGGGGCGGGACATGGCGGACCTCAACTTGCGGAACGGGAGGTCCGGACCTTAATCACACCGGGCGGCTGGAGGCCAGCGGCAGCCCGAAAAGCCTCAACACCTTGCGAAGCGGCGTGAGATACAACTCGCCCACCGATTGCAGCTCAGCAGTGTCCTCGGCCGCGATGCCGATGTCGAACTCTTCACGCGCGACGGGCTGATAGAGCGTGCCGAACAGCCAATCCCAGAACGTGAACACGGGGGCGAAATTCTTGTCCCAGTGCCGCTCGGCCTTGCTGTGGTGGATGAGGTGCAGCGCGGGGCTGGAGAGGACGGCGCGCATGCCCTTCGGGAACATTACCCAGAGATGTGAGTGACGCAGGTGATAGGCCGAGATGAAGTAGAGAAAGAAAAACACGTTGGTGCCCAGCACGCTCACTTGGGTGACTGGCCCACCATAAAGCGATAGAAACACCCCGTTGGACACGCCGAAGGTCAATGCATGCAAGGCGCCGGTGATCATGTCGTCGATGGGATGCATGCGCAGCACTGTGATCGGCGTCAGCACCTCTGCCGAATGGTGCACCTTGTGGAATTCCCAGAGCGCCGGGACCTTGTGCTGCAGATAGTGGGCAAAGAAATTGCCGGTATCGAAGGCGGCCAGCGCCAGGAAGGCATAGAGCAGGCCAATGGCGAGGTTGGCTTCGACGGGGGTGGCGTCCAGTCCCGTCAATCCGCCCAAGGCGGCGGCCGTCCACTGTGTCACCACCACAGTGGCAAAGCCCGTGGCGACGACAATCAGCACTGAAAGTATGGCGTTGATGGCGGCATAGCGGTAGTCGAGCAACGCCGAGCGGTGCAGATAGATGTCTTTGGGAAATGCCGATTCTAGCGCGCGCTCGGCCGGCTCGCTGGTTCCCTTGGGCAGGCTGAACAGGCAGATGGCGATGGCCATCACAAGGCTGACCAGCAGAAACAGCCAGAAAAAGCGCTGCCCAGGCTGCACCAGCGCCATCAGCGTATTCAGGGCCGCGACTTCGAGAGTGTCCCACATGTTTCCATCCCACTTCCGGAAATTAATCCGCCAGCGGCAGGTTCGATCAAAAGGGTCAAGCAAACGCTAACGGCTGTGTCTTGACGCGGCCCTGCCACCAAAACTATCGCTTGCGCTCCCGGTAAGTATATCGCCAGACTGCACCAGGTCCTCCGTGGTTCTGGAGGGTTCGCACCACAAGGAAATAGAACGCAGATGCTGCAATTCTCGAGATCCAGGTTGGCGGTTGCCTTGGCCGCTACGCTGCTGGCGACGGTGACGTTTGCTCTGCCGATCCTGTCGTCTGGCCCCCTCGGCGTGGCGCCCGCCTACGCCGACAACGTGCCTGAGAAGGACGCCTTCAACGCCGCCAAGGAGCTGGGAACAGTCGATGCCTGGCAGGCCTTCCTCAACAACTATCCCGACGGCTTCCATGCCGATTTGGCGCGGGCCTACATCAAGAACCTCGGCGGGGGAGGGGCCGCCGCCGATCCTGCGCCCGCAACGCCGGTGCTGGACGATTATCCCCTGGAGGCCGGCTCGTGGGGCGGCATCGTGCGCTCCGGCCCGGCAAAAGGCTATCCGCAGCAGGACAGCCTGGGCGAGGGCGAAGCCGTCACGCTGATGGGCGTCGCGCCCGGTCTCGATGGTGGCTATCCGTGGTTCAAGATCGCCTACGGCCCGAACGGCATCAAGGGTTACATGTGGGGCGGCATCCTGTGCTCCAAGACCGGGCCGCGCGCCGACCTGTTCCAAACCTGTCCCGATGGCGGCGGCGCGGTAATGAACCCGCCGGCCAATCCGGCCCCGGCCAACACCGGCGGTCAGCGCGCCACCAACGCGCCCTCCTGGTGCCGCGGCCCCACCAACGGCGCCGAGCGCACCATCTGTTCCGATTATAGGCTCTCGGCCCTGGACCGTCAGTTGAATGACGAATTCCAGATGGCGGTGAGCAACATCACCTCGGCGGCCGTTGGCGGCACCAAGGCGGATGTGTCGCGCTTTCGCAACGAGCAGCAGGCCTGGCTGAACCAGCGCAACAGCTGCGGCACGGATCTGCCCTGCATCCAGTCGATGTATCAGTCGCGGCTGAAGGCGGTTCGGGACATGAACCAGCCGGAGTGAGGCCGTCCAACTGTTCCTTTGCCGCGGTCGACCCTGCGCCCTTCGAAAACCGCAACTGAGTAGGAAGTGGGGTTTGACCCCACTTCTGACTCTCCTATTGAGAACATAACTGCGACTACTATTTTATCTTTAATGGCCAATATATTGAGAACCATAGTGCTCATAAATCAATAAAATCTCCCTTATTGTCGTCACTATCGAGTCTCAACACTCATTCAGATAGGACGCAATCAATGGAGATAAGGGGCATGGCCAGACACTCACACGCAGCGCGCGATTTCGCTGGCATTGGGGACGTTTTCAACGACGCAACGACCCAGTTGGTCGGGGGCGTGACGGCGCAGAACCAGGCGCGCGTGCTCGCTGATCTGCAATCGGTGCAGAACGATCTCGCCAAACTTCTGGTGCAGCAACCGGCGTCGTTTACGGGCGAAACCGCAATCCACGCCCAGAACATTGTCGATCAGCTCAATCTGGAGATCGGCGCCGTCAAGTCGGTGGGGACCGATCCGTATGCCGCCAAATACATCAACGACGTGCAACGCGATCTGCTCGACATCGTCAACGGCGACGGCAATCTGGCAGCGCTCGCGACCGAGCATGGCGCGCACGGTTTTGCCGCCGTGCCCGATCTGCTGGTGAAACCTGCGCCGTTCCCGGGCAACGCCGAGCAGACGGCCTTTATGAAACAGTTCGTTGTCGACGCCGCCGACCTCGGCACTCAGGCGCTGGCCCTGAGCACAGCTGGCGTCGCCGCCAATGATCCGCTGACCCTCGCTCTGGAGCAGAAAATCCAGGATTTCGCCGTCAACGTGGACGCTTTCACCAAGGCGCAAGGCGGGCTCTATTCGGCGCGCTTCAACAATGAATTCGCCCATGACGGCGTGAACGGCACGGCGACCCGGGCGCTGGTCGATGGGCTGACGGCGGGCGACGGAGCCAAGGTGCAGGCCGCCGCCAATGTGCTCGCCGCCAACGCCGCTGACGTGGCCAGCAACATGCTCGGCCTTGGCGATACGCCAGCGCCCAGGGGCGGGCTACCCGATCACATCGACAGTTTCGCCGTGGCCGGAACGGTGTTCAACGACGCCACCAGCCGGTTGATCGGCGGAGTCTACGACGGCCTCAACAACGATGGCAACCGGGCGGCCGTGGTCGCCGACCTGACGGCGACGCAGCAGGGCGTTGAAGCTCTGTTGGCGGACCATCAGTTCCAGGGCCGCGCCGCCCAGCACGCCCAGACCATCGTCAAACTGCTCGGCACAGAGATCAACGCGGTCCAGGCGGCAGGCGTTGACGTGGCCGCCAACGACAAAATCAACGATCTGCATCGCGCCATCCTCAGCATCGTGAAACGCGATGGCGCGCTGACGGCGGCGGCCACCGATGGCGACGTGCACGGATTTACGCCGTTGCCCAAGCCGGCGCATCCCGCCGGGCAAGGGGGTGGCGCGATGGCGCAGAATGACCATGGCGGCCATCATAACGATGTTGCGCTGGCGGCGGTGGATGCGCTGGCGGTTGCGCCGGCCGATCATTCACACCTGTGGGGGTGAGCCTTCTCGCCTTCGGTCCGAACCGAGCTACTGTTGCCAATTTGAATTGTGACCATGGCGCGTATTGACAACGACCCGGTGGCGGCGGGCTTGGCCGAAAGCCGCCGCCGTCTGCTGCATGTGGCGCTGTTCAGCGGCCTGATCAATCTCCTGACCATGGCGGGCTCGCTCTACATGCTGCAGGTCTATGACCGGGTGATCCCGAGCCGCAATCTCGCGACCCTCGTGGGCCTCTCGGTCATGGTGGCGCTGGCCTATCTGCTGCAGGGCTATCTCGACGCCCTGCGCGGGCGCATGCTGGCGCGCATCGCGGCGGTGTTCGATGTCGGCCTGCAGGCGCCGCTCTATCGTGCGCTGGCGCGCCTGCCGCTCACCGGCGCGCGTCCCGCTGATCAGCAACAGCCGATGCGCGATCTCGATCTTCTGCGCGGCTTTCTCGCCGGCGCGGGACCGATCGCTTTTCTCGACATGCCCTGGATGCCGCTGTTCCTCTTGGTGCTGTTCCTCTTCCATCCACTGATTGGCCTGACCGCGCTCGCGGGAGCCGTCGCCATCGTCGGCGTTACGCTGTGGACGGATCGCCGCGCCCGCGCCGCGTCGCAAAACGCCGCCCGGCTGACCGCCGCCCGCCAGGAGCTGGCCGACGCCACGCGCCGCAACGCCGAGGTGATCGCCGCCCTCGGCATGACGCAGAACCTGATGGCGCGCTGGACGCTGCTGAACGAGGGGACGCTCGCCGAATCCCTGAAGGCGATGGACGTGCACGCCAATCTGAGCGCGCTCGGCAAAGGGTTGCGCTACGGCCTGCAATCGGCGGTGCTGGCGGTGGGCGCCTGCCTGGTGGTGAACGATCAGGCCTCCGGCGGCATCATCATCGCCTCCTCGATCATGATGGGGCGCGCGCTGGCGCCAGTGGAGATCGCGCTGTCGTCGTGGAAGCAATTGGTGGCGGCGCGCAAGGCGTTGGAGCGTCTCGGGCCGGTGCTGGCGGCCGCGAGTGATCATGGCGTCTCTCGCACCCAGGGTTCGCGGCGGGGGCGAGCCGGCCCATGCTGCGGTCTCTCGGTCGAAAACTTCAGCGTCGGCGCGCCCGACACCGGACACCCGATCGTCAGTGACGTGACGTTTGCGCTTGAGGCGGGCATGGGGCTGGCGGTGATCGGGCCGAGCGCGTCGGGCAAGACCTCGCTGATCCGGGGGCTGGTCGGGGTTTGGCCGGCTCTCGCCGGCGAGGTGCGGTTGGACGGCCGCGCGCTGACGACATGGCCCGCGGACGATCTCGGCCGGCATCTGGGCTACCTGCCGCAGGATGTGGAGCTGTTCGACGGCACCGTCGCCGAGAACATTTCCCGGTTCGCGCCGGCAGCGCAGCCAGAGGCCGTGGTCGAGGCGGCCTCGATTGCGGGCGTACACGGATTGATCGCGCAACTGCCGCATGGCTATCTGACGCGCATCGGCGAAGCGGGGGCGACCCTGTCGGCCGGGCAACGCCAGCGCATCGGCCTGGCCCGCGCCATCTACGGCCAGCCGTTTCTGGTCGTGCTCGACGAGCCGAACGCCAATCTCGATAGCGCCGGCGAAACCTCGCTGGCCGAGACGCTCGCCATCCTGCGGCGGCGCGGCGCCATCGTCATCGTGGTCTCGCACCGGCCGAGCGCGGTGCAGGCGCTGGACCATGCGCTGGTGCTGATGCAGGGACGGATGCTGGCGTTCGGCACGCGCGAAGAGGTGGCGCGTGTGCTGCGGGGCGGCGGCGACTATCCATCGTTTGCGGATCGATCGCCGAGCGTAGGTCAGTATGCGCCGCAGGGGTTATCGTGACTCCGCTTCTTGGCCATAAGCCGGCCCGGCGACCCATCGCAGGCGTGACTGCCAATCCGCCGTTGATGCGTCCGGTCAAGGGGCGGCCGACGCTCGCGCCCATGCTAGGCCTGTCCTATGCGCGTGAACTTCGGCGCGGTCTGAGCGTGCTGGCCGTCGCCGCAAGTCTTGTCGTTCCCGTCGCCATCCTGGTGCCGCTGAACGGCGCGGTGGTGGCGAGCGGGCGTCTGGTTTCGGCCTCGAACGTCAAAAAAGTACAGCACCCGGCGGGCGGCGTGCTGAGCGCGATCCTGGTCCAGGATGGCGCGGAGGTTCGCCGTGGCGATGTGCTCGCGCGCCTGGAGCCGAAACAGATTGCGGGCAATCTCGCCGCGCTCGCCGCGCAGTTGGTCGAGGCGCGCCTGCAGGAGGCGCGGTTGCTCGCCGAACGCGATCATCGCGCCGAACCCGACTGGCCGACGCTGCAAGTCGCGGGGGCGGCGCCGGCCAGCATCGCCGCTGCGGAAGCAACACAGGGTGCGTTGTTTGCCGCGCGTGGTCAGAGCCAGCAAAGCGAGTTGGCCCTGCTCGGCAAGCAGCTGGAGGAGGAGGGCCAGGAAGTGATCGCGTTGCGCGCCGAACTCGCCTCGAAATCCGGCCAGGCCAAGCTGGTCGAGACGGAGCGCGCCGGGCTGGAAAGTCTTTTTACGCAAAGGCTGGTGACGTTGAGCCGTGTGCTGACGGAGCGGCGCGAGTCCCTATCCCTGGCGGGCGACATCAAGCGCCTGAAGGCGCAACTCGCCGAGGCGGCGGGAAAGATCGGCGGCATACGGTTGCAGATGGCGCGGCTTGATCAGACCACAGCGCACAACCTGCTCAAGGATCTCGCCGAGGTGCAGGAAAAGCAGCTGGTTCTGACGCAGCAGCACGCCGCCGCGCTCGATGTGCTGAAGCACCTGGACATTCGCGCGCCACAATCGGGCACCGTGCACGATCTGGCCGTCCACACCGTCGGCGGCGTGATCGGGGCCGGCGAAATCCTGATGCTGATTGCGCCCGCCGAGGATGGCCTCGCCATCGAGACGCGGTTGCCAGCCAAGGATATCGACCAGGTGGCCATTGGCCAGACCGCCCGCGTCGTCATGCCGGCTCTCGACCGCGCCACCACGCCGGAGTTTTCGGGCGCCGTGACCTACGTCTCGCCCGACGCCGCCCGCGATCCCCAATCAGGCGGCGCCTATTACACCGTACGCGTTGCGTTGGACCGTCACGCGCCGAACGGGCAGGCCCTTCACCTGGTCGCCGGCATGCCTGTGGAGGTGTTCCTGGCGACGCAGAGCCGCTCGGTCGCGAGTTACCTGTTCAAGCCGCTGACAGATCAGTTCTTGCGCATGTTCAAGGACCGGTGATCGTTGTTGCGAAAGTCAAACCTCGCCGCGGCCTCCTCTCCCCCGCTTTCCGGGGGAGAGGAGGCCGCGTCTCGCAGGCGCTTCTTCAGCGCCAAGAGCCACGCGGTTGGTGAGGGGCAGCTGCTTGCTCCGTACCCCTCTCGACACCAGTACGGAGCAAGTGTCTGCCCCTCATCTGTCGCTATTTCCTCGCGCTTCGCGCTCTTTTCTATTGCGCCTCCGCGCGGGTGGGCGACATCCTCTCCCCCTAAGTAGGGGGAGAGGAGAAGATCAGACTGCGCCGCTGGCAGAGTGGCTCTACGGCGCCTGCAACCCACCCGTTGCTGCCAACAGCGCATAGCCCGCGACAATCAGATCGCGCTTGCCCTGCTGGCCACGGATCTGCGCCTCGATCAGATCGCGCTCGGCGTCGAGCACATCCAGCGTCGTCCGCTGGCCTGCTTTTCGGGCTGTCCGCAGGCCGGCCAGCGCCGCGCGATGCGCCGAAACGGCCTTGGCGTTGAAGCCGATCCGCTTGCGAGCCGCCGCAAGTTGCGCCCAGGCCGTCGCGATATCGGAGGCCACAGCGGCGCGCTGTTCGCTGATCGCCTGGAGCCGCGCCGCATGCAGATATTTGGCTTGCCGGACCGAAGCCAATCTCGCCCCGCCATCGATCAAGGGCACCACGACGCGGGCGGCAAGGCTGACGGACTGGTCGTTCGCCAGCGGTGGGCCGGCCTGCACAAATGTGCGCTGGTACTGAGCTTCGAGCGAGACTTTCGGCAGCAGTGCACTTCGCGCCGCGCCGATATCGTGCTGCGCGGCGTCTTCTCGTTTGAGCGCCGAAACCACGCGCGGATTTTTGCGCGAGCCCGCTGCCAGGGCCTCGTCCAGAGAACCAGGTAGCGCAGCGGATGGAAGTGTCGGAGCGACAAGCTGTCCCGGCGGATGGCCGGTCGCCATCTCAAAGCGCGCGCCGGCGTTGTCTTGATCGGCCTCGGCCGACGCCATGGCATCCGACGCATCGGCGAGCCTGGCTGCAGCCTGCTGCATATCAATGGCGCTGGACTCGCCCTTGGCGCTGCGCTCCCGTGTTGCGGCCAGTTCTTTCTCGAGGTTGGCGACGTTGCGTGCACGTAAAGCGGAGACCGCCCCAGAACGAATGACGTCCGTGTAGGCCGCCACCGTCTCCATTAAAACAGCCTGCGTGACGCTTGCCAGGTCCTGGCGCGCGGCGTCCGCGTTGGCTTCGGCCGCCGCTACGGTATGGTAAGTCTTGAAGCCGTCAAAGATCGGTTGCTCGGCGGTGGCCGAATAGCTCAGTGTACGTTGGCCGAGCGCCAGCCCATCGGCAACGCCGACGCCAACCGTGCCCGGCAAAGTTCCAAGCCGTGCTGTTCCCGCGATCGACACGTTGGGATAATAGCCGGACTCGCCGATGGCGACAGCCTCGCCGGCCGCATCGGCGCGCGCCCGTTGCGCCAGGATCGTGGCGTTATGGGCCGCAGCCTCTGACAGGGCTTGCGGCAAGGTTTCGGAGCTCGCAGCTCCCCCGGAGGCCAGCGCCCCGAAGCTCACGAGCACGCAGCGAAAGACAGCCCCACACGATAGCAATGATAGACCCCCATGCCAGCGAAAGCGGCATGAACCGCCGTCAATCGGGCAGAAATGGGACGCCTATCCTTATGATTTTATTGCAGAATATGGATATCCGAACTGGCCAGCGCGGCGTCACGTGACCAGCACGATCTTGCCGATATGGCTGCCGTCCTCCATGCGCGCGTGGGCCGCAGCCGCTTGGGCAAGCGGAAACTGCCGATCCATCACCGGCCGCAGTTGTCCTGCCGCCACCAACGGCCACACGTGGCGTTCAATCTCGCCAGCCAGCTGCGCCTTGAAAGCGTTGGTGCGTGGGCGGAGCGTCGATCCGGTCCAGGTCAGGCGTTTCATCATCAGCTTGCTGACGTTCATTTCCAGGGTCGCGCCGGTCTGGAAGGCGATCTGCACGATCCGGCCGTCCACGGCGGCGGCGTCCAGATTGCGCGCCATGTAGCTGCCGCCCACCATGTCCAGGATCACGTCGGCGCCTTTTCCGCCCGTGGCTTTCTGCACTGCGGCCACAAAGTCCTCTTGGCGATAATCGATGGCCTGGTCCGCGCCCAAGGCAACGCAGGCGGCGCATTTCTCGGGCGAGCCCGCCGTCACGATCACCTCAGCGCCAAAGGCCTTGGCGAGTTGGATGGCGGTGGTGCCGATCCCGCTCGATCCTCCGTGCACGAGCAATCGCTCGCCGGCTTTGAGGCCGCCGCGCTCGAACACATTGTGCCAGACCGTGAAGACGGTTTCCGGCAGCGCGGCCGCCTCGATGGCGCTAAGCCCAGCCGGGATCGGCAGCGCCGCGCCCTCCTCAACCAGGGCGTACTCGGCGTAACCGCCCCCATTCAGCAGCGCGGTGATCAGGTCGCCAGTCTTGAAGCGCTTGGTCTGCCCCCCCACGGCCACCACTTCGCCCGCGGCCTCCAGTCCCGGCAGCGGCGAGGCGCCCGCCGGCACCGGATACAGCCCCTGGCGTTGCAACACATCCGGCCGGTTCACGCCAGCCGCCGCCACCTTGATCAGCAGCTGGCCAAGCCCCGGTTGCGGCACAGGAACCGTCGCAGGCGTCAGCGCCTCCGGCCCGCCAGGCTTTGGGATGGTGATGGCGATCATGGTGGCGGGAAGGCTTGGCATGGCTGACGCTCCAATAATTTTGCGCTAGGATCACGCCTTCGCGCCAAAACGCAAGCGGAGCCGCCGCCCATGGATCTCGACGAGCTGTTGAAACCCAAGAAGCCCGCCGGCCCCGTGGTGGGCGAGACTCTCGCGCCGCTGTCGCTGGCCGAACTGGAAGCGCGGCTGACGGTACTGGCTGACGAGAGTGCGCGCGTCGAGGCCGAGATTCGCGTGCGAAAAGCCTCGCGCGATGCGGCGGAGGGGTTTTTCAAGCGGTGAGGGGCTCAGTCCCAATGAGCCAAAGCGGACGCGCCGATTGACTCTTGGCACGCCGATTCAGATGGCCAATCCGTTCGCGGTAGGTCCGGCGCTCAGTTTCCTGACGTGGCCGTATCATTGGCCGGCGCGCTGGCGTCCGGCACCGGCACTGAGTTGGCCGACGCATCGCCACTGTCGACGCCGTTGTCGATCATATCGACGTCGCGGCCGGGATCGTCCAGTCCCTGGCCATCGCGCTCGGGCTGGTTCTTCATCTCGATGAATTGGACGTTTTTCTCGGGGTCGACGCCCTCTTCCATGCTCGGCGCCGGCGGTTCCGCAGGGCTGGCGTCCGCGGTCGGCGCGGTGCTGGCCGGCACAACCGTCGCTTCGACGGGAGTCGCCGCCGGCACAGGCTGGGGGGCTGGCTTGGTCGCCGTTGGCAGGCTCTTGGCGGGGGCGGCCGCGGCCTTAGGCGTCTTGGCGACGCGCGCGGGGATGGTCGCATGGGCGGAGGTTTCGAACATCGGTTCGATGGCGATGCCGGCGCCAAACGACAGGACCGCCAGAGCGGTAAGAACTATTCCGGACTGATTTGTACGCAACATTGAAAACTCCAGCGCCGACCACGCGCAACCGCGGCTCGAAACTACACCCGTTTCGTAAAGGAACCGTTGCTCTGGTCGCCGAGTGGTGTTAGTGTGAACATTAAGTGAACGTTCTGGTGTGGCCGTGGGCCATGGGCGGTGATCGCCCTTGTGGAGAACACACCCTTCGGCACGCAACGGCTTGCGGTGGCTGCTACAATACGATTCGGCTCCACCGCGTCAGGCAGCGTCCTAGCGACCCGGTCCGCGAGAGCCGCTCAAATTGGCAAGGGACAGGGCCTCCGCTTTGGCTCGATAGGAAAGGCAACGCGTCATGGCAGGCTCCGTCAACAAAGTGATCCTGATCGGCAATCTGGGCAAGGATCCCGAAATCCGCCGCACCCAGGATGGCCGGCCGATCTGCAATTTCAACATCGCCACGTCGGAAAGCTGGCGCGACAAGACCAGCGGCGAGCGCAAGGAAAAGACTGAGTGGCACCGCGTGGTGATCTTCAGCGAACCCTTGTGCAAGATCGCCGAGCAGTATCTGAAAAAGGGCATGAAGGTTTACATCGAAGGCGCGCTGCAGACCCGCAAATGGACCGATCAGGCTGGTGTGGAAAAATATTCCACCGAAGTGGTGCTGCAGGGCTTCAACGGCACTATGACCATGCTGGACGGCCGCCAGGGTGGCGGTACGGGCGCTGGCGCCATGCAGGAAGATGGGCCGTCTGACTACGCGTCGGGCCCGCCCGAGCGTTCGGGCCCCGGTGGCTATAGCGCCCCGGCCGGTGGCGGCGCCAGGGGCGGCGCGCGCCCAGGCGGCGGCTCAGGCGCAGCGTCCGGCGGTGGCTTCGAGAAGGATCTGGACGACGAGATTCCGTTCTAAAGCTTGGTTTGTCGCGCCAATAGGGTGCAACTCAAGATTTGACCTTTGACAGTCTTGGCAGATGACGAAGATCATAGCGTAGAGGCGACAGGCACTCAGCCACTACGCTATCCACGGCGTCAAAGGCGGATTCCGTGATCGGTCATGTCTCGGAAACATCGTCGCACAGCCAGCATCACCCCACCCGGAATCCCTTCAACGTGTCCACAAACAGCCGCTCGAAGCGCGCGGCGTCGACGCCGAGGCAGACATCGGCATTGCGTCGACCTTCGGCGGTGCGGCGGCGATCAGCGACGGTCTGGCCGCGCGTCAGGGGGCCGGACAGTTCGATATCGACGCACATGCGTTCCATTGTGGCGAGCGAGGGATCCTCGGCGATGGCGACGGCCAACGGATCGTGCAGGCCGCAACCGGCGATGCCGGGGTACATGGTCTGGTAGGAGCGCACGTAGAAGTCGGCGATGGCCATCATGGTGGCGCCGACCTTGCCGCCCTCTTCGGCAATTTCCTTGCGCATGGCGGCGGTCAGCAGCACCTTCATGGTGACGTCCATGCCCACCAGCGTGATGTCAGCGCCTGAGCGCAGCACGATTTGCGCCGCCTCCGGATCGTTCCAGAAGTTGGCGTCCGCGAGCGGTGTGGGAATGCCCTGGATGCCGGGATGGAAAATGGTGCTGCCCATAATGACGATGCGTTTCAGCAGCGTCGCGATCTCGGGCGCCTTGGTCAGCGCGAGAGCGACATTGGTGATCGGGCCGGTGGGGCAGAGCGTGATGGCGCCGGGGTTGTCCTTGGCCATGCGGATGATCAGGTCGCAGGCGTGCTCGCTGGTGGCGCGGCCCTTGGGTTCGGGAAGCGAGACATCGCCCAGGCCGTTGCGGCCATGCACATGGTCGGCGGCCTTCACGAACGGGCGCACCAGGGAGCGGCCGACGCCGCGCGCCACCGGAACATCGGGGCGGCCGGCCAGCTCCAGGATGCGCAGCGTGTTGCTGGTCGCGGTATCGACGTCGGTATTGCCGAAGGTGGTGGTGATGGCCTCGAGCCGGATGCCTGGCCGGTTCAGGGCATAAAGAAGGGCCATGGCGTCGTCGATGCCGGTGTCGAGGTCGAGGATGAGGCGGATCGGATCAGGCATGGCGGGTTTCCTTCAAGGAGCGTTTGCGGTGGCTGATGGCGAGCGCGGCCAGCGTCACCACATAGGGGGCCATGTCGGTGAGCTGATTGGGCAGGCCGCGACTCTGTAGATGAATGCTGAGGGCGTCGGCAAAGCCGAACAACACGCAGGCTGCGGCGGCATAGAGCGGATTGTTGCGCCCGAGCATGACCGCAACCACCGCGATCCAGCCGCGGCCGGCGCTCATGTCCTCGGCAAACACGCTGACCACGCCGAGCGACAGTTGCGCGCCCGCGAGCCCGGCCAGGGCTCCGGCAATTAGCACCGTGATAATGCGGTAGCGCTGCACGTCGACGCCGAGGGTTTCGGCCGCATCGGGCTGTTCGCCGACGCCGCGCAAGCGCAGACCGAGCGGGGTTTTGTAGATTACGATGCTGACGATCCCTACCAGCGCCATCGCCACCCAGGTCAGCGCGGTCTGGCTCCAAAAACCCCAACCGAGAATGGGAATGTCGCGGATGAGCGGGATGCGGATCTTGCCGAGTTCGACGATGCCCGGATCGCCGAAGGTGCCGCTGACGCCGAACAGGACGCGCAGCAGATAGGCCGTCAGGCCCGAGGCCAGCAGGTTCATGCCGATACAGATTACAACGGGATCGCCACGGAACACGGTCGCGCCATAGGCCAGGATCAGCGAAAAAATCACCGCCGCCAGCATGGCCGCCGCGATCCCGCCGATGGCGCTGTGCAGGAAATAGCTGCCGGCGATGGCGGCGAAGGCGCCGACCAGCATCTGGCCTTCCAGGGCCATGTTGAACACGCCGACCCGTCCGCACAGTACGCCAGCCAGCGCCGCCAAGAGCAGCGGCGTGATCGCCTGAACCGCCGACTGCATGATGAAAGGGGTGAACAATCCGCTCACGTCGCGCGCCTTCCGATGCCATGGCGCATGGCCAGGAACAGGATGACGATGGATTGCAGCACCATGGTCAGCACACGCGGCACCGAGGTCTCGCGCTGCATGGCGAAACCGCCGGTCTGCAAGGCAGCAAAGAACAGGCCGGCGGCGATTGCGCCCAGGGGCTCGCCATTGGCCAGCAGCGCCGCCATCAGGCCGGACCAGGTGTAGGCGGGCGACAGCAGCGCGCCGTCGATGAAACGGAATTGCGATCCCAGCACGATGATGGCGCCGACGGTTCCGGCTACGGCGCCGCTGGCGAACATAGTGAGTATGGCCTGACGCTGCAGCCGCACGCCGCCATAGGCGGCAAAGCGCACATTGCTGCCGCGCATGCGCAACTCGTAGCCGGCAACCGTGAGGCGGTCGACAGTGACGGCGAGGATACCGATCCCCGCCACGATCACGACGCCCAGGTTGAGCGCCCCGCTCAAGGTCAGCAGCCGCGCCGCCTCCGGAATCATCTCGCTCTGCGGCAGGCCGGTGGCGGTATCGCGCAAAGGAAAGCGCGTAATGTAGGACGTGATGCCAACCGCCGGATAACTCATCAGCAGACTGGAGATCAGCATCGGGATGTTATGCCGGGTCTCGCCCCAGGCGGCCAGCGCCGCATAGAGGCCAGCCGCCAGCGCCGCCGCGATCAGGCCGAGCAGTGCGGCCAGTGGTCCCGGCAGCGCGGTCAGGTAGATCGGGACCAATGCGCCGACCAGACCGCCAATCACCATCTGCCCGTCGCCGCCCAGATTGACCATGCCGCCCCGCAGCGGAATGGCCGCCGCTAGGGTCATGCCAACCAGCGGGGTGGCCCAGTTCAAGGTATCGGAGAGGCTGGCCAGCGAGAGTGAGCCGACCACGATCTGCCAATAGGCGGCAAGCGGACTGGCGCCGGAAGCGATGATCAGCAGGCTTCCAATAAAGACGGCGAACAGGATCGCCGTCATAGCCGCCAACGGGCGCAGATACCAGGGAGCGAGTGTGGTCACGCGGCGGCCTCGCTGCGCCCGGCCATTAGCAGACCGATTGAATCCGGGTTGGCTTTTACACGCGGCACCTCAGCAATGATGCGCCCCTCGTACATCACCAGCACGCGATCACTTAAGGCTAGGATTTCGCTGAGCTCGGCCGACACCAGCAGCACGCCGTGGCCCTTGTCGCGTTCGGCCAGCAGCTGGGCGTGGATGTATTCGGTCGCGCCGACATCGACCCCGCGTGTTGGCTGCTCGGCGATCAGCACCGGCGCCTCATGCGATAGCTCGCGCGCCACCACGACTTTTTGCAGATTGCCCCCTGAGAGCGATCCCACCGCCGCAGCGGGGCCATCGATCCGGATATCGAAGCGCTCAATGAGGTTTCGCGCCCGCTCCGTCATGGCGGCATGATCGATGCGGCCATGCTGCGCCAGGGGTAGACGGTCGTGAAAGCCCATGGCGAGGTTTTCGGCCGCGCTGGCCGCCAGCGCCGAGCCAACACTGCCACGATCTTCGGGGATGTAAGCGAGGCCGGCCGCACGGTGGCTGGCCACGTCAGCGCCGGTGACCGCGACGCTATCGATGTGCACTTTGCCGCTGTCGAGCGGACGCAGGCCAACCAGGACCTCGACCAGTTCGCTTTGTCCGTTGCCAGCAACGCCCGCAATGCCAACGATCTCCCCGGCGTGAACTGTGAGGCTCACGCGGTCGAGCGCGGGACGGTTCCCCGGCGCGGCAATTGTCAGATCCACGGCTTCAAGCAAAGGCCTCCCGCGCTGGGCTTTCGATGGCGCGGCAGTCAGAACCACATTGCGCCCGGTCATGGCGCGGACGATCTCCTGCGGCGTCGTCTCGCTGGTGCGCAGCCGCGCCGCGACCCGCCCGTCACGCAGCACGGTAACCCGGTCGCTGATCTCCATCACTTCATGCAGCTTGTGCGTCACGAACAGGATGGATCGCCCCTCGGCCGTCAGCTTACGCATCATGCGGAACAAGCCGGCGCTTTCTTGCGGTGTCAGCACGGCGGTCGGCTCGTCAAGGATGAGCACGCGCGCTTTGCGATAGAGCGCCTTCAGGATCTCCACACGCTGGCGTACGCCCACTGACAATATGCCCACGCGAGCATCAGGATCAACTGTCAGGCCGTGGCGCTCGCCAAGCGCCGCGATGGCCTGGCGCGCCGCGACGGCATCGATGAACAGCCCGCGCCGTGGTTCGGCCCCGAACACGATATTTTCCCAGACCCTCAAACCATTGAACAGCTTGAAGGACTGGTGAACCATGCCCATGCCCTTGGCGATGGCGTCGAGCGGCGAGCGGAAGCGCACCGGATGGCCCTGCAGCAGCACGCGGCCGGCGTCGGGCTGCTGCAGGCCATAGAGGATGCTCATCAGGGTGGATTTGCCCGCGCCGTTCTCGCCCATGACAGCATGAATCTCACCGCTTGCGACGGTCAGATCCACATTGTCGTTGGCCAGGGTCGCGCCATAGCGCTTGACGATGCCGGCCGCTTCCAGCGCGGGAACGGTCAGCATGGGGATGGCGCCTCGGCGAAGCGATTTCCCACTTCCCTCTCCCCCGCCTCTTTGCGGGGGAGAGGGTGCACGACCAGGTTACGCCGAAGCGAAGCTTCAGCTTCGCCCAGGCGAGAGGGCGGGTGAGGGGCAGCCACTTGCTCCGCACGTGCAGCACCTGGGGGCTCTCCGTTCGCTCCGACTGTTCGGTGACAAGGCCTGTCCCAGCCGCCGCCCCTCATCCGGCCCTGCGGGCCACCTTCTCCCCCGCAAAGAGGCGGGGGAGAAGGAAATGATGCGTGCGTGCCCGCGATGGCGAGACAAGTCGGTTCGGAACCTTCGCTTGGGGCAGGGTCGGAGGTGATGGGCTGAACACGGATCATTGCGCCTTTCGAGATCACTTCGCCATCATCGGGTCGGCGACCATAATCGCGCCGGCAATGATCTGATCTCGCAGCGCCGTCAGCTTGGCGATCACCTCGGCGTTGTCGGCGATCGTGCACTTGGAGTCCTTCACGCCCGCGTCGAACGCCGTCAGCGTCATGCCGCCTTCCTTCAGGCCGAGCGCGGCGATCGGCGCCTGCGATCCGGCCATGATGCCCTTGACCGCCAGCACGACGGCGACGTCGGTTTTCTTCTCGATGTTGTCGGCCACAGCGCCCGGGGACTGCGGGCATTGATTGACGTCGACGCCGTAAGTCGCCGATCCGGGTGCATCCAGCACCGCCTTGAAGATGCCGCCGTTCGATCCCGCGCCGGCAGCCAGCACACGGTCGGCGCCGTCGGCCAGCATGGCCGCCGCCCGTTCCTGGCCGCGCGCCGGATCCGAGAACGGATTGTTGCCGCCGACCCAGAGCGTCGGCGAGATCTTGATGTCCGCATTGACCTGCTTGGCGCCCGCGATGAAGCCATCCGTGAAGCGATGCAGGAACGGAATGTCGAGCGCGCCGATGGCGCCGACCTTGCCGGTCTTGGTGGTGAGCGCGGCCTCCGCGCCGACCAGGAAGGCGGCTTCGTGCTCGCGGAACACCGAGCAGAAGATATTGGGTTTCATCTTGGCGAACGGACAGCTGTCAATTTGCAGGAATTTTACGTCCGAATAGGCGGTCGCCACCTCCGGCAGCATGTCGTTGAACTCAAACCCAATCGCCACCACCACCTTGGCGCCGGCCTTGGCGGCCGCCTCCAGGTTCTGGCGCTGCGTGGTGGGATCGCTGCTCTCATAGGTCTTGGCCTCGCCGCCCAGCTCCTTGGCCACCTGCTCGGTGCCGGCCTTGCCGAGTTTCAGGAAGTCGTTGACGCCAATCGGGTTGGGCGAGACGTAGACAAAGAGGGGTTTGGCGTCGGCCGCCCACGCGGCGGTCGCGAACAGTCCGGCCACAAGGCTGGCCGAGATCAGCAGGCGTTTCATGTCATGCTCCCTGGTTCGGCGCCGCCCTGGCGCCGTTCGGAGCAAATTCAATCAAACCGCGCGGCCCGGCGCAATCGACTTCGCATATCGGCCGTTGCTGTTGGCTGCGCACGTGATCCGGCGCCAGAAGGGCTGAGCCGTTCAAGACCATAGCTCAGGCAGACTGATCGGCGTCGTCCACGATGGGCAGGTGCGCGTCCAAGGCGCCGACCGCAGTGTTGACATGACGCCATTCAAACCGCACTGAGTGCCCCATGACCACAGTCAATGACGAGCTGCTGACCGGCGCGCGGATCGTCTTGCCGACCCGTGTCATAGAACATGGCTGGATCGCCATGGCCGGCGGCGCCATCGTTGAGATTGGCGAGGGGGAAGCACCTGAGCGCGGCATCGCGATGGGGGGCGATCTGCTGATCCCCGGCCTGGTCGAGCTTCATACCGATCATATCGAGCAGCATTTTCTGCCCCGTCCCGGCGTGGTCTGGCATCCGCTGGCCTCGGCGCTGTCCTATGATGCGCAGATCGCGGCGTCCGGCATCACGACGGTGTTCGATTGCTTCCGCGTCGGCTCTGACGAGCGTACGGATCTGATGGCGGATCACGTCGTGAACTTGTCGGAAACGGTGCAAGAGGCGCAAGCCCAGGGGCTGTTGCGCGCGCGTCATCTCATCCATCTGCGCTGCGAAATCTGTTCGGCGGATGTGGTCGCCGGCGCCGAAGCGATGCTGGCGCGCCGTCCCGCCGACATCATTTCGCTGATGGACCATACGCCTGGGCAGCGCCAGTTCCGCTCTGTTGAGAAGCTCAAAGAGTATTATCGCCGTACCTCCGCCATGACCGAGACGGAGATGCAGGCGTTCATGGCGGAGAGATTGGCCCGGCATGCGCAATTTGCCGAGCCGCATCGCCGCGCCCTGGTGGCGATGGCGCAAAAGCACGGCGTCCGGCTCGCCAGCCACGATGATACCACGGTTGAGCAGGTGGCCGAAGCCATCAGCGACGGCGTCGCCATCGCGGAGTTCCCAGTCACCATCGAGGCCGCCGTCGCCTCCCATGCCGCCGGCATAAAGGTGCTGATGGGCGCGCCCAACGTGGTGCGCGGCGGTTCGCACTCCGGCAACATCGCCGCCATCGATCTCGCGCATGAGGGCGTGCTCGACATTCTGTCATCGGATTATGTGCCCGCCAGCCTGCTGTTCGCGGCGTTCCAGCTGGCCAGGGACGTGCCCGGCATCGATCTGCCGGCGGCCCTGCGCACGGTTACGGCAGCCCCGGCCGAGGCGGCGGGACTGCATGATCGCGGTGTGCTGGCGGCAGGCCGCGCCGCCGATATCGTTCGCGTCAGCGATGGCGCTGAGGTGCCCGTCATTCGCGCTGTCTGGTGTGCCGGCCGGAGGGTGCTGTGAGTGCTGCGTCCCGGCTAGGCGTGCTGGTCCTGGTGGTTGGTCCTTCAGGCGCCGGCAAGGACACGCTGATGTCCGCCGCCCGTGAACGCCTCAAGGGCGACGGCCGCTTCGTCTTTGTGCGGCGCATTGTGACGCGGGCGGAGAACGCCTTTGAAGATCACGACACGTTGTCGGCTGAGCAATTCGCCGCCACGGCCGCTGCCGGAGGGTTTGCGGTGCATTGGCAGGCGCACGGACTTAGCTACGGCATCAACCGCAGCGTCGAAGATGAGCTTGCCGCCGGCCGGATCGTCGTTTGCAATGTCTCGCGCGCCATCATCCCGGCGGCTCGGGAGCGCTATCGCAACGTGATGGCGCTCTATGTCGATGCGCAGTCCGAGGTTCGCGCCGCGCGCATCGCGGCACGCGGACGAGACGTCGCGGCAGGCTCGCGCACGGATCCTCTGCGCACGGATGTGTCCCCTGGCGACTGCGATGTCGTGGTGGACAATTCGGGCGCGTTGGACGCGGCCATTGCGACGTTCACGCAAGCCTTGCTCGCATGCGCAGAAAAATCCTGGCGTTGAGCGCACCGTCATCGGCCAGGACGCGCAGCCTGCCCTGATTGGTCAGGCTGCGGATCATCGCTATGGAACAGCGCGCCGCAGGGTGCGGGGCAACCTGCTCAGCCCTCGGGGCACAGTTCGAAGGCCTTGGTCAGCGCTTCATTCTGCGTCCCGAACTGGGCGATCTTCTGCCCGCCCTTGGCGTAGACGTTGATGAACGCCTTGGCCTGCGCGTCGGCCTTGGCCTCGTTCACGGTCAGCGCCGTGAACTTGGTGCGGTCGCCGTCGGGCGACTGGATCAGCAGCGACATGCCGCCACCGTAGCTGGCCGTGAAGACCTTGCAGCTCTTGGCCTGCGCCGGATTGGCCGGCACGGTCAGCGAGGCCAGATGGGTGTTGCCCGCAGCGTCTTCGGCCGAGCTGTCGGCCGTCGCTACAGCGTCGCTCGTCGTGTCGGCTGCCGGTTCGGCTGTAGCGACCACTTTGGCGGCAACCTTCGCCTTCACGACCGGGGCAGCCTCAGTCACGGCCGCAACGGCCTTCTTGGCTGGCTTCGCCGTCGCGTCGACCTGCTCCTTGGTAACTTCCACTGCGCCGCCGTCCCCTTCATTCGCGGCGGCGGTTTCGGTCGCGGCGACTTCGGGCTCTACGGCTGCCGGTGCAGGCTCGGCCGCGGCGGTATCCAAACCATCGAGCTTGGCGGTCGCGGCGGCCAGATCGGCATCCGGCGACGGGGCTGTGACTGTTGCGGCGACCGGCAGTTTGGCGTCGACGGCCTTGTTGACTGTGACTGCTTTGATCTTGGCGGGCGCAGCCGTGGCGGCGGCAACCGCCTCATCGTCGGCAGCGACGGCCTCGACAGCGGGTTGAGCCTTCACCGCAGCCAGTTTCGCGACCGGCATGGCCGGAGCCGCAGATTCCTCCACAGCAACCACCGGCGTGGCCTCCTCAGAGGCAGCTGGTGCAGCTTCAGGCTCAACCGCAGCAACCACCGGCTTGGCCGGAGCCACAACTGCCGCAACTTTCTTCAGTGCAGGTCCCGACAGCGTCACTTCATCGTCCACAGCCGGAGCTTCTGTAATCGCGACCTCTGCCGCAGGCGGCTCAGCGACGGGCTCAACGGCCGCCACTTTGGCTGCGGGAGCTTCCACGACCGGCGGCTTGATCATAATGACCTTGGCCTTGGCCTTCAGCTTGGCTGCCGGCGCGGCCTCGGCGACCACCTCGGCGGCAGGTTCGGCAACCGCCTCTTCGACCGCTGCGCCCGTGCAATAGGCCTTGCGATAATTGTCCGCAGTCCCCTCAATGGCGTCGGAATAGCGATGCCCGACCGGTGCCCACTTGCGCGTCAGATCCGTGAAGGTCACCGGCCGCTTCAAGCTCTGAGCCCAAGGCAGGATGAGGTCCGTGACCAGCTTGGTGCGCTCAGCGACCGGGTTCTCGACCGGATCGCCGGAATAGAGGCGCACGTGATGCAGATGGGCGAGCACGCCCGAATCCACCGAGGCGAAGCTCTCGCCGGGCGCGCGCTTGCCCGTGGCGCCGAGGCCGGCAAAATTGTTCTGGCCGGGGCTGACATCGCCAGGCTTGCCGCCGGGAGCGTAAAACTTCAGGTAATTGGTCTCCACCAGCATCTGGTAGAAGGCGTAGTCCCAGCGTAAGTGCAACTCTTCGCCATGTTTTTTATACAGGACCGCGATGCCCTTCAGCTTGGGCAGCAGCGTCGTGTTGCGCTTTTCCAGCATCTGCATCAGACGCGCCGGCGTCACGCAGGCCGGCACCGTGTTGGACTTGGTGGTGAGAATGGCGGGTGTGGCAGCTGCGAGGGCAGCCGGAGCGGAGGCGACCAGTGCGCCAGGAGCGGCGGCGATGGCGATGCAGGCCGCGGCAAACGGAGTACGCAAACGCTTCATGACAGTTTGACCCAACGCTTTACGCGCGCGATTGACGCGCTTGGTTTTCGTTGGCCGGCGAGCTTCAACCCAGACGCTTCACCGGCCGCCACTGATTGATCAGCTGCTTGTGGTTATTTTTTCGTTAGGAGAGGCCGCAGTTTGACCCTTCAAGGTCAAATTTGTGTCGAAGGGTCGAATTCAACAGATGTTTGCAGCTGCAACTGTTGCTGGTTCGTTACAAAATCAGCCCCGGACACGGCGAATCTCGACCCCGACGGAGCCGGCATTGGCGATGACGTCAGGCTTCTCGATGCGGACCTCAGCGCTTGTTACGCGCGCATCCTCCAGACAAACGGCCGCGACGCGCTCGGCCAGCGTCTCCACCAGGTTGATGTGGCCGGCCTTAACCGTCTCCTCGATTTTTCCCACGATCACCGAATAATCGAGCACATCGTCCAGCCGGTCGCCGCTGGCCGGCCCCGTCTCGCGCACCGACAGATCGACGTTCACCAGCACCCGCTGCGGCGCCCGCCTCTCGGCGTCGTGCACGCCGATCATGGTCAAGAGTTCGAGGTCCTTGATCAGCACATGGCGGATGCCGAAGGCGGGGGCGGAGCTTGTTGGGGCCTGGACGGACGCCGCAGGTGCTGCGCGCACCACTCCCCCACTACTGGCCGCGAACTCGGCCGTCCGCCAGGCCAGATGCTGCCCGCCATCGAGCGCGATCATCTGCCCCGTCATGGCGCGCGCGCCGAGGAGGAAAATGACAGCCTCGGCGATTTCCTCCGGCGAGGTGCCATGCTCCAACGGTAGCGCGGCACATTCAGCTGCGAACTGCTCCGCGCTCTGATGGATGCTCGGCATGGTCGGCCCCGGCCCGATGGCGTTAACTCTTACGCGTGGGGCCAGCGCCTGGGCCAGCATCGTGTTGGCGGCCAAAAGCCCTGATTTGGCAATGGCATAGGAGAAGAACAAGGGGTTCGGCTTCCACACCCGCTGATCGATCAGGTTGATGATGTTGCCTTCGACGCTGTTGGGCAGCGCCGCCGCAAACGCCTGCGCCAGCATGACCGGCGCGCGCAGATTGATGGCCTGGTGCCGCTCCCACAGATCCAGCGAGAGGCCGCCCACCTCGTCCGGCAAAAACAGCGAAGCGTTGTTGATGAGACAAC
>JANMVX010000277.1:0-17735 GCA_031393505.1 Hyphomicrobiaceae bacterium | reverse complement strand
TCGCGCTGCCTCCGGTTGAGGTTCTTGGGCGTCTCGACCTCGACCTGGATGTACATGTCGCCCGCGGTCTTGGTGCGCAGTACCGGCATGCCCTTGCCTTTGAGGCGGAACTGTTTGCTGTTCTCCGTCCCCTCGGGGATTTTTACCCGCGTGCGCTGGCCGTCGATGGCGGGCACTTCGATCGCGCCGCCGACCGCCGCCGTGACCATGGAGATCGGCACCCGGCAGAAGATGTCTGCGCCGTCGCGCTGGAAGAATTCGTGCGGTTTGACGCTGAGGAAAATGTAGAGATCGCCCGCCGGGCCGCCCCGCACGCCGGCTTCGCCTTCGCCAGCGAGGCGAATGCGCGTGCCGTCCTCGACGCCTGCAGGAATGTTCACCGAGAGTTTTCGCTCCTTGGTGACGCGTCCAGAACCCGAGCAGGTGCCGCAGGGATTATCGATCACCTCGCCGCGCCCCTGACAGGTGGTGCAGGTGCGCTCGATAGTGAAAAAGCCGCCGTGGCTGGAGCGGACCTTTCCGGCGCCGTGGCAGGTGCCGCAGACCGTGGGACGGGTGCCCGCGCGCGCGCCCGTGCCCGAGCAGGTGTCGCAGGACACGCTGGTGGGCACGCGGATTTCGGCGGTTTTGCCGGAGAAGGCGTCGTTCAGGGTTACGTCCATGTTGTAGCGCAGGTCGTCGCCGCGCTCGCGTCCGCCGCGCGCGCCGCCGGCTTGTTGCGCCCGTCCGCCCGCGCCGCGCCGCCCGCCGGGCTGGCCCATGAAGTCGCCGAACAGGTCGTCGAAGATGTCCGTCATGGACGCGGAGAAATCGCCGCCAAAACCGTGTTGGCCGCTCATCCCGCCTTCGAAAGCGGCGTGGCCGAACTGGTCATAGGCCGCGCGCTTCTGCGGATCGGACAGCATCTGGTACGCCTCGTTCAATTCCTTGAACTTGCGCTCGGCGTCCTTGTCGTTCGGGTTGCGGTCGGGATGGTGCTGCTTGGCGAGATTGCGGAAAGCCGTCTTCAGCTCGGCCTCGGTGGCTCCGCGCTTGACGCCGAGGATTTCGTAGTAGTCGCGCTTGGCCATGTCAGCGCGGGTCCTTGTTTTTGAAGCGTTCGACCATGAATGCACGCTGCCCCCGAAGTTCGACGCTGTACTCTCCTCTCCCCTTTTTTAAGGGGAGAGGAGACCACGCCTCGCCGGCGCCTTTTTGCGCCAAGAGCTGCGCGGTCGGTGAGGGGCAGCACCTTGCTCAGTGCCACTCACCACCGGTGCGGAGCAAGCGGCTGCCCCTCACCTGTCGCTTTATCCTCGGCTTCGCCTCGGGCGACATCCTCTCCCCTTAAGTAGGGGGAGAGGAAAATAAGACTACGCCGACTTTTTCTTACCGTCCTTGACCTCTTCGAAGTCGGCGTCGACCACCTTGTCGTCGTCGCCACCGCTCCCGCCGCCAGCCGCTGCAGCGCCACCCATGTCCTTATACATCGCTTCGCCCAGTTTCAGCGACGACTGCTGCAGCGTATTCGTCGCGGCGCGGATCTTTTCCGCATCACCTGAGCCAAGCGCGGCTTTCAGGTCGCCGACGCCGCTTTCAATTACGCTCTTGTCGGCCGCCGACACCTTGCCGCCGTGCTCCTTCAGCGCCTTCTCGGTGGCGTGCATGACAGACTCGCCCTGGTTGGACGCATCGACCAAATCGCGCCGCGCCTTGTCCTCGCCCTTATGCTTCTCGGCGTCGTCCATCATCTTCTTGATGTCATTGTCGCTGAGACCGCCCGAGGCCTGAATGCGGATCTGCTGCTGCTTCGAGGTCGCCTTGTCCTGCGCGCCGACGTTGACGATGCCGTTGGCGTCAATGTCGAAGGTGACTTCGATTTGAGGGACTCCGCGCGGAGATGGCGGAATGCCGACCAGGTCGAACTGGCCCAACATCTTGTTGTCGGCGGCCATTTCGCGCTCGCCCTGGAACACGCGGATGGTCACCGCATTCTGACCATCCTCGGCCGTCGAGAACACCTGGCTCTTCTTGGTCGGGATGGTCGTGTTGCGGTCGATCAGCCGGGTGAACACGCCGCCCAGCGTCTCGATGCCCAGCGACAGCGGGGTCACGTCGAGCAGAAGCACGTCCTTGACGTCGCCCTGCAGCACGCCGGCCTGCACGGCCGCGCCGATCGCGACCACTTCGTCCGGGTTGACGCCCTTGTGCGGCTCACGGCCGAACAGCTGTTTCACCACCTCCTGCACTTTGGGCATGCGCGTCATGCCGCCCACCAGCACCACTTCGTCGATCTCGGCCGCCTGCAGACCGGCGTCCTTGATGGCCGACTTGCAAGGCTCGATGGTCTTCTGGATCAGATCGTCGACCAGGCTTTCCAACTTGGCGCGCGTCAGCTTCATCGTCAGATGCTTCGGCCCGGTCTTGTCGGCGGTGATGAACGGCAGATTGATTTCGGTCTGCTGCGCGCTCGACAGCTCGATTTTAGCCTTTTCGGCAGCTTCCTTCAGTCGCTGCAAGGCGAGCTTGTCGTTCCGCAAGTCAATTGCCGACTCTTTCTTGAACTCGGCCACCAGGTACTCGACGATGCGCATGTCAAAGTCTTCGCCGCCGAGGAAGGTGTCGCCGTTGGTCGACTTGACCTCGAACACGCCGTCGCCGATTTCCAGCACCGACACGTCGAAGGTGCCGCCGCCGAGGTCGTAGACGGCGATGGTCTTGCCTTCCTTCTTGTCGAGGCCATAGGCCAGAGCTGCGGCGGTCGGCTCGTTGATGATGCGCAGAACCTCAAGGCCCGCGATCTTGCCGGCATCCTTGGTGGCCTGGCGCTGGGCGTCGTTGAAGTAGGCGGGAACCGTGATGACAGCCTGCGTCACCTCATGTCCGAGATAGCTTTCGGCCGTCTCCTTCATCTTCTGTAGCGTGAAAGCGGAGATCTGCGAGGGCGAATACTTTTTGCCGTGGCTCTGCACCCAGGCGTCGCCATTGTCAGCCTTGACGATTTCGTAGGGGACCAGGCCCTTGTCCTTGGCCACCATCGGGTCGTCAAAGCGACGGCCCACCAGGCGCTTGATGGCAAAGAAGGTATTGAGCGGATTGGTGACGGCTTGGCGTTTTGCGGGCAAACCGATCAGACGCTCGTCGTCCTCGGTGAAGGCGACGATGGAGGGTGTGGTGCGCACGCCCTCGGCGTTCTCGATCACCTTGGGCGTCGATCCTTCCATGACGGCGACGCAGGAATTGGTGGTGCCGAGATCGATGCCAATGACTTTAGACATGGAATGTTTCGTCCTTCATGTTGCGGCTGACCGCCCGGACCTGAGTCCAGCGTCCTAGAAATGTTCGGCCGTTGCCGGCAGAAGCGAAGCGGTCCCCAAACCTTGCCCTGGGAATCGGGCTTATCGCGCTATATAGGGGGCGCGAATCGGGCGTTCAACGGGTCGTGTTGTCCTCAAGGGCATATTTGTGACGCTGTTGGGAACCCAGCGTACCGCAGGCGGAGCGTGGTGTCATGGAGTTGATCGAAGGGTTCCGCCACTTTCCCCAATATCTGCGGCCCCTTGAGCAGGCAACGCTGCTGGCCGCGGTTCAGGATGTGCTCGCGGCCGCCCCGCCGTTCACGCCCACGATGCCGCGGACGGGAAAGCCGATGTCGGTCGTGATGTCCAATTGCGGGCCGCTGGGCTGGGTGACGGACAAAGAGCGCGGCTACCGGTATCAGGCTGTTCATCCGGTGACGGGCGCGCCCTGGCCAGCGATGCCGGCGCAGCTGCTGACCTTGTGGAGCGACCTCTCCGGCTATCCCGCTCCGCCGCAAGCCTGCCTGATCAATATCTATCGTGACAAGGCCAAGATGGGTCAGCATCAGGACAAGGACGAGCAGGATTTTTCCGCTCCCGTGCTGTCGGTTTCGTTGGGCGACGACGCGGTGTTTTCGCTCGGTGGCCTGAAACGCACCGATCCGCGTAGCCGGCTGATGCTGTGCTCAGGCGACGTGATGTTGCTGTCAGGTAAGGCGCGGCTGGCCTTCCACGGCATCGACCGCCTGAAACCGGGGACGAGTTTGCTGGTGCCGGGCGGGGGACGGATCAATCTGACTTTGCGGCGGGTGGGAACATGATGTTCCTGTTCGACCCGACGTGAACGAAGTGGCGGTTTCTGTGGCCTAGTCGAACGTGAACATCGTGTCCCCGGTCTGCCGCGCGCGCTCGGCAGACCGGGGACACGATGTTCATCGTCGGCTCTGGCGCCGGAAACTATCAGGCCGAGCCGTCGGGCCGACGATGAACATCATGTCTCCACCCCAACGGTTTCTTACCGAATGACATCTATGCTCCGTCGATCACGGAGCTTTCCATGAACAGCGTCGCCAAACCCTTTCCATCCGAATTACGCCTGTTGACCGCCTTACGCGCCGTCGCAGCGCTGATGGTGGTGCTGTTCCATTTCGCCGACCGCACGGCGCCGGGATCGGGCTTGCATACAACCCTGATCGATCATGGCCAGCTCGGGGTCGACATATTCTTCGTGCTGTCGGGCTTTATCCTGGCGCATGTCTATCTGGCGCGCGTCGCTTCGGGGCGTTTCGCGATGGGCGATTTTATTGTCAACAGGCTGGCGCGACTTTATCCCATGCACCTGCTGATGCTGGTGCTGGCGGCGCTAAACGGCTGGCTGGCTTGGCGCAAAGGCTTGGCCTTAGATGTTTACGGGCCGCTGCTCGGGCTCGATCCCGTGACTGGGACCGGCGCGCTCTGGAACCTGCTCACGTCCCTGACGCTCACCCACGCCTGGGGCATGACCAACGGGCACTATTTCAACTCCGTGTCCTGGTCGATCAGCGCCGAGGCGGCCGCCTATGTGCTGTTTCCGCTGATCGCGGCCGCCAGCCTTGCTTTTGGCACGCGCGTAATACAGCGGCTGGCGGTTGCGCTGCTGGCCTATGTTGGCTGCGAGGTCGCCGCTCACTATCTGCTCGGCGCCGGCCTCAACGACCTCTCCTGGCGCTACGGTTTCTTACGTATTCTGCCGGAGTTCGGTATGGGTGTGGCGGTTTACAGTTTTGGCGTAGCGCGGCCGTTATCGCGCAAAACCTTGCTTTGGCTGCTGCCAGCCGGGTTGGCCGTAGCGCCGGCGCTGCTCGCGCTGGGCGCGCCCGTGGCCGTCATGCCGCCCGTGTTTGCCGGCTCGATCCTGCTGATCGCCAGCGCCGAACGTGAAAAGATGACGCCGCCGGCCTGGCTGTTGAACCCGTTCGTCTATCTCGGCGAGATTTCCTATTCGACCTACATGCTGCATCTGATCCTCGGAAAAGTGTACTTCAACGCCATCGCCCGCCTGTTCGGCTACGATCCGCATGCCCTGCCGGTCTATCAGTGCCTGCTCGCCATCGCGCCGATCCTGCTGGCTTCGGCGCTCACCTATCACTGCGTCGAAGTCCCCGGCCGAAAACTTCTGCGCGGCCTCTGGCAACGCTCGACCGTCGTCGCCGCCCGCCCCGTGATCGCCGAGTAAGCATCCCGGCATTCTTTTTGCACTTGCCCAAGACAAGCCCAATTCCTCTGGCACGCCCCATGTGCTACGGATTGGTTAACCGTCGAGGGTGTTGCGGATGCGTTGGAAGATCGAGCTGTTTGCGATCGTGCTGGTGGGCCTCAGCCTCGCCGCCCTGTTCCGCACCGCCGCCTATGCAACCTACTTCATCCCGTCAGAGAGCATGGTGCCGACCCTTGAAGTGGGCGATCGCCTGGCCGTATCCAAATTCGCTTACGGCTGGAGCAAGTATTCGCTGCCGCTGACCAACGTCGGTATCCAGATGACTGGCCGCGTGCTGGGCACATTGCCGTCGCGTGGCGATGTCGTGGTCTTCGTGCACCCCTTCGATGGCCGCACCATGATCAAGCGCGTCATCGGCCTGCCGGGAGACCGCATTCGCCTGTCGCGCGGCCGCCTTTACATAAATGGCGCGTTGGTCGAGCGGCGCACCGAAAGCAACTATCACTACCGCGAGCAACAGGGCTCCGTGGTCGGTGTCACGCGCTACACCGAGACGCTACCGGAAGGGCGTCAGCATATCATCATTCAACGGTCGGATTTTGCCAGCGCCGAGAACATGCCGGAGTTTGCGGTTGCTGCCGGCCACCTGTTCATGATGGGCGACAATCGCGACAACTCGGCCGACAGCCGCTTCGCCTCGATGGGGCCGGTGCCGGTGGACAATCTGATCGGCCGCGCCGACACGGTCATCTACTCCAACCACAGCTGCCAGATCGAGCAGGGCCTCTATTGCGCCCCGCGCCGCACGCTTGCCATTATTGAGTAGCCTGCGTTAAGTGTTACCCGGCTTGGCTCGGCTGAGGGAGAACCATGCGCATTCGGGGGCTGCTGTTCGACAAGGATGGGACGCTGCTGGACTATCACGCCAGCTGGATGCCGCTGAACCGGGAGGTGGCTTTGCAGGCCGCCGCAGGCGACCCCGCACTGGCGCAACGCCTGCTGGTGGCCGCCGGATATGATCCCGTGACCGATCGGGTGCGTGCAAATACGCCATTGGCAGTTGGCACGCCGGCCGAGATCGCGGCGGAATTTGCAGCCATCCTGGGCCTGTCCGCGACGGCCGAACTCGAAGCCATCGTCGATAGGGTTTTCCAGGCCGGCGGCCTCCAGGCCTCAAAACTGGCGCCGCGCGCCCGTGAAGCCATCGACCTGTTTCGTCAACGCACACACAAACTGGGCATCGCCACCAGCGATTCCGCGGCCGGTCTCGCGACCTCCATGGCGCCCCATGATGTCATGCATCTGTTCGATTTCGCCTGCGCTTACGACAGTGGCTTTGGCGTAAAGCCCAGCCCCGGAATGCCGCTCGCCTTCTGCAAAGCCTGTGGGGTGGAGCCGTCCGAAATCGCCGTCATCGGCGACAATCTGCATGACATTGAGATGGGCCGCGCGGCCGGCGCCGCCCTGGTCATCGGCGTCCTGACGGGCACCAGCACGGCGGACGACCTCGCCGGCCATGCGGACCGCATCTATCCGGGCATCGCGGAAATGGCCGAGGATGAGGGGTTCTTGGCGTTGTTGGGTTAGCGCGCCGCCCCATCCGGGATGACGATCCGGAACGTCGACCCCTCCGGCCCAGTGCGGGACAATTCCACTGTGCCGCCGTGGCCGCGCACCAGTTCGTGCACGATCGCCAATCCCAGCCCGCTGCCGCCGATGCGCACGCCGCCTTCGAACGGCACGAACAGATTGGCCAGCGCCCGCTTGGGAATGCCCGGTCCGCTATCGCCGACTTCAATGATCGTGCCCGCGCCATTGCGATAACCATGCACCAGGATCGATCCGCCGCCGGTCGATTTCTGCGCTTCCAAGGCTTGCAGGGCGTTGCGGCAGAGGTTGCTCAGGATGCGGAACAGCTGGTCCTGATCGGCATCGGCCACCAGCTCATGCGGGATCGAGACCGAAAACGCCGGGCCGTCGGCGCGCGGCAGGCCGAGGCTGTCGCCCACCTCGACGGCCAACGGCCGCACGGCCAGCCTCTGGCGCTGCGGCACGGGCTCGCGCGCGCGGCCGTATTGCAGCGTGTCCTGACACAGCCGGATGGCGCGGTCGAGCGAACTGATCAGCTTTGGCGTCGCCCGCTGCACGGTCGGGTCCTTCACCATGCCGATGCGGTCGGAAATCAGCTGCGCGCTGGCCAGCGTATTGCGCAAGTCGTGGCTGATCTTGGAGACGGCCAGGCCAAGCGCGGCCAAATGCGATTTCTGCTGCAGCATGTCGCGCAGTTCCGTCTGCATGCTGGCGAGCGCGGATTCGGCCCGGCCCAGCTCGTCGCCGCGGCCCGACGGCGTGATGATGCGCCGCCCATCCTCGGGGCTGCCCGCGAACTCGATGACATTTTCCGTCAGCCGCCGCATCGGGCGCACCAGCAGCCAGTTCAGCGCCAGATACACCAGCCCCGCCGTGATGCCGGAAATCAGCAGCGACAGCCCCAGGATCGACAGGCCGAAGCGCACCATGGCCTGGCGCAGCGGCGTTTCCGACATCACCACCTCGATGATGGCGTGAGCGCTGATCGGCGGCTCGCCGGCGACCCGTAGGGTGCGGCCTTCGCCATGCATGAAGACCATGAGGGCGTCCATGATCTTGCCGAGCGCGCTGCTCTGGGTGAGGTCATAGTCGGCATCGATCTGCGGCGGCATGTCTTCGGCCATCACCAGCAGCCGGCGGCTCTCGAATTTCACCGCGATGCCGCGCACTTGGGCGGCCATCAGCAGCTGTTCACGCAGCATTTCGGGCAGTTTGCCGTTTGGCGCCGCCTCGGCGGCCAGCGAGGCGATCTGGGCGGCCTGCAGCCGGTCCATCAGCCAGTTGAAGCGGAAATTGGCGATTGAAGGCACGAAGATCAGCACTTCGGCCAGCATCACGAAGCCCAGCGTCAGCAGCAGCAGCTTGGCCGACAAGCCAAGGCCGCGCCGCGCGCCAGCGACAGCCTGGACGGTGTTCGTGCGGCCAACGCCAAGGGTCGTGCTGCCGTCGCTGACCAAAATCATGCGTCTCCCGTCAATGCGCCTCAGCCGCGGCCTGGCAGCAGTCGCAACGCCGAGCTGAGCGCCAGCGCGGGCGCCGGCTCCAGCGTGTAGCCTTGCGCCGCCCTGATGCTGGTTTCCGAAAAGCTTGGATAGGGTGCGATGGATTCGGCGACCGCGCCAACAGTGAGACCAGATGATACGGCCAGGCACCAGGTTTGGATCAGCTCTCCGGCCAGTTCACCCACGATGGTCGCGCCCAGGATGCGCCCCGACGGGCCAGCCAGGATCTTGGCGAAGCCGTCCTGCTGGCGCTCCGAAATGGCGCGATCGTTCTCCGAGAACGGCCAGCGCAGCACACGCAGGGCGCCAGCATATTTCGCCCGCGCGTCCGTCTCGCTCATGCCGATATGGGCCAGGCCCGGCGAGGTGTGGATGACCGACGGCAGCAAGCCGGGCTGGGTGACCACCTGCGCGCCGAGCGCCAGGCGGCGCACCAGAATGCTCGCCTCGTGGCGCGCCCGCGTCGCCGAAGGCTCGCCCAATGTGACATCGCCAATGGCATAGATTTGGCGGTTGCTGGTGCGCAGCTTGTTGGAGACTTTGATGCCCGAAGCCTCATGCTCGACCCCGGCCAGATCCAACCCCAGCCCCGCTATGTTCGGGCTGCGCTCGCCGCAAATGAGCAGATGCGACCCTTCCAATTTGTCACTTTCGCCGTCCTTCGACAGATGCAGCCGCACGCCGCCCGCGTCGGTTGCTTCGACGCGGTCGCAGGTGACGCCCTCGGCCAGCACCAGCCCCTCTTCGGTGAGACGTGAGATCAGCGGCCGGCTGAGTTCGCTGTCCAGATCGGGCAGAAACCGGGTCGTCGCAATCACCGTCACCCGGCTGCCCAGGCGAAGATGGGCCTGGCCCAATTCCAGCGCCCGTCCCGTGCTGCCGAGAATAATCAGGTGATCGAAGCGCGAGATGTTGGAGAACAGCGTCTCGGTGGTGAAATGGGGCGTCTTGTCCAGCCCTTCGATGGCCGGGATGGCAGGCGACGAGCCGGTGGCGATGACGAAATTGCGGGCGAGGATTTTTCGCGTGTCGACCGTCACGGTATCGCGGCCCGCAAAGGTCGCGAAGCCGCGCAACACCTGCACGCCAAAGCCGGCTAGCCGCTCGGCGGACTCGTTGGGCACAATGGCGGCGATCACGCCTTGGATATGTTCTCCCAGCGCGCGAAAATTCACCGCCGGCGTCATCGGCGCGATGCCAAAGGCGCGGGTCTGGCGGGCGTTTTGGGCGCGCGCCGCTGCTGCGATCAGCGCTTTGGAGGGCACGCTGCCGCGGTGCAGGTTGCTGCCGCCCATCAGGCCGCGTTCAATCAGAACCACTTTGGCGCCCAGCTGCGCCGCGCCCGATGCGAGAGAAATGCCGCCTGCGCCGCCGCCGATAATGCAGATATCGGGTTTCAGCTCGTCGCTCATCGGGTCTCTCGATCATCCGGGATTGACATGGCATGTGGGTGGCGAATTGGCATAGTCAACCACACACTGGGCAGACTTAAGGCGTTGGCGCGCGCGCAAAGGAGCCAAACGCCAGTCTAGTCGGTCGTTTGCATGCCCGGCTGCGGCTGACCGGCGGCCTGCGAGCCGAACAAATCGGCGACCACCTCTTCGGCCACGGCGAAGGCGATCGAGGCGCCAAAGCCGCCCGTCGGCATCACCAGTCGCACGGCGTCGGTCGGCCGGTCGACGATCAGCGGCCGATCGGCGACCACATGGGTGCCGGTCCAGCGCTCGACGACCAGACGGTCGGGCATGTCCAGCACGCGATCGAGTTCGGCGAGGATCTGATGCTCGGTGGTGGCCGGCATGAACGGGTCGGGCGAAGGCGCCGTCAGCCGTCCTTCGCCCACCACCAGGCTGCGGTCGGACGTCTGCACCGCCAGCATGCGAATGCTCGGCGCGTTCGGGTCGCCACGTTCGGCGCTGAGGCGCACGGCCAGATTGCGGGCTTCCGGCAGGTCCGAAAAGCCGAGGCTGGCCAGCAGTCCGAGATCGGTTTGCACCGGTACCGGAAGGCGTAAGCGCCGGCCGGGCGTCACGCGCAGCATCTGCACACGGCAGCGCGTCAGTCGGTAGTTGGCGATGCGCGAGGCGAACAGCGCCAGCATTTCTTCGCCGGGGCACACAATCACGGCTTCGGCCCGCACTGGCCCGGCGGAGGTGTCGATGCGGGACGGAAACACCGAGCGCACATGCACGCCGCGCATGAATTGAACCGCGTGCGCCTCCGCCAGCCAGCGGGAGAGGACGGCGCACAGGCTGCGCGCCTCGTAGCGCAATTCGTGCGGCGACCACATGGCGCCCAGGAACGCGCCGTCCTTCAGCACCGGCACGCGCTTGCGGGCGTTGTCCGGGCTCAGCATCTGGCAGCCGTCGCCCATCTCGGAGGTGGCGAAATTCTCAATCAGATCAATCCCCTCGGGCCGAATCGCGACGGTCATCAAACCGCGCTGATCCATGGCGACGCCGGTGTCCTTGGCGACATCAAGCAACAGCTCGCGCGAGCGCCGCGACCTTTGCCAGGCGGCGCCGGCCTGCTGCCCGGTTGTGACATTCAGGCCATAGCCTGTGGCGCCCGCACCGGCAGATTGCTGCTCGCGATCCAGCACCACGACGCGCTTGCCCAGCTTGGCCGCGACATAGGCATGCGCCAGCCCCACCATGCCGGCGCCGACAATGGCAAGATCGTAGCTTGGGGCAATTACGCGACTTGTGGGCATCAACGTCGGATCACGGGTCATGAATGGCGATACGGTCAGGGGTTCCGGCCCCGCACCCTGCAGACAGCCCGATGTTAACCAGCACCACGGCGTATCTCAGGCGAAGGGTCCTGAAAAGTGGTATTCGGCACGCGTACACGGATGCCTTCGTCGCAACCGGGGCTGCGCCCGCCAGAGTGGTCGCAGGGCCTAGCGGCGACGCGGCGAGACGTGTATCAAGTCTTGACGGTCAAAACGCGACTTCCATCACTCTTCCACCAACACCGGGCGCCTGGCGTCGACACCTCGGAGAACAGAATGTCTTATCGGGCTATTCCGCTGCTGGTGATTGCGCTCATCATCTATAACGCAATCGCATTTGCTTTCGGCGGCGCCAATCCCGATCAACTGTTCTGGGGCAGCGCCACGCTCGACACCACAACCAACAAAATGGTGGAGCACAGCGCGGATATCTTCTCCGTTCGCATGCCTTACGGCAGCAACTGGCATTTCACCCGCGGCGACCTGATGTTGTTGATCGGCCTGCTGTTGCTGGCGGTCGAGGTCGTTAAATCGACCTACACGCGCGGCGCGGCGATGGCCGATCAGGCCTTTTCGACCCTGCTGTTCGTGATATTCCTGGTCGAATTCCTGCTGGTGCCGCAGGCGGGCACGTCCCTGTTCTTCCTGCTCACCGCCATGTGCGCCTTTGACGTGGTCGTCGGCTCCATCATCGGCATCCGCACCGCCCGGCGCGATATCGGCTTTGGCAGCGGTTCGGACAAGTAAGCGGTTTTCCGCGTGTGGGTTGTGCGATGTGAAGGCTGCGGCGGGGCCGTTCGGCTGGTCTTAACCTAAGTCTGTTAGGCATGGCGTCTGGGCCTCCGAGATCTGCCAAGGGTCTCGGTACCCTGGAGACGGTCCCAAAGCGAGCAGACCACCCTTGCAGGCAACATCCAGAGTTCCCATGCCAATAGGCCACCAAGCCCCCGCATTGGCATCGCTTGACGCTGCAGCCGTGTTGGCGGCGGTTCAGGATGTGGCCTTTCAATGGGATCTGGCGTCCGACGCCATGGTCTGGCAGGGCAACGCCATCGAAGTGCTGCGGGTTGCCGGAACGGACGCCATCGTCAGCGGCACCGCGTTTCAGCTGCTGGTCGGCGCCGAACACGCCGGTGCTCGCTATCGCGGCATCTGGGAATCCGGCCTACGCGACGACGGTCAGGGCGTCAGCTACCAGATCCAATACCGGCTTTTACCGCGCGGCCGCCGCCACGCCGAACAACTCTGGATCGAGGAGCGCGGCCGCTGGTTCGCCGCTCCCGACGGCAAGCCGGCGCGGGTTGTTGGCGTGCTGCGTGTGATCGACCGCCAGCGAGAAGAATTGGACCGTCTGCGCCGCCTCTCCGAGCACGACGAACTGACCGGCCTGATGAACCGCCGCATGCTGCTGAACGGCCTCGACTCCACCATCACCGAGGCCAGCGTCACCAACCGGCCGTGCGTTCTGTTGATCGCGGCAATTAACAATCTCGCCATCATCAACCAGACCTTTGGCCTCGAACTTGGCGACGAAGTCATCGCCATGGTCGCCGACCGGCTGCGCGGCCAGATGCGCGCGGGCGACTTTATCGGGCGCTACTCGACCAACAAGATCGGCCTGGTCATCCACGACTGCGAAGCCGATGGCCTGCAAGCGGTGGCGCGCCGGCTGATGGCGGTGGTGCGCAACAGCACCATCACCTGCTCCACCAGCGAGATCTCGACCACCATTTCCATCGGCGCCGTACAGGTGCCGCTGCACGCTCAGACCGCCAAGGGCGCTGTCATGGCCGCCCTGGAGGCGCTGGACGAAGCGCGCGAGGTGCGCCAGGACCGCATCGTGACGTTCACGCCGGGCCATATGGCGATCAAGGCGCGTCAGCGCTCCATCGAGACAGCTGAAAGCGTTCTGAGCGCTCTGGAACAGCAACGCATGCGGATTGCGCTGCAGGGCATCGTGCGGTCCAGCACCCGTAAAGTGGCGTTTTATGAGTGTCTGCTGCGCATGCAGGGAACGGACGGTACGCTGATTTCGGCCGGCCAGTTCATTCCGATTGCGGAGCAGTTGGGCCTGTGCCGCATGATCGACACCCGCGTGTTGGAATTGTCGGTGGGCCTGGTCAAAGCCGATCCCAACCTGCGCATCTCGTTCAATGTCTCGAGCCTGACCTCGAGCGACCACGACTGGCTGGTGCATCTCCACAAGCTGACCGCCGGCGACCGCACCTTGACGCGCCGGCTGATCGTCGAGATCACCGAGACCATGGCCATCGCCGATCTCGACGAGACGGCGGCGTTTGTCGACATGTTGAAAGAGATCGGCTGCACCGTCGCGCTGGACGATTTCGGCGCTGGCTTCACGTCCTTCCGGAACTTGAAATCCTTGGCTGTCGACATGGTCAAGCTGGACGGCAGCTTCATCAAAAACCTGAAGGAAGACCGCGCCAGCCGCATCTTCGTGCAAAGCATGGTCGACCTCGCCAAGAATTTCGGCATGGAGACAGTCGCCGAAATGGTCATGGACGAAGAGACAGCGACCATGCTGCAGGACGCCGGCGTGGATTATCTCCAGGGCTTCATGTTCGGCCAGCCGCAGGTGGCGCCGCTGCCGATGCCGGTGCTTGGAAGTAAGTAGGGACTCGGTTCTCGGGACTCGGGACTCGGAAATAAGAACGCTCGGGTCATCTCTGAGTCCCTAGTCCCTAGTCCCTAGTCCCTAGTCCCTCATGTCCCCAATCAGTTCACCCGCTCTTCCAGCCCGTAATCGCGCATCTTGCGATAGAGCGTGGAGCGGCCGATCTTCAGGCGCTTGGCGACTTCGGTCATGTGGCCACGATAGCGCGCCAGCGCCAGCCGGATCATGTCGGCCTCGATCGACTCCAGCGAGCGGATTTCTCCTTCCTCGGTCTCGATGGGGAGGCCCATCATGGCCAGGCCCGGAGCCTGGAAGAATTCCACCGTGCGCGGAATGATATCTTCCGCTCCAAGAACAACCGGGCCGTCATAGGCCGGCTTTTTGCCCGCCGGAGCCGGAGCCGCCGGAATTTCGGCGCGAAAACCTTCCACATGCGTGGCGATCTGCGGGAACTCGGCCACCGTCAGCTTGTCGCCGTCCGACAGCACGACTGCGCGGAACACAGCGTTCTCCAACTGGCGCACATTGCCCGGCCACGTGTAGGTCGTCAGCAGCTCCAGCGCGTCGTCCTCAATCTCGCTGATGCGCTTGCCTTCTTCGGCCGCGAACTGCGTCAGGAAGTGGCGGGCGAGCTCAGGAACATCTGTCAGACGCTGGCGCAGCGGCGGTATCCAGACTGGGAACACGTTCAGGCGATAGTAGAGATCCTCGCGGAATTTACCATCTTTCACCTGCTGGATCATGTCGCGATTGGTGGCCGAGATCAGGCGGAAATTCACTTTCACGGGCCGCTTGGAGCCGACCGGATCGATCTCGCCTTCCTGCAGGGCACGGAGCAATTTTACCTGCACATCCAGGGTCAGCTCGCCGACCTCATCGAGGAACAGCGTGCCGCCGTCGGCCTCTTGGAACTTGCCGATGCGCTTGTCGGTGGCGCCGGTGAACGAGCCTTTTTCGTGCCCGAACAGGATGCTCTCAACCAGGTTTTCCGGGATCGCGCCGCAGTTCACAACCACGAACGGCTTGCCCTTGCGCTCGCTCTCGCCCTGAATGGCGCGCGCGATCAGCTCCTTGCCAACGCCGCTTTCGCCTTCGATCAGTACCGGGATGTTCGAGGCTGCCGCGCGCTTGCCGAGGTTAATGACGCGCGCCATCACCTCGCCATGGGCGATCAGGTCGCCAAAGCTCAGCGTGCCCTCGGCCTTGCGCTTTATACGCGTAATCTCGACGGCCAAGGCCTTGATCTTGAGCGCATTCTTGATGGACACTTCCAGCCGCTCGGGGCTCACCGGCTTGATCACGTAGTCGACGGCGCCCGCCCGCATGGCGTTGATGGCGCTGTCGATCGATCCGTGGGCCGATTGCACGATCACCGGTGGCATCACGGCCAGCCGGCGCAGGCGCTCGAGCACCGCCATGCCATCCATGCCGGGCATGACCATATCGAGCAGTACGAGGGAAAATTGAGCCGCTTCCGGGCCTTCGAGAACCGTCAGGGCCTGCTCGCCACCGGCGACCGAGCGGGTCTCATAACCGCAGCGCTTCAGCGTTTCTTCGAGAATGCGGCGCTGGATCGGATCGTCATCGACTACAAGAACGCGCTGTGCCATGGGCCACTCAACTCTACGCTACCAAACCACTGGGTACGGAGCCGACTGGCCCCCTGTCCGGCGGTTAACGACCGACCGAACTTGGGATCATATTGGCGCGTAACGGTAAACAAGCCGTTGCGCAATGAGCCTTTTTCGGCGGCACTATGAAAAATCGCCGAGGGAGCCGGTCCGCCTCGCCTTGATTGGGATGCGAAAGCGGGCTACCTCGCGGGATGGATATTGGCCCGTTCAAAGGATCGACCCCGCGATGACCAAGGCACTTTGCAGCCCCACCCCGTTCGCCGCCGCCACCGAGGCCGGAAAATCCGTAGACGGCCCATTGGGCGCGATGCCGGAATGGCAGTTGTCGGATCTTTATCCCGGCGCCGAGTCGCCCGAGCTGCTGCGCGATCTGGAAGCGGGCAGCGCCGGCGCGCGCGGTCTCAAGGCGCATTGCCAGGGCAAGCTGGCCGAACTCGCCGCCACCGATCCCAAAGGTCTGGCCGCCACCATCCGCAGCTACGAGAAACTGCAGGACATGCTCGGCCGCATCGGCTCCTTCGCCGGCCTGCTGTATTACGGCGACACCGCAAATCCCGTGAACGCAAAATTCTTCGGCGACATGCAGGAGCGGCTGACCAATATCGGTACGGATCTTCTGTTCTTCACGCTGGAACTGAACCGCATCGACGACGCCGTGATCGAAAAGGCGATGGCTGGCGAGCCCGCGCTCAACCACTACCGCCCCTGGATCGAGGATCTGCGGCGTGAAAAGCCGTATCAGCTCGACGACAAACTGGAAGAGCTGTTCCACGAAAAGTACCAGACCGGTCGCGGCGCGTTCAACCGGCTGTTCGATGAGACCATGACCGGGCTGACCTTCGTGGTCGATGGCGAGGAGTTCCCGCTCGAGCCGACGCTCAACCTACTGTCAAGCCCGCTGGAGCCCAAGCGGCGCGCCGCCGCCGAAGCTATTGCCGGCGTGCTGCAGGAGAACGCGCGGCTGTTCACGCTGGTGACCAATACGCTGGCCAAGGACAAGGAGATTTCCGATCGCTGGCGCGGCTTCAAGGACGTAGCGGACGCGCGCCATCTTTCCAACGCCGTGGAGCCCGAGGTGGTCGCCGCGCTGGTCGAAGCGGTGCGCACGAAATATCCGGCTACGGCGCATCGCTACTACGCCATGAAGGCGAAGTGGATGGGCATGAAGCGGCTGTCGCACTGGGATCGTAATGCTCCGCTGCCGGATCGTCCGGAGCGCACCATTGGGTGGGACGAGGCGCGTTCGACGGTACTGGGGGCGTATCGGTCGTTCGCTCCGCGCATGGCCGATATTGCAGGGGAATTCTTCGACAAGAACTGGATTGACGCGCCGGTGCGCCCCGGCAAGCGATCCGGCGCCTTCGCGCATCCGACCGTGCCATCGGCGCATCCCTACGTGTTGTTGAACTACCAGGGCAAGGCGCGAGACGTCATGACGCTGGCTCACGAGTTGGGCCACGGCGTGCACCAAGTGCTGGCGAATGCCCAGGGGCCGCTGATGGCGCCGACCCCGCTGACGCTGGCCGAGACCGCGTCGGTCTTCGGTGAGATGCTGACGTTCAAGGCGCTGCTGGCCGGCGCCAAGGACAAGCGCGAGAAGAAGGCGCTGATCGCCAGTAAAGTGGAGGACATGATCAATACGGTGGTGCGCCAGATCGCGTTCTATTCGTTCGAGCGCAAAGTGCATCTGGCGCGCCGCGAGGGCGAGCTGACCTCGGATGCGCTGGGAAAAATGTGGATGGAGGTTCAGGTCGAGAGCCTGGGGCCGGCGGTGGACTTGAAACCCGGCTACGAGACCTTCTGGGCCTACATTCCGCACTTCATCCATTCGCCGTTCTACGTTTATGCGTATGCCTTCGGCGACTGTCTTGTGAATAGTTTGTATGCTGTGTATGAGAAGTCGGACAAGGGTTTTGTGGATAAGTATTTCGCCATGCTGCAGGCCGGCGGGACCAAGCACCATAAGGAGCTGCTGGCCCCGTTCGGGCTGGACGCCAGCAAACCGGAGTTCTGGCACATGGGACTGTCCGTGATCGAACGGCTGATCGATGAGCTGGAGGCGATGGAGGGCTGACGGGTGGTCGATTGTAGGGGCGGGTATTGTGTAGCCCGCAAACGGCCAGGGGTGGTGCGCCAGGGCGCGACAAGTGAACCCCCAAACCGTT
>JANMVX010000262.1:0-37915 GCA_031393505.1 Hyphomicrobiaceae bacterium | reverse complement strand
ACTCCGATCAGCGGGAAAAGGTCGTTCGGAGCAGATGCCGCACAAAGGCGGCGAGTGTTGGGCGCCGCGTCCGGCTACGCGCGCACACCCGCGTCCAGCCGCCCCAGAGCCTCCCAGTAGGGAGCGTCTGACGCGTCGCAGCCCTGGAACAGAATCGTCCCCTCCTTATCGAGCAGGAACAGTACCGGCGAGACCTGAAGGCCCAGTTTGTCCGAGACCCACTCATGCTCGTCGAACAGCACCGTCAGCGGAACTTTTCTTTTCTTGGCGTAGAGTTCTCCGGAGCGAAATCTGGTGACGACTTGGACGTTCTTGATCGCGCTCGACCCCGACAGAATGTGCACGAAACCGATCCGGTCAGCCAGAACCGGATAGAGATGCCCGAGCGTCAGCATCAGCTGGGCGTAGGGACCGTTGGTCCGGTAGCTTGACAGCATCACCACGGCGGCCAACTGGCCAGCCCCAAGCCCGGCGAGCGATTTTGTGAGATCGACCGATCGGCTGTCGGCCAAACGCTGGGCGTCGACAGGTCCGTCAAAAACATCGGCTGCGGCAAGATTGTAACGCACCGCAAACGGCCGCACCACCGTCGCCTCCGTTACGACGACGGTTGGCGCGCCCTCCGCCGTTAGCGCTTTGGCGATGCGCTGGTTCGAGGGCGAGAAGAGATTGGCCTGCCGAAGCAGATTGGCGCGGTCTTGGCTTGGCTTGCCTTCGGCCCGCGCCACTTCAGTCTCGCAGAACAGGCAGAGCGCTCCCACGGTCGTGCCCATTTGGTGCAACAGCGCCTCGGTCAGCGGCGGCATAAGATGCCGGGCCGCCTTGGCGTCGCCGCGCTTTGCGGCCGCAGCCGCAGCAGCGGCGAACTGCGGCTGGCGGGCAATGTGCATGCGCTTCTTGCCGCCAAAGAGCCGCGTCGCCATAGCCATGAACGGCGACAACGGCGAAATCCGCATGACGCCGTGATGCGCCGCCGCCAGCATCTGACTGCTGACCTCGTCAGACGGGTCAAGCACCGCTTCGGCCAAGTCGGCGGGCGTGATGCGACCCAGGCGGGCCGCCGCCAGCAAGGTGTGCCGAGGCTTTTTCAGCTCCATTCCCCATGGAAACCCCTTGGTCGTAACGACCGTCTTGGTGCGAGCTAAGGGATCGATGAAGATGGATTTTGTCGTCCCGGCCACGAAGTGCGCGGCGAGCGTGACCACATCCACAGGCAATTTGCGGTTTTGCTTGACGACATAGATCAAGCCGGGTTTCAGGCCCGCTGCCTCGGCTATCGACCCCTTGTGGATCGCTTCGATCTCCAGCGCGCGCGCCGGCAGTCCCCAGCCCCGCCACGGCGAGGGTTTGCTGCTCAGCACCCGATCCTGCATTCCCATGACGTCCCCCCTGGCCAGGGCGGCAGTAAGGGAGGGGGGATCGTCATTGTCAAGACGAGTGGAAGGCGGGGAAACCTACCGGTAACGCCAAAGGCCATAGGCCAACGAGGTGGCGACCAGCGGTTGCCAGATCAGATAGATGGCCTGAAAGAAGTAGCCCTGAGTCAGCAACAGCACCATAACAGCCGCAACGCCGCCGATCACCGTGGTCAAAACAGCGCTCTCCAAATAACGCAGCCGTACGGTCGCCAGCGCCGCCGCCGCCCAGGTGCCGAATGCGCCGATCAGTCCGCCCAGAAAAACGCTCGGCGTCACCAGCCACCGGTTGCCGCTGGCGTCGGGCGCACCGCCCACCTGCAGTTGCAAGGCGTTGATGTTCGTCAACGTGGTTCGATAGGCCAAATGCCAGGCGATTTGAATGACGATGAAGGCGACCAGGGCCTTGGCCAACCCGATACGAAGCCGAAAGAACAGGACGGCCGAGATAGCCAAGCCGAACCAGAGCCCCGGGCCGATCTGAGCGCCGCCCGTGTCGTCCCCGGTCGTCAACACGCCCAGGCCAATCGTGGCCAGCGTCACATTGCCCAGCCAGTTGGTACCGACCGACAGCAGTCCCGACAGGATCGCGGCCGCGATCAGATAACCGAACAGGCGCCGGTTCGAAATCTCGTTGGTTTCCGTGATCTGCGACGCCACTTCGGCGGCGATGTTGCCCTTCGGCTCAAGAATGGTCACCGCGCGGAGATAGTCCGGCACGGCCTTGATCGCCGTCTGAACGGCCATGATGGGCAGGACATGGCCATCGGGCGTACGCCATTTGTGGCGCGCGAATTCCAGCTCGGTGAGGGTGTAGCGCCCCGGCGTGACGCTCTCGGGCGAGACCAGGAACAACAGATAGTCCGAGCCCTTGATGGCGGTTTCGATCTGCTCATCATAGCTGCGGCCGGGCGGCAGATCGTCCTTGTCGAGAAAGACGTGGTGGCCGCGGCTGCGCAGCGACAGGGCGATGGGTTCGGCGATATACTTTTGCTCGGATGCGTAGGTCAGAAAGATCTTCATAGAAGCCCTCTCAACGTTGCGATGTGCTGCAGCCGCGACGCGGGAAGTTAGGGCTGTTGGTGCGCTTGAGGAAGGAAAAATTGCTGAGGGGAGCATATTGTCAGGACACCGCGATGGTCCGGAGAGTCTGACAACGTTCCTGGATGGCGCCTCGCGCCGGGCGGCGTCCGCCGGGTCCATGCTCAGCTGGCGGCCCAGTAGCGGCTTGATTCGGGGGATCGGAAGAGTACTTTTTGGTATTGAAAGAGTTCATGTTTTCGGCATGGCCACGTTGGCGGCCACCCACGAAATGTTCAGTATACTGTTCGTATCGGGGGATGGAGAACCTGCTGCAGCGCCTCGTCACGGCCCGTCAGGTCCGGAGGAGGGGGCGAGGGGGGTTGCGGCTTCGTTCGGTTAAAAGGACTTTTGGCGATCTTAGCAAACTTTCCAATCTTATCGCGACGGCAGTAAGATCGCTAAGGTCTGCCAATATCGGGCGAGCGGTGGGCGAGCGAAGCAAAGCGGCGTCAAGGCTGCAGGGCAGCGGCGGTCGCGGCGGCGGCATGCCAAGCCAAGCCAAGCCGCAAGTTGAGGCCGTCGGGTGAGAGCGCGTGAGTGTTCGGGACCAGCGGCACGATTTCTGCATCTGCACTGGTTGCGTTGACGGCCCTGTCAAAGGCCAACCGACGCGATGGGCCAATAGCTGCCATTCGGCCCCGAAGGGGCCGTGGAATGTAGCCACGGGTTAAGCGCAGCGGAACCCGTGAGGAAAGTCGATTTTCAGTCGTATCCGCCCCGGAGGGGCGGAAGAATTAGGCGTACTCGTCCACAATCAATCGAAGACGTATGTCTCGTTGAACTCGATGCCGTGCGCGCGCAGAGCGAGCAGGAGTTCGGACTTGAAGTCTTCGGTCTTGTGATGCTCGGCCTGCCCCCTGATGTACCGTTTCAGCGCGTCCTCCTGGGACTTGCTGACCGAAAATACGCTGTAGCCCTCCTGCCACGCGAATGCGGCACGCTCGGGAAACTTTTCGTGTATCCACCGGCTCGATCCCGCCTTCACCGTGCGCATCAGGTCCGAAACCTTGCCGTCGGGTCGCCAACGAAGATACATGTGCACATGGTCTTCGACACCGCCGATCTCGTAGAGAACGCCCTTTTCAGCTCTGACAATTCCGCCAATATACGGGTAGAGGCGCTCTGCGATTTCCGTCGAAATCCAGGGTGAACGGCCCTTCGTCGAGGTGACGATATGCAGAAGCAGCTGCGAGTACGTGCCGGGCATCGAAACTCCTTCGCCCCTCCGGGGCTCTACCGGAGAAAGGGAGACATCCGTCTACTGTCCACGTTCAACGTTTACGTTCTACTGCGCTCCACCCGCAGCTACAGTCTACGGCCCCTTCGGGGCCGACGTCTCGCTGTTGGTGCGAATGATCGTATGCGGCCGATGATGCTTTGAGCAAGAGTCCGACTGAATGATTTCGGCATCAATGTCCGCTTCGGGTCATTCGCGACGACCCTTGCTGACTCCCGCAGGGACTTGAATTGTCCGCATCACGCCCGACAACGGCCATCTCCCGCTACCCCTCCCCCCCAAACGCCCCCCGCACCACCGCCGGCAGCCGCAGCGGCCGGCCGGCGGCGTTCACCAGCACCACCAGCACCTCAACCTCGGCCAGCAGCACGCCGTCCCGCAACACCTGCTGCCCCAGCGTCAGCGTCGCTGACGTGAGCCCGGCGCAACGCGACACCACCTCCAGCACCTCATCGATACGGGCCGGCTTCAGGTAATCGATGCACAATTTGCGGACAACGAAGGCGGCGGGATCAGGCGCCGCCACAAGCTTGTTGTGGTGCACACCCAACAGCCGCAACCAGTCGGAGCGGCCGCGCTCGCACCAGCGCAGATAGCTGGCGTGGTAGGCGAGGCCGGAAAAATCGGTGTCTTCGTAGTAGACGCGGATGGGCAGGACGTGGCGGGGGCCGTCGATGCGGCCAGCGAGGTCGGGCCAGGGGGCAGGCGCGGAGTTTAGGGGATCAGGCGCAGCGCTCACGTCGTCCCGCTCGCGTCGCCGCCCAGTTCGATCAGCAGGATTTCCGGCGGCACGCCCAGGCGCACCGGGATCATCGAGCAGCCGAGGCCGCCCGAGACGATCAGGTCGCGGCCGTCCTCGCGGATATGTCCGTAGGCGTAGCGGTTGCCGTATTTGCTCGGCACCACGGGGGAGTAGCCCATGACCCGCACCTGGCCGCCGTGGGTGTGGCCCGAGAGCGTCAGGTTTACGCGCGCGGGGACTGACGGGAAGATGTCGGGTTCGTGCGCCATCAGGATCACGGGCGCATCGTCCGTGACCTGAGCCAGCGTGGCGGGGAGATCATCCAGATGCGCCCATTTCACGATGCCTTTGCGGCGCGCCGGCAGCATGGCGAGCTGGTCGCCGAGGCCCGCAAGCCAGAACGGGCGGCCGTCCTTGGTCAGGCGGATGGAGCGATTGTGGTAGACGGACAATCCGTTATCGGACAAGGCGCGGTAGGAGACCGGCATGCCCTCGCCCTTCTGCTGCACGCCAAAATCGTCCCACCAGTCGTGATTGCCAAGAACCGCGTGCACGCCGAGCGGCGCCCTGAGTGTGCCCAGCGCCTTGGCCCAGGCGGCGCTCGGCACCGTCCAGCCCTGTTTTCGACCACGCGTGTAGTCGCCCAAGAGCAGGGTGAGGTCGGGATTGAGGGCGTTGGCGGCGGCGCAGATCTGGCGAATGCGCTCGACCGACATGCCGGGCACAACGGCGTGAACGTCGGCCAGCGCGGCCAGGGTGAGCTTGAGGCCGGGCGGCCAGCCGGCGGGGGTGAGGCGATAGCGCGTCACGTTGAGGCGCAGCATCGGCTCGACGCCCATGGCGTAGCCGCCGAGCGCAACCGTGCTGACGAGGGCGCCGGAGGCGACCTGCAAAAAACGGCGGCGAGTGATCACGGGACGGGGGCTCCGGGTCTTGGGCGGGACAAGGGTCAAGCCGTTAGCGTCTAAGTGTAAATTTGGTGCTTCGTGTGGCTCGCGGTGCGGCGATGGGGGATTTTGTCAGGTTCCGCTGGAAAGCGCTTGGATTTGTTCAAATCACCGAAAATTACACTGTTTTTAGCGCAGTATTTCGAGCGGATTTTGAGCTGTGCTGCGGCCGGGGAGGGTCGCGCCAAAATCCTAGCCGATGAGCGCGATGGTGTCGGCGCAACTGCGCACCAGGGTCGCCGCGGCCATCTCGGCCAGCGCCGAGGCGTTTTGTCTGGCGTCGAGAGCGGCCACGCCATCTTCCAGCACGATGACGCGGAAATCGCGCAACAGAGCGTCCCGCAAGGTGGCGGCCACGCTTACCGGGCTGGTGACGCCGGCCAGCAGCAGGGTATCCACCTTGATGCGCCGCAAGGCCCATTCCAGCGGCGACATCTCGAAGGCGGAGGGCATGAATTTGTCGATGTCCAGATCCACATCGGCGAGCGCCTCGATCAGGTCGTGACCCCAGCTCCCTTTGAGAAAATCGCCCTGTTTGAGGAACGGCCGCAACTGGCGCGTGTGGTCGGTCACGATCGGGCGGGCCTGTTTTCCGGCCAAAATTGTGAAGTGCGTGGCCACGATCCAGCCGCCGCGCCGTTTCAGGGCTTGCACCACCGGGCGGATGCGGGCGGGCACGGGAGCGAGCGTCTCGGCGCCCAGTCCGGCGCGGCGATAGGCGCCGTCGGGATGCAGCGCGTCGTTCTGCAGGTCGATCAGCAGCAGAGCCGTGGACGCGGGGTCGAAGCGTTGGAGCGCCATAAGGCGAGTGTGTCCTTGTGCGAAGTCGGTTGGGCGTCACTAGCACCTTTACGCCGTCGGAGGCCCTCCAAGGCGGCATAAAAGCCATGCAGAGGCGGCAATTCGACCCTTTGGCTTCCCCATGGAGAGTCTACGAACCGAGTCGCCTCTTGGATTGGCGCATACAACATGTTCATCCTGCCGCTGTTTCGACTGGCGCGGCCCCGGATTTTCGCCCAAAGAGGGACGGCAACCCAACCCCTCGCCCGCACCACAAGGACATTTCCCGTGCCGACGCCTGCCTTGACGCTTTACAACACGCTGACCCGCAAAAAGGAGCCGTTCGCTCCTATCGATCCGGCTGATGTGCGCCTGTATGTGTGCGGGCCGACGGTCTGGGACTATGCGCATATCGGCAATGCGCGCCCGATCATCGTGTTCGATGTGCTGTTCCGGCTGCTGCGCCAACTTTATGGCGAGGCGCATGTCACCTATGCCCGCAACATCACGGACGTGGATGACAAAATCAACGCCAAGGCGGCGGACGAAGGCGTGCTGATCGGCGTCGTCACGGAACGCACGACGACGCAATTTCATAACGACATCAGGGCCTTGGGCGTTCTTACCCCAACCGTCGAACCGCGTGCCACCGAGCACATCGGCGAAATGGTGCAGCTCATTGAGACGCTGATCGCGCGCGGCCACGCCTATATCGGCGAGGAGCACGTGCTGTTCGACGTCGCCTCCATGCCGGACTACGGAACGTTCGCCAACCGCGACTTGGAGGAGATGGAGGCCGGAGCGCGGGTGGATGTGGCACCCTATAAGAAGGGGCCGATGGACTTTGTGCTCTGGAAGCCCTCCAAGGCGGGCGAGCCGTCTTGGCCCTCTCCGAAAGGCGTGACGGCGCCGGGCCGGCCGGGATGGCATATCGAGTGCTCGGCCATGGCCTGGAAGCACCTTGGCCCGGTATTTGACATCCACGGCGGCGGCATCGACCTGGTGTTTCCGCACCACCAGAACGAGATCGCCCAGAGTTGCTGCGCTCACGGCACGCCAGTGATGGCCAACGTATGGATGCACAACGGTTTTCTGCAAGTTGAGGGCGAGAAGATGTCGAAATCGCTCGGCAACTTCATCACCATCAACCAGCTGTTAGCGACCAAGGATTTTGGCCGACAGCAGTGGCATGGCCGCGTGCTGCGTCTGGCCATGCTCGGCACGCACTACCGCCAGCCCATCGACTGGACCGTCGACCGGCTGGTGCAGGCGCGCGAAACGCTGTTCGATCTGGCGGGGCTGCTGCACGGCGTGGCCGCAGAGGGCGAACCACACGAGGACGTGGTGGCGGCGCTGACGGACGATCTCAATACGCCGAGCGTACTGTCGATCATCCACGGACTGGCGAAGTCGGCGCGCCGCAATTCCGACCGGGCCGGGCAGCTGAAGGCGACGCTGCAGTTCCTGGGGCTCTATGACAACGAGACGGTGGCCGAGCTGAATGTCGGCGCTGAGGCGAGGTCGGTCGACGCGGGTAAGGTTGAGTCGCTGATCGCGGCCCGCAACGCCGCCCGCAAGACCAAAGACTACAAGGACGCCGACCGTATCCGCGCAGAGATCGACGCCTTGGGCGTGACGCTGAAGGACGCCAAAGACCGCATCACCGGAGCGGTCGAGACGACCTGGGAGGTAAAGCGATGACATCGAAAAAGAACAGGGCCGGATTGCGCGCGCTAGCGCGAAAGATCGAAGATCACTATGGTAATCGGTTGATCGGCATCTATCGCGTTGACTCGGCAATGCCCTACGATACCCACGAGCGACCCGATGAAGACATCGTCGTAGTCCTCGCGGACGGAACGTGGCGAGTTCGTGAAGAAGAAGACCTGCTGTCTGATTTGACGTATGACGTTATGGTCGAGACGGACCTGTTCGCATTGGCTTGGGCGGTCTCAAAATCCTTATGGGATAATCCGGCCGGTGCGCCCGACGAGATGTCGCTCCGTTCAATGAAGGCTACCGCCGAATCATTGATGGACATGGCCCACTCATGATCTGGATGATGGCCGAGCGAGCATCTCAATCCGCATTTGTGCTTTTGGCGGATGGCGACGAACGCGGCGCAGTCAACCGCGCATATTACGCGATGTTCTATGCGGCGCGCGCCAGTCTTATTGCCGTGGAGCCCGTGCTGGGAAATACAAAAAGCCACTCAGAGGTTCTGAGGCGCTTTTCCAAGTTCGTTGTACTGGACAAGGGTATGGACCGCAATCACGGCAGGTTCTTGAAAAATACCTTTCGGCTGCGAATTGAGGCGGACTATGAGTTCAGTGAGATTGATTTGAGCGACATCGATGCAATCGTTGCTGGGGCGTCCGATTTTCTAAGTTCCGTCAAAACTGCCGTACCGGAAGCCGCCAAATGACCCGCTCCCGCCTCTATCTCTTCGACACCACCTTGCGTGACGGCGCCCAGACCCAGGGCGTCGACTTCTCGCTGGAGGACAAGCGGCGCATTGCGGCGACGCTGGACGAGCTTGGCCTCGACTACGTCGAAGGCGGCTATCCCGGCGCCAACAAGACCGACACGGAGTTTTTCGCCGCCCCCGCCGGCTACGCGCATGCCAAAAGCGTCGCCTTCGGCATGACCAAGCGGGCAGGCCGCTCGGTCGCCAACGATGCCGGCCTCCAAGGCGTCCTGCAAGCCAAGGCCGACGCGATTTGCTTGGTCGCCAAAGCCTGGGATTTTCACGTCCGCGTCGCGCTGGGCTGCACCAACGAGGAAAACCTCGAGTGCATCAGCGACAGCGTGAAAGCCATTATCGCGTCCAAGCGCGAGGCCATGATTGACTGCGAGCACTTCTTCGATGGCTACAAGGCCAATTCGGATTATGCCCTCGCCGTCGCAAAAACGGCTCACAAGGCGGGCGCGCGATGGATCGTGCTCTGCGACACCAACGGCGGCACGCTGCCTCACGAAGTGACGGAAATCGTCACGGCCGTGGCCAAGGTCGTGCCAGGCGAACAACTCGGCATTCACACCCACAACGACACCGACAACGCCGTCGCTAATACGCTGGCCGCAATCCGTGCCGGCTGCCGGCAGGTGCAGGGCGCGCTGAACGGTCTGGGCGAACGCTGTGGCAATGCCAATCTCACCTCGATCATCCCGACGTTGCTGCTGAAGCCCGACCTGTACAAGGCCTTCGAGACGGGCATCACGGCGGACCGGCTGGCGCGCATCACCCATGCCTCGCGGCTGCTGGATGAAGTGCTGAACCGTGCGCCGGCACGGCAGGCGCCGTATGTGGGCGAGAGTGCCTTTGCGACCAAGGCAGGCATCCACGCGTCGGCGATTATCAAGGATCCCGAGACTTACGAGCACGTGTCGCCTGAAAGCGTCGGCAACCGGCGCCGCGTGCTGGTGTCCGAGCAGGCAGGCCGTTCCAACATTCTCTACGAGCTGGAGCGCATCGGCGTTCGTCTGGCCAAGGACGATCCGCGCGTTGGACAGTTGCTCGACGAGGTGAAGACCCGCGAAGCCGTGGGCTACGCTTACGAGGGCGCGGAAGCTTCGTTCGAACTGCTTGCGCGCCGTGCGCTCGGAGAAGTGCCGCAATACTTCACGGTCGACAGTTTCCGCGTCATGGTGGAGCGGCGCTTCAACGCCCAGGGCGTGAAAGTGACGGTCGCCGAGGCGCAGGTAAAAGTCTACATCAACGGCGACCGCGAACCGCTGTGGTCGATCGCCGACGGCAATGGCCCGGTAAACGCGCTCGACAAGGCGCTGCGCAAAGACTTGGGGCGCTTCCAGGATCTGATCAAGGACGTGGAACTGGTCGACTACAAGGTCCGGATCCTTACCGGCGGCACGGAGGCCGTCACGCGCGTCTTGATCGAAAGCCACGACAAAGCCGTCGGAACCCGGTGGTTCACCGTCGGCGTGTCACCCAACATCGTCGACGCCAGTTTTGAGGCGCTGCTGGACAGCATCAATTACAAGCTGTTCCAGGCCGGCGCGAAGGCGTGAGGCTGTAGTGGCGGCGGCCGTAGTGGCGACCCGTGGGTCGCCTCTCACGGCACGGTATGCTGCCCGAGGACGACCGACGGGTCGCCCCTACGCCAATTCGTCAGTCACCGCCATAATCCGTCAATTCCCGCCGCCAAACAGCTGCTGCAGGAAATTCGGCGCGCTGTCCTGCAATCCTGGATCGGGAGCGGCCTTGGGCTTGCGGTTGGCGATTTCGACTTCCTGGGCCAGCAGGTCCATCTTGCCGTTCAGCGCCAGCGCCAGGCGGCGGTCGTGGCCGTACCAGTCGCCGAAGGTGGAGAGGCTGCCGTCGTCCTGCACCCAGGCGGTGAAATAGGCGACATGCACCGGGATCGGCTTTTGCAACCGCACCTGCTGGTTGCCTCCGGCCACCGCGCGCTCAATGTCGGACTGACCCCAGCCCTGATCATGCTCCAGGAGAATCCTGGCGAACTCCTGTGGATTGTGCACGCGCATACATCCGTGGCTGAAGGTGCGCACGGTTTTGTCGAACAGCGTCTTGGACGGCGTATCGTGCATGTACACGTCGTGGCGGTTCGGGAACATGAACTTGACGACGCCAAGCACGTTCCCCCCGCCCGGCGGCTGTTGGAAGTCGAAGGTCTTGATGTCCGTGCTCGACCAATCGACGTTGTACACGTCCACCGGCTGGCCCTTGTAGAAGGCGCGCAGGTTCTGCGCCTCCATGACATCGCTGCCGCGTTGCAGTTTCGGCAGTATTTCGCCGGTCTTGATCGAATTCGGCACATTCCAGACCGGATTGAACTCGATGAACTGCATGTCCTGTGAGAACGACGGGGTCGGGGTATCGGTCTTGCCGGTGACGATCTTCTCGGTAAAGATGATCTTGCCGTCCTCGACCACGCGGGTCAGGAACTCGGGCACGTTGTCGAGAATGTAGAACTGACCCATGTCTTCGCGCATCCAGCGCCAGCGCTGCAGGTTCACAGTGACGCGGTCGAGCGCGGCCGAGGCCGCTTCCGCCTTCGGGGCGGCGACGTCGAGCTTGGCGATGGTCGTCTTGCGCTTCACTGTCCGGTTTAGCGCCTTGCGAACGTCACGCGTGATGACGCCATCGTCCGGCAAGTTATGGCTGACCTGGAAGCGTCGCACCGCAACGGCTAAGACGTCGTCGTAGGATGTTTGATCTTCTGCGCTGGCGTCGGAGGGCAGTGCGGCTCCCAATCGTTCACGCAACATGGCGATTTGGGGGTGACGGTCGCCTGGCTGAAGAGCCGGGCCGCGCGGGATGATGACCGCCGTCTTGTCGATGGATGCGGTCGAATCGTCAACCGCCGGTTCGGCAACCATTGCCGGCTCAGGCGCCTTGCCACCCTTCAGCGCGAGATAGATTTTGCGCAGCTTTTCGAACTGCGGATGTTTGGGATGATAGGTGAGCAGCGACGCGCCAGCATCGGTAGATTTCGCAAGTTCGGTCAACACCGATTTGGGACTGGGCGGGGTCGAGCCGCGATCAATGATGTTGCTGACCTGCTCGGGCAGGACGCGGCCGACATGGGCGTCGTGGGCATAGTCGAGGCTGGCGATGCTGAGCTTGACCTCAGTCTGGGCGAGCTGGTCGGGCGTCGGCTCGCTGCCAATCGAGGCGGCGGGCAAACGATAGTCGGCCGGGTTGAGGGCGTAGTCGCCCGCCGAGCCGATAGTGGCGATGACGCTTTCGGCCGATTTGGTGAGTTTGCCGTCCACGATCCAGAACGGTTTTCCATTCCGGTCGGCATAGAACTCCTTCAGCGCCACGCGCTCGACGTCCGTGACGCTTTTGGCAGAGGCGCCGCCGCCGTCGATAGCGCCGCTCAGCGCCTGATTGAACTTGATCTGGAACACTTCCTGCTGGTTCGGCAGGCGGTCGGGCCCGCCCGGCTCGGCGGCGCCAGCCGACGAAATCGCCATCAGGCCCACGGCCAGCGCGCCAGCGATCGGACCCAACTGAGCCATCAACCTTCGCATCATGATCTCCAGACCCCGCAACTCACTCTCGGCGTGCCCGCGCCATCGCGCTTGCCCCAATCCTGGTTCAAGCGAAATTTTGTGACGATTCCGGGGCTTGGCGTATGCCGGGCATGATTATGTTTGGTGAACGGCTTGTCAAAACCACAGGCCAGGGAAACGGTAGCGAGGGCGCATCTGCGACGGCGCCATGCCGACCAGCGAAACGCGGGGCGGCTCGGCGCCGAGCGCAAGCGGACTTTCGCCAGTCGGAAACCGGATCGAGTCCAAGCGCGCCAGGCGCTCCGCGTTGGCGGGATGGGTGCGCAACAGCGAGGGTTCTGGCGCGCGGCGGTTGTTGGGAAACACCAAGTCCTCCAGCACGCTGCCCTGGTATCGCTCAATCTCGGCGAGCGCCAGCGCCAGTCCTTCGGGATCGCCAGTCAGGCCCACCGCATCGATGTCGGCATCGAATTCGCGGGTGCGGGACAATGACAGTTGCAGCAAGGTGCTGAGAGTCGGGCCGAGGTAGAGCAGAATGGCGCCCAGCCAGGGAATGCGCGTGCTGCCGGCAAAATATTGCGGAATGTAGGACACGATCAGCGCCAGCCCGAGCCACGACAAGACCTGCATGACCCGGGTGATGCCATCCGCCAACGCCATCAGGCGCAGATCATTGTTGCGCACATGACTGAGTTCATGGGCCAGCACGCCGGCCATCTGGCGCAGGCTGAGTTTGCGCAGCAGGCCCTCGGTAACGGCGATCGCCGCGGAGTCTGGCGCGCCGACCGAAAAGGCGTTCAGCGTCAGGCTTGGCACGACATACAGGCTGGGCAAGCTGCGCATGCCCGCACGGGCCGCCAGTTCATTCAGAATGACATAGAACTCGCGGCCATTGCGCCGGTCCATGGGCTTGGCGCGATACAGCCGCATGACATAACGGGGCGGAATGCTCGGCGCCGCGAAGGCCAACAGGCCGACGCCAAGTACCGCCGCCAGCAGCCCCGGCCAGCCCAGGATCAAATACGCGGCGGCCGCCGTCAGCACGGTCATGCTGGCGACCAGAACGACCGTGTCGATGAGATTGCGGTTCTGTTGCAACCGCTCGTTGCGGTGGTCGATTGTGATTGCGGACGTCGTCATACCGCTAGGGTCCCCGTCAGGTTTGGCAGCCAATTGCCAATACCAATCCCCCGGTCCCGCGACCCGGACATTCCCCCGCAAAGGTGAACATGGACGCCAATTTGGGCGCAATCACGATCAGAACCGGTGCGTAATATCGCCATCGGCGACGCCGGCCGCACCGCTGCGCAACAGCGTCAGGGTCTGGGGAATAACGTCTTCGATGCGTGGCACGACGTGGTAGCGCGCTTCGGCGGCGCCCGGCATGAAGGGTTTGTTGAGGAAGCCGGTCGTGTGCATGTGCGCCAGGAGCGCCAGCAGCGGGTCCCAGAAGCCGGCCACATTGGCGATCACCACGGGCTTGCGGTGTTGGCCCAGTTGCGCCCAGGTCAGTTGTTCGATCAGTTCTTCCAACGTGCCGATGCCGCCGGGCAGCGCCACGAAGGCGTCAGCGCGCTCGAACATCAGCATTTTGCGCTCGTGCATGTCCTTGGTGACGATGACCTCTTGGATTTCCCTCAAGTGCACTTCGCGCGCCTTCAGGAAATCTGGGATGACCCCCGTCACATGGCCGCCGCCGGCCAGCACGGCCCGCGCCACTTCGCCCATCAGGCCGATGCCGCCGGCGCCATAGACCAGATCGACGCCCGCCTTGGCCATGTCAGCGCCAAGGCTGCGGGCGCTTGCCAAAAACACCGGGTCAGAACCCGACGAGGCGCCGCAATAGACGCAGATCGCCGGCCCCTTGGGCTTGCTGTTGTCACGTTGAGTCATGCTAAGCAGCTCCATCGGAAAGCGAATCGCCGTTGGTCTCGACAATGCGACGTAATTGTCGCATGAGCAACACGAGGACTTTCAAACCATCCGTGCGCGGCCCGACGTTAAGCTTGGTCAAGAAAAGGCCACACGTCGGTCCGCATTCGGGATTTCATTGACGCTACAGAAGAATGAAGGAGGCCACCGCATCATGCTTCGATACGGAGTGCTGCTGCCAATTTGCGCCATCATCGCTGGATTTTCCGTCGCCGGTTTTCTGGTGCGGCAGGCGGGATACGTTGGGCCGATGGAGTCGCAACAGATCGCGCAAGCCGCGGCCGATACGCTGCGCGCCGTTCCCGATCCAATGGTCGGCGCGCCGCTCGATGCGCTGCAGTCGGCGGCTGCAAAGCTGCACGCCACGGCGAATGCGACGGCTAAAGGCGTTATCGCTGTGGGAGCCAACATCCCAAGCACCGCGGCATTCGGCGCAGATGATCCCACCCGGCTCAGGGTCGTCGCCGCTCAAGTGGCGCAGCGCTTGGACGCGGTTCCCTCGCCAATTCCCGACGGCGCCTATCCGACAGATGTGGGAGCAATTCAGATTGCCGGCCTGTCGCTGACGAATTGGTTCAACTCCTTGACCGGGACGCAACCTCAGCCGCCCATCCAGGCGGCGAACGTCGAGGTGGCCGCTGTGACGCCGCCGACTGCGCCAGCTCCCGTTGTTGTCGCAGCAATGTCGACCCCAAAAGATGTCGCCGCGCCTGAACCGGAACCCGCGACGCCGGCCCTGAGCGCGCCAGTGGCCGGCACCCCGACGTCGGCGGCGCCCGATGTGGCGCAAAACGAGCCTGCACCAGATGCCACTGTCGTGGCCCAGGCGACGGCTCCATCAACCGAACCGGCGCCAGCAGGCGGCGACAAGGACAAGGCCGGCTCGGTCGCGGACCAGCTCAATCAGCGCTTCAACGACCTCATGAAGTCGCTGACCGGATCGGAGCCGCAACCCGGCGACACGGCCAAGGCGCCAGACGAGCCAACCCCGGGCGCAGCGCCGGCCGACGTTGCGGGCACTCCGGCCGCTCCAGCGTCGGGTGAGCCTCCGGTGTCGGTCGCGGAGGCGGCCTCTGACTTGGTGTTATCGGGCGTCAGTTTCGTTCCGGGAACGGACGAGAGCGGCGTCATCACTCTGTCGGGGCGCGGGCTGGCAGGCCGCAAGTTGCAACTGTTCCTGGACGACAAGCAGGTTGGAGCCTCCGAGGTGGCGCAAAACGGCCATTGGCTGCTGGATGTGACGCATCCGCTGCCGTTGGGCGACCATCAGGCCCGCGCCGATCTGCTGGCCGACGATGGCAAAGTGACCCATTCGGCCATCTTCATGTTCGCCCGCCAGGCCGCGACGGTGGCTGGCGGCGAGAGCACCATCGTGCCACTCGCCAAGATGGCGACAGCGCCAGCCGAGCCGCCCAAGACCGACGTGGCTGCGGCGACGACTGCCACTCCGGACGTCATCAAGATCGTGCCGCCCGATCAGATGGACAAGACGGCCCCAGCCGCACCCGTAGTCGCTGAAGCGCCTGCCGCAGCGGTTGCAAAACCTGCCGTGGTCGCCCCGCGCCGCGTGGCTCAACTGCGCAGCACGCCGGTTCGGCGTCTGGTCGCCCGCGCCATCGCCAAGCGCCCGCATTCAGTGGTGGTGACCTTGCACCTCGGCGCCAGCATCGTGCACGTGCGGGTGCCCGATGGTCTGGTCCGCAGTTCGGTCGGCCACGTCTCGCAACCCCGCCGCGCCCGTCATGCGCAGCCGCGTCACGGCCAGGCCCGCAAGGCGACGGTGCACCCGCGCAAAGTCGCGGCGCGGCGCTGCCACCGGCCCGCGGCCCGGCACGCTCCGCACGCGTGGAGCGACCGCGATGACGACGACCGATGGTAGGTAAGGCGGCGGCAGCCATCTGGCCAGCTTGACAGCGTGAAGGCTGGCGGCGGCCCGGCAATCGTCCTATCACCGGGCTTGTAAGCCCGCACTTTCCAGCGAGGCTGCCCAGCTACGGGCGGCCTCGTTCGTTTCACGGAACCCCGTCATGTCCATCGCCGCACCGACTGTCAGCCCGGCCGCCGCCGCCACCAAGAGGGCCGCGCCCGAACTGGTGACGGTGCTGAAGGACCTGATGCCCTATATGTGGCCCAAGGACCGTTTCGATCTGCGCGTCCAGGTGGCGCTGGGGTGCCTGGCCCTGGTTGCCGCCAAGCTCGTCACCGTCGCCATGCCCTACGCCTACAAGGGCGCGACGGACTGGCTCGCGAGCGCCGTCGCCGCCCCCACGCCGGAAGCCCGCCTGGCCCTGGGCGCCGCCATCGTGCCGGCCATGCTCATCCTCGCCTACGGCGGCGCGCGCGTCATGATGATGCTGCTGAACCAGCTGCGCGACCTGCTGTTCACCAAGGTCGCCGCCAACGCCGTCCGCCAGTTGACGACCCGCACTTTCCGCCATCTGCACGAGCTCTCGCTGCGCTTCCATCTGGAGCGCCGCACCGGCGCCATCTCGCGCATCGTCGAGAAGGGCAACGGCGCCGTCGATACCATCATCCGCCTCGGCATCATGACCACGCTGCCGACCGCTCTGGAGCTGCTGCTGATCTCATGGATTCTCTGGAGCGGCTTCGGCCCCAGCTATGTGCTGCTCGTTCTCGTCATGGTGGTCGCCTATCTCGCCTATACCGTGAAGGCCAGCGAGTGGCGCATCGGCATCCGCCGCGAGATGAACGAGAGCGACCGCGACGCCAACTCCAAATCCGTCGACAGCCTGCTTAACTACGAAACGGTGAAGTACTTCGGCAACGAGGCCATGGAGGCCAAGCGCTACGACAGCTCGATGCAGCGCTACGAGAAGGCCTACGTCCGCACCACCTATTCGCTCGCCGTGCTCAACGTCGGCCAGGCCATCATTTTCACCGTCGGGCTGACCATCAGCATGATCCTGTCGGCGCGCGCCATTGTTGCGGGCACGCAGACGCTGGGCGACTTCGTGCTCATCAACGGGCTGCTGACGCAGCTCTATGTGCCGTTGAATTTCATGGGCATGGTCTACCGCGAGATCAAGCAAGGCATGGTCGATCTCGAAACGATGTTCGAGCTGCTCGACAAGAACCCAGAGATCAAAGACAAGCCCGGCGCCAAGCCGCTGGTGGTCACGCAAGGCCGCGTCACCTTCGAGAACGTGTCATTCCACTACGATCCCGACCGGCCCATCTTGAAGAACGTGTCGTTTGAGGTGCCGCCGGGAAAAATGGTCGCCATCGTCGGCCCCTCGGGCGCGGGAAAATCGACGCTGTCGCGCATTCTGTTCCGTTTCTACGACGTCGCTTCAGGGCGCGTGCTGATCGACGGCCAGGATATTCGCGAGGTGACGCAAGCCTCCGTGCGCGCCGCCATCGGCGTGGTTCCGCAGGATACCGTGCTGTTCAACGATTCCATTCTCTACAACATCCGCTACGGCCGCCCCGGAGCCACGGACGCGGACGTGAAGGAAGCCGCGCGCATGGCGCAGATCGAGGATTTCATCACGACGCTGCCGCAGGGTTTTGAAACGCAAGTCGGCGAACGCGGCTTGAAATTGTCCGGCGGCGAGAAGCAACGCGTCGCCATCGCGCGCACCATCCTGAAGGGCCCGCCGATTCTGATGCTGGACGAGGCCACCAGCGCGCTGGACAGCCACACCGAGCGCGAAATCCAGGACGCGCTGGACAAGGTCGCCAAGAGCCGGACCTCGCTGGTCATCGCGCACCGCCTCTCGACCATCGTGCATGCCGACGAGATCATCGTGCTGGAAAAAGGCGTGATCGCCGAAAAGGGGACGCACGCCCAGCTGATGGACAAGAACGGCCTCTACGCCAGTATGTGGAACCGCCAGCGCGAGGCTGAGCAGGCGCGCGAGCAGCTGGCGCAGGCGCTGCTGCAGGAAGCCAGCCTGATCGGCAAAGACCGGCCGAATAGAGTAGCATTGGGGACATGATGGTCATCTTCGCTGCTCGGCAGCCTGTGGCGGCGGGATCGTCCAACGAAGCTGAGCTTCGTGTCCCCGCTCTGCCAGGAAAGACCGGGGACACGAAGCTCATCTTCGGCTCTCGGTCTGTGACCGACCCGACACTATTGGCAGGCCGAAGATGACCATCATGTCCCCAGTGCGCGCAAGACCGGGGACACGAAGCTCATCTTCGGCTCGAAACCTGTGATCGGCCGGATGCTCCGGGCGGGCCGAAGATGACCATCGTGTCCCCGTCGAGCCACTCTCCAATTCGCCATTCTCCGGCCATCACCCGGGATGCTATACTGCCCGCCTGATTTGGCTCCGGGCGGAAGGCGCGGCACGGCACTATGAGCAGCTGGGAACTGATGCTGACCTTGGCGGGCTGGGTGGCGTTGCTGCTCTGGGGCGTGCGCATGGTGCGCACCGGCATCACGCGCTCGTTCAGCGGCCAGCTGCGCAATCTGGTGGCGCTCAGCAGCCGGACGCGCCTGATGGCGGCGGGGGCGGGGCTGGTGGCCGCGGTGCTGCTGCAAAGCTCCACGGCGACGGGCCTGATCGTCTCTTCGCTCGTTGCCCGCGAGATCATGTCGCTGACCACGTCGCTGGCCGTTATGCTCGGCGCCGATGTCGGCACCTCGGTCGCGGCCTTCATTTTCTCGATCCATCTGACCTGGCTGCCGCCGCTGCTGATCGCGCTAGGCGTGTTCGGTTTTCTCGGCACGCGCGATGAGAAGAAGCGCAATCTCGCCCGCATCGGCATCGGCGTCGGGTTGACGTTGCTGTCGCTGCAACTCATCGGCTCTGCCTCGACGGTGCTGCGCCAGTCGCCGCAACTGGCGACAATCATTGGGCTCCTGGAAGGACAGCCGCTGTTCGCGCTGTTGCTCGGCGCAGGCCTAACCTGGCTGGCCCATTCGTCGCTCTCGACTGTTGTCCTGGTAATGTCGCTGGCGGCGTCCGGCGTGGTGACGCTTCCCCTCTCGCTGGCCCTGGTGCTGGGCGCCAATGTCGGCGGCAGCCTCGCGCCCTTTGTCGACCAACTGGCCGCGCCCATCCCCGGACGGCGCGTCATGTTCGGCAATCTGATCATGCGCGGCGCGGCGGCGTTCCTGTGCCTGGTCGCCCTGCTGCCGTTCGCCAACATCTTGTTCGGCCCGCTGCACGCGCTGTCCGCCGGACACGCCGTCCTCTTCTTCCACGCCGCCTTCAACACTCTGACGGCGGCGCTTTTCCTTCCGCTCACGCCCTATATCGCCAAGCTCTGCCGCTGGCAATTTCCCGATGTCGCCGCAACAGACGACCAGAGCCAGCCGCGCTATCTCGACGCCAGCTTGCTGGAATCCCCGACCGAGGCGCTTGCGGCGGCGACGCGCGAGACGCTGGCGGTTGGCGATCTGGTCGCCCACATGCTGGACCAGAGTCTCGCCGTGTTCGAACGCGATGACGCCCGCCTGATGAAACAGATCGAGCGCGCCGACGATGCTGTCGACCGCCGCCACGAAGCGATCAAGCTCTACCTGATGAAGGTGTCCGGCGCCGGCATGCCCAGCGACGACAGTGCGCGCTTCGTCGAGATCCTGACCTTCATCACCAACCTCGAGCACATCGGCGACATCATCGACAACAACCTGATGGAGCTGGCGGCCAAAAAGATCAAACACAAGCTGGTGTTTTCGCGCGAAGGACTGGACGAGCTGCGCCAGTTTCACGGCAAGGTGCGGGACAATCTGCAATTGGCCTTCAACGTCTTTACGCTGAGGGATGTGCGGCTGGCGCGCAAACTGCTGAACGAAAAGCCGCTGTTGCGCGAGGCAGAAGTCTATTCGTCGAACAGCCATTTCGCGCGGTTGCGCGCCGGTCGGCCGGAGTCGATCGAGACCAGCAGCATCCATCTCGATATCGTGCGCGATCTGAAGCGCATCAACAGCCACCTGACCTCGGTCGCCTACCCGATCCTGGAAGCGGCGGGGGAGCTGTTGGTCAGCCGGCTGAAGGATACGGTGACGGAGCCCAGCACGGCGCGCGCGCTGCCGCATTGAGTTGGCGCGCAGCAGCGCGCCCGGCGTGCGACTACACGTACCGGAGGAGATTGTAGAATCCCGGGCGTACTGCTGTGCGCCCCTTGTTACGCCTCTCTACCTGAGGTCATCACTCGCTAAACCGAAACGTTGCCGCTGATCGCCAGCCTCGTGCCGGCCGGCGCCGCTTCGTGGGCCAAATCGGCTCCGAGCGCTGTGTGGTGGTCCATCATCCGTATGCCGCCTTCGCTGGCGCCGCTGATCAGGTTTTGCGCCACCAGCACGGCGCCTCCAGCCGGATCGGACGACAGCGCGATGCCGATGGGCGCTTGGCGCACGATGTTTCCTGTCACCGAAACGTCGCGCCGAAAGGAGCCCCAGCCGGCCTGGATGCCGATGCGCTCGGCCGCCTCGATGACATTGCCGGTCACCGCCGTGTCGGCCTCCACCGAAATGCCGATGCCCTGATCCTCGCCGCTGGCCGATGTGCGATGCAGATTGCGCAGCAGGTTGCCGCTGACGGTAGCCAGTCGTCCGCCCTCGTTGAAGTTGGTGACAGAGATGCCCACCGAAGCGCCATCGACGATGTTGTTGGCGATCACCGCGCCCTGGAAGGCGAACTCGCAATAGATCGCGACCTCGCCTAATCCCGACGCCGTGTTGCCGCCAATCAGGCAGTTCGAGGCTGAATTGGCGCGGATGGCCGAAAAGGCGCAGTCCGTGATGTGATTGTCCGTGACCTGAACCCGGCCGGCGCGAAAGACGTTGATGCCGTTGCCATTCTGGCCGTTGCCGCCGGCGCGCGCGCCGATTTTCGAGACCCGGTTGCCCGAGACCATGGCGCCGTCGTCGCCGATGCTGGACCGCCAGACCTGGATGCCGTTGTTGCCGATGTCCGATACAACGTTGCCGGTGATGGCGAGGCCGGCCGCATCGAGGCTGAACAGGCCCGTCGCGCCGCATTGGCTGATGTCGCACTGGTCCACCCGCCCCGAGCAGCGCCGCAGCGACAGGCCGTTGATCAGGCTGCGTTCGATCCGCAGGCCCCGCAGCGTGAGGTTGGGGCAGTCGGCCAGCGTGATCAGGCCATCGGTCGTCTCGGGCTCCAGCGGTTCCAGCGCGCCATCGATGATGAGATTTTCCAGCCACAAGCCCTCGGCGTGGCTGGCGATCAAAAAGGCGCCCTCGCCGATGAAGGTGAGGCGTGTCGCGCCTGGCACCCCGACTATGTGGGCGCCGGATGGCAGCCCCAGGGTCTTGGTGAAGAACTGGCCCGCCGGCAACTGCAGCAAGCGGCCGCTCGCGGCAGACCGTTCGATTGCGGCCTGCAGGGCGGCGGTCTGGTCGGTCTTGCTGTCGGGGTCGAGGCCTGCGTTGGCGTTATCGGCACCGTGCGCGACCGCCTGTTTCGTTCTGGCGCGCGCGGGCTGCGTGATTGCGATGGCCGATCCTGCCAGCAGGGCAACGGCGCTTTGCAACAAACGTCGGCGGTCGGTGGCCATGCGATGGAAGCCTTGGGCGCGAAAGCCGTCCGGTTCTGGGACGTGCTACTCTGCTGCAGCAAGGCTTGTGCCAACTTGCGTCACTCCGGAGGAAAAGTGTTCGGCCATGGCGGCCAGCACGGAGGTGGCGACGGCCAGCGCCGGTTGCAGCGGCAGGTTGTGGGTATTCAGGTCATCGTCCTCGGCCAGCCCTGCCCCGCCGACCCGCACCGGCAAATGCAGAAAACCCACCAGTCGGGGCTGCGCCATGCGCCGTGCCGCCAGGAGCGAATGAAAGAACAGCGCGTTACACAGATAGTCGCCGGCATTGACCGAGGGCGCGACCGGCAGACCCAGCTGCGTTGCGCGGGCCAGCAAGTGCAAGGGCCCGGTTGGGGACACCAGCAAGGAAGGCGCGCCCGCCTCCAGAGTGGCGCTCTGCGGCAGCAGGCCTGCGGCGTCAGCGCGCTCGGCGGCCTTGTTGTGGGCGATGGTTTCCAGCACCAGCCCGGTCGCGCCGCCCTGCACGCCGAAGTGCAGACACAGATGCGGCTGCACCTCATCCAGCAGCTGGCGCAACAGGCGCGGCGCGGCACGCCATTGCGTGGGCAGAATGGCGCAGGCGGTTCGAATCTGCGGCGTCAGTTCGCGGGCGTGAAAAGCGAGCAGCGGCGCAAACGCCGCGCTGGCGTTCTCGATGATGCCGGGGAAGGGGCCGAAACCGGTGATCAGGACACGGAGGGGGGGGCGGGACATGATCTCAACCGGTGGGCTGGATGCCGACAAATGAGCAACAGCCGGGGACGGCCCCCGCCAGCTGGAACAGAAATCCGACGCCGACCAGGATCAACGCGATCAGGTAAAAATGCCAGCGCGCCGTACGCGCTTGCACGGTGCGGTACTGGCGCTGGGTCGCCTCCTGCCGCTCGCGCATCCAATCGAACACGGCCTGATTGGGGCTGGTGTTGCCCGGCATCATGGGATTGGGCTTGAACATGGATTTGCGCGCTTCGATTTCGGCTTCGGTGCGCTCGGCGGTCAGCGCCGTCCACCATTCGCGCGAAAACAGCAGCACGCCGAGGAAATCCAGCGTCAGGCCGATGATGGTGAGCCAAGCTTGCGACATGATCACCTGTTTTTCGGGTAGGCGCCACGCCCGCGCGCGGCATTGAGACGGCCAAGGAGGTCGGCGGCGGCTTCGGAAATCACGGTGCCGGGACCGAACACGGCCTTGGCGCCGGCAGCTTCGAGTGCGGGGTAGTCCGCCTGCGGAATGACGCCGCCGGCGACGATCATGATATCGGAGCGCACGAGCCTGGCAAGTTCGGCCTGCAACTCGGGCACCAATGTGAGATGCCCGGCAGCGAGCGAGGAAATGCCGGCGATGTGGACGTTTTCGTCGGCGGCGTGGCGCGCCACTTCGGCTGGTGTGGCGAACAAGGGGCCGATGACCACCTCGAAGCCGAGGTCCGCGAAGGCCGAAGCGATCACTTTTTGCCCGCGGTCGTGCCCGTCCTGGCCGACCTTGGCGATCAGGATTTTTGGCGCGCGGCCTTCCGCTGCCGTGAAGGCGGCGATCCGTTTGCGGACCGCCCGAACCTGTTCGTTCGCCTCGCCCAAGGTTGCGCCGTAGACGCCCTTTATGGTCCGTGTCTCAGCCTGATGCCGTCCAAAGACGGTTTCCATGGCGGCGGTGATCTCGCCGACCGTCGCTTGGGCTCGCGCGGCCCCGACGGAAGCCGCGAGCAGATTGCCGGCGCCAGAGCGCGCGACTTCCGTCAACGCCGCCAGCGCGCGTTGGGTCGCCGTCTCGTCCCGCTCGCGACGCAACTGCTGCAGCCTGGCGATTTGCGCCGTCCGCACCGCCACATTGTCGACCTTGCGCACGGGCGTCGGCGGCTCGTCCTCCAGCCGGTGCTTGTTCACGCCGACGATCACCTGCTCGCCGCTATCGATGCGCGCCTGCGTGCGGGCGGCGGCCTCTTCGATGCGCTGCTTGGGCAACCCAAGCTCGATGGCGTGCGTCATGCCGCCCAGCGCCTCCACCTCGGCAATGTGTTCGCGCGCGCGCGCGGCAAGATCGTGCGTCAGCTTCTCGACGAAGTAGCTGCCGCCCCAGGGATCGATCATGCGGGTCGTCCCACTCTCGGCCTGCAGCAGCAACTGGGTATCGCGGGCGATGCGGGCTGAATGATCCGTGGGCAGCGCCAGCGCTTCGTCCAACGCGTTGGTGTGCAGCGATTGCGTGCCGCCCTGCGTCGCCGCCATGGCCTCGATCATGGTGCGGACAATGTTGTTGTTCACGTCCTGCGCGGTCAGGCTCCAGCCGGAGGTCTGGCAGTGCGTGCGCAGACTGAGGGAACGCGGATCTTTCGGCGCAAATTCGCTCTGCACCAGTTCGGCCCACAACAGCCGGGCCGCGCGCAGCTTGGCGATCTCCATGAAGAAGTTCATGCCGATGCCGAAGATGAACGAGAGTCGCGGCGCGAACTCGTCAACCTTGAGGCCCGCCGCCTCGCCCGCGCGCAAATAGGCAATGCCATCGGCCAGGGTGTACGCCAGCTCCAGATCGGCTGGGGCGCCCGCCTCCTGCATGTGGTAGCCGCTGACCGAGATCGAGTTGAATTTCGGCATCTCGCGCGCCATGTAGGCGAAGATGTCCGACACGATCCGCATCGAGGGTTCTGGCGGATAGATATAGGTGTTGCGGACCATGAACTCCTTCAGAATGTCGTTCTGGATAGTTCCGGAGAGCTTTGCTGCGGGCACCCCCTGTTCTTCGGCGGCGACGATGTAGAGCGCCAGGATCGGCAGCACCGCGCCGTTCATGGTCATCGACACGCTGACCTTATCGAGCGGGATGCCCTCGAACAGCCGCCGCATATCGGTGAGTGACGAAATCGCCACTCCTGCCATGCCAACATCGCCGGCGACGCGCGGATGGTCTGAGTCGTAGCCGCGATGGGTGGCGAGGTCGAACGCGACCGACACGCCCTGTTGCCCGGCAGCAAGGTTGCGGCGGTAGAAGGCATTGCTGTCTTCGGCGGTCGAAAATCCCGCATACTGACGGATGGTCCAGGGGCGTTCGAGGTACATGCTGGGGTAGGGGCCGCGGACGTAGGGCGCAAGGCCGGGGTAGCTGTCGAGGTAGGGCAGGCCCGCGAGGTCGGCGGCGGTGTAGCGGGATTTTATCGGGATGGATTCGGGGGTGGGGACGAACGTGAGCGGGACCGCACGCGGAGGAGCGTGGTCGGACGGTTCAAGCGCGACCTTGGTGAAGTCTGGAAACGGGCTCAACTAATCACCATTTGTTGGTAGGTCGAATGTCAACCGCCGTCCACTTGCCGTTGCATCTCGCGGTCGACTGCCAAGTGCCACTGCCATAGTGCCGATCCAACTTCCCCGTCACCGCCGCCGTCCCCTCTTGTGCATAGGACAGCGCGATTTTCAGCTTTCCACCCGGGTCAACGTCGCCGTCGGCACGGATGGCGCCATCCCGGTTGTTGCGCGCAAAACGAATAGATTGACGTTGAAGGTCTAGCTCAAGTTGCGTTGTCGGCGGGGTGCTGCAACCCTTCAAGTCTGTCTGGAACGCCAGCTCCCATTTGGTTGAGGGCAAACCGCCAAAAATGCCGAATACACTCGAAAATGGGAGCAAAATCAGCAGAACAAGCGCCGCTGCCACCCAAGCACCAAAGTCTCCCGGACCAAAATCAGGCCCAAGGAAATTGAACCATCGCGTCAACTTCTTATTCAAGCTCAAGCCTTCTAGTTGGTTGCAAGATCATCGAGTGAGGGGACAGTCATACCAGCCCGGTGCCCTCGAAGACATCGTCTATTGCGAATTCGGCGGCAATTGACTCGAGCCGAACTTTACCCCCGCGTTCGACAACTTCAGGATGCTCAGGCCAAACCCCAACGCTGTCTTTGCGAAACAGGCTGATCCTGACAGCGTCGTGTGACACGACAACGATTTCGCTAACCGAAGGGATTGTTGCACAGGCTTGTATGCTCTCCCAAGTGTCTTTTTCGTTGCTGGGCGAAAGGATCTCAACGATCAGCACGGGATTGGGAAACGTACGCTCGCCGGGTGTTGGCGGCGTACAGGTCACTGAAATGTCCGGCACACGGACGTTGTGTCTGGGATCCCAGATAGGGATCACTCCGACTTCGGTGCCGACACGGCAAGCCTTCTTTTGCTTCGATAAAGCTGTCTCAATTCGAGAGGCAATCCTTGCCTGCAATACGCCGTGCGCCGGACTTGCTGGCGCCATCGCTCGCACGACGCCGTGGACCAACTCCTGTTTGCCTGGATGACCGTCGCCCTCCCAGTCGAGGAACTGCGCGGTGGTCATTCGAGGTTGCCTCGTTTTTTCAGCAAGACTCATAATTTTGCCTCCGGCACTCCGAACCTAACCTTCCTATCACACTTTCGCCCTCCAATCCGCCCCCGTGTCATGATCTGGATGCTGATGGTTCACCACCTCCAGCAGCTGGCGCGGCGTCATCTCTTCGTCCGTGCGCGTGCCCGGCAGCTCGGCCAGGAAATCCACCCAGGGCTGGCGGCCTTCCAGGCCGAACTGCTTGGTCGGCGTCACGTGACCGGGCTCGTCCAGGCTGCCGTAGCTGACGTTGACGCGCCCCGAAGGTCCGCGATAGGTCAGCGGCGTGCCGCAATCGCGGCAGAAATCGCGGGCAGCGATGTTGGAGGAGGTGAACGTGCCGGGCTGCCCGCGCGTCCAGGAAAAATCGGCCGGTTGGTTCGGCACCAGCGCGGCATAGGGGCCACCCATGGCCTTCTGGCACATGCGGCAGTAGCACACGCTCATGTTGGTGGGCATGGCGTAGAGCGCATAGCGGATGTTTCCGCACTGGCAGCCGCCAGTCAGGACAGGTTTTCGGTCGGGCGGCTGGGTCATGGGGTTACCTGATTAAAAGTAAGATTGGGGACATGATGTTCATCGCCAGCAAACTCCGGCCGCCGATATTGGCCCGGCTCTCACGCTGGCGATGAATTTCGTGTCCCCGGTCTTCAGCGGGGTCAAGACCGGGGACACGAAGTTCAGCTTCGGCGCGGGCGACGACGCAAAACCTCTGATATCTGTCGGGCCAAAGCTGAACATCATGTCCCCAGCCGTCGTATTGGCATGGCCGCGATCCGTGTTTCGGCGCGCTCGATGGGCGCTGTCGGCGGATGCAGGTGCTGCGCGGGCCCATCGTCCGGCTCCGGCGTATCCGTGACGGCCGGTCGATCGGCGGTGCGCCTCGCCGCGGTGCTGGCGATCCCGGCTTGCACCGATCCCTTCAGCAGCGCCCGCGCCATGCCGCCCTCGGCTTCGATCTCCTGGAACAACGTCCAGGCGCGGCGGGCGAGCGCGTCGGTGAGGGTCGCCACCTGTGCGCTGCCATCGGCGGGATCGAGCACGCGGGCAAGGCCGCTTTCCTCCGTCATCAGAGCATGAGTGGTTGCCGCGAGCCGCCGGGCGGAGGCGTCGGGCGCGCCAGTCATGAAAGTATGCGGAGTGATGGTGAGGCTGTCGGCCCCGCCCACCGCCGCGCCCAGCGCCGCGATGGCATTGCGCAGGATGTTCTTGTGCGGCGCCGAAACCGTCTGCATGCGGCGCGACGTGGTCACCCACAGTTCGATGCGGTCCGCCTGTCCCGCCGCGCCGCAGGCCTCGGCCACGCGCGCCAGCAGCAAACGCGCAGCGCGCAATTTGGCGATGGTGAGAAAGAGATCGGCGTCAGCCGCCAGACCCACGGTGAGATGTGGAAAAATCGCGTCCGCCGCGAGGCTCTCGAAGCTCATCACACGGAGATATTCCACCGTGGTCGCCAGCATGGCCGCCAGCTCTTGCGCCTCGCTGGCGCCGGCGTCATGGTAGAGCGTTCCGTCGGCCAGCAGCAGGCGGACGTTCGGCCAACTGACCATGCTGCTGTCGACGAACTGGCCGAGCAGTTCCAGCGCGGGCCAAAGTCCCGACTCGAGCGCTCCAGTGCGCGCCAGCGTGCCCAACGGATCGGCATGGATGGCGCCGCGCGCCGACGCCGCCGGCCGGCCGGTGGCGTCCCAGATCGTGAGCAGGCATTGCGCCGCGCCAAAATACTGGTCGCCGGCGGAAAAGCACACGGTCAGGCGGTCCAAAGGTAGCCCGTCCAGGGCGGCGGCGATGGCGTCATAGCGCGGGGCCAGGCCGAACTGGCCAGGGGTCGCCAGCTGCAGCACAATCGAGGTCGCCCCCGCTGCGAGGTCCTCGGCGATGGCTTTCCGCGCGGCCTTGGGATCGCTGCCGGTATGCAGCGTGCGCACGTCCCAGCCCTTGGGGTTTTGGCGCACTGGGATCGTCGGGTTGTGAGAGGCCGGGCAAGGCGGCAGCGGCTCGATCGCGATGCCATCGTAGGTGCGCTGCGCCCGCGCGCCCGCAACGCCCGCCAGCCGCAGCCAGTCGTCGCGCGAAACCGCGGGGAAATCGCTTGGGGGTGGGCGGGTCGTCATCATGCGCCGGAAGAACGGTCCCTGGTGTCGGATCACCGGGACTGTCGCAATCGCAGGGCGGGCGGTCAATGGCGCGTTCGTTGCGACCGGCGACTACTTGCGTTTCGGCGCCTTGGCCTTGCGTTTCGAGACCGGTTGCGGCGCGGGCGGAAGTTCGTCTTCCATGGTCGCCAGGTCATCCCAATAGGACACGCGGATGCCCGGGAAAATCACAATTTTTCCGGTGGTCTGCGGCGCGCCGGCGATTGAACGCTGCGTGCGGCTCGGGTCACTCCGGAATTCCAAGATCGTCGCCATATCAGTTCCCCAATGAGCCCGCCCGCGACGCCCTCGTGCCGCGGAGACTCTCCCCATTCCCTCAGTCGCGCGCACCTGATTCGCAGTGACGTGTGCGGATGACATGATGGGGGCGGAGCGGGTTAACAACCAGTTAAAATCCATCCGAGCCGAACCGGCATTGAGCTTTATGGTTTCCGGTGTGTCACGAAAGACTCAACCAATCCCCCAGGCAATGGCGGCCCTGGCGGTCCTCGGTTTCCACGATCCAAAGGTCGCTGTCGTAGCTGATTTGGCGCGCCAGGAAGGCGTCCGCCTCCGCCTCGGCGACGGTGAGCGCTTTCAGGCACGGTGAGAACCGGCGTTCGGCGTCCGTGCCGTCAAGACCGGCGAACGCGGGGCCGTAGACGTCGCAACGGCCGTCGAGACGCGAGACGCGGATATAGATCGCCCCGGCATCCGGGTCGCCACGGCGGACCAAGACGCCCATGATGCCCCGGGCCGCACAAATGCGCAGGTAAGCGGCGACCCAGATCTCTGATTTCAAACGCATGGCGCTTGGTAGGCGGGTGCGCGTGGCAAGGTCAATGAGCGAGCGCCTCGTCGGTGACTTCGATACGCGCGTGAGATTGCCGGGCCAGCTCCGCGATCACCTCGCCCGAGACACGGCCTTTGGGCACAAAGCCGCTGTCGGTCTCGAACTTCTTCAAGGCCTTTCGGGTGGCGTCGTTCAGCTGCCCGTCGACAGCGCCCGGCTTATAGCCGAGCCGCGTCAGCAGCCGCTGGGCGCCGGCGATGATGCGGGACGCCTTGTCGCCCGCCGGCTCGTTGGCGCTGTCGGATGGGCCGGCCATGCCCATCACGATTTGGCGCAGCAACTCAGGGGAGGGTTCGGCGGTCAGAGCCATGTGCTGGTCGAACTGGAAGGCCAGGATCGCCGCGCGCGTCACAATGCCGGCCTTGCCGTTGACTTTGCCGGGATCGTAGCCGTGAGTAGCCAACTCGCGTTGAACCGCGGCGACGGTTTTGTCGTCATCGAAGCCATCGTCCATCGCCGGAGCGCTCGCGATGGTTTCGGCGCCATCGGTGGTGCGCATGGCCAGGTCGGCGTCGGCGCTGGCCATCAGGCTGCTGACGGGATCGGCCGTGGGGGACTGCACGGTCGGGGTCGGGCTGAGGGCGACCAGGGGTCTTTCAGGCGTCGCCAGCGACGACAGGGTGGCTGCGGCGGCCGCCTCAGGCGGTTTACGCCCGCCTTGTAGGATGATCACGTTAACCACTGTTCCCAGGGTCAACAGCAGACAAAGGCCGGCGGCAAGCCGGTTACGCGACTGGAACATGAGGATGAATGCACCCAACGCAACTTTTACGACACACGACGCAACTCAACGTAACACAATGGGCATTCTGGAAGGTCTTGGTCACCAAAGCCTTAAGCGTGGTTCCGGATCGGCTGCGACGGCGTTTGCCAGAAGCGGGAGACCGCCAGAGCCGGCCGCGCCGGCAGCCTCAGCCGCGCGGTGGTGCCCGCGCCGGGCGTGCTCTCAAAGGTCAATCCTCCGTCGAGCTGCTCGGCGAGCCGTTGCGAGATCGACAACCCCAGACCGCTGCCCTCAATGCAGCGGCTGAGCGCTTCGCCGCCGCGCGCAAAGGGCCGTCCGATCTGGGCGATTTCGGTCGCCGTCATGCCGAACCCGAAGTCGCGCACCGAGATCTCCAGCTCACTGTCCTGCTCGGAAAGCTCGACCTCGACAGCGCTGTTGCGCGGGCTGAATTTCACCGCGTTGGTGAGTAGATTGATGACAATCTGGCGCAGCGCCCGCTGGTCGACGTCGGCCTCTATGGGCGCAACGGGCGCTTTGAAGCTGATGGAGATTGATCGCTGGGCGGCGCTCGCCGTCACCATGTCGATGGCTTCGCGGATCGTTTCCGAGGGGTTGTCATACGATGCCTCGCTGGCGAACCGCGCCCTGTCGCTGCTTACGCCGGTGGCGTTCTCCAGGACGGCCAGGATGTGTTCGCCGCTGGCCTCGATGATGCGGGCGTAGTCGCGGTGACGCGCCGAATCCGCCGCGTCGGGCGGCAACGTGCGCAGCAGGCCGGCAAAGCCGATGATGGCGTTGAGGGGCGTGCGCAATTCGTGGTCGAGGGCGGCGACCGGTTGCAGTTGGGCCGCCGGCTGTTTGGGGGATCGGCACAGGAACAGCGCCTGCAACGCGGCCGCAGCGGCTCCGGCGGCATCGGCCAGATCGGGGGGCATGAGGTGCGGGGATGGCAGAACCTGTACGGCGGCAAGACCGGCGAGGCAGAGTATACCCATCGCAATCAAAGGTTTGAGACGTGCGCCGGCCATGCCGTGCAGCGGCAGCAGCGCCAGCCAGGCTGCCGATCCCAGGCCGACGTGACCGCTGAGCGCCGCCATCGTCAGAAGCGTCGCGCAATCGGCAACAGCCGCGAGCACTTTGGCGTCAGGTCGGGTCCAAAGCGCCAGGCGCGCCGCCAGGCTCGCAACCACCAGTGCCACCCAAGCGGCCGGCTGCGGCGACAGCAGCGCCAAGGCCGCCACGGGAGTCATCACCACGATGGGCTGCATCAGCTCCAACCACCGCTCAAAGCCCGCGACGCGGGGCGACATCAACGCAATACTCACGACGCACGTACCGGCATCGAACAGACGCCGTCCTCAAATTACAATCCCCAACGGAGTGAAAATCTGCCCCATCAACCCTAAGGAAGACTGAACGGGGAGCGGGGAATTTGAGAGAAATTTGCGCCTGAGTGTTGGTGGAGGCTTGATGGTTACCTGCTAAAACCGGCGTCATAGAAGACTGCGGGGCAATGTCCCACGTTAGGTTTGGCAGGGGTTTGGCATGTCACTTATCAGAACCGGGCTAGTGCTCGGGGCCGTCATTTACATGATGCCCACCGACACCAAGCGGCAGGCGGACTTGATCCACAGCGCCAGCGATACGCTGGTCTGGGGCATCACCTATTGCGACCGCGAACCGGCCACCTGCGATCAAGCCAAGGCGACTTGGGGCCAGATGGTCGAGAAGGCCAAGTTCGGCGCGGCGCTGGCTAGCGATCTGGCGCAGAAATGGTCCGAGCAACGCGGCGAGCGGCAGGCCGCGGTTGCCGCGCCGGTCAAGACCATCAACGACCTGATCGGCGCAGAAGCGCCGTTTGTTCCCGACGTCGCCGAGCCGGACGCCGCTGCGCTCGATTCTGCGGCGCAGTGGAATCCCTCGATCAACGGCTGAGCAGGCTCAATTGCCGCCGAAATTGATGTCGCGGCGCGCCGATTTGATGCCGATCACCTCGCCGACGATGATGTCGAAGCCGGCCATGACGGTGAAGAAGAAGAACACCGAGGTGGCGCAGCGCGGCACCAGCAGGAACTCGACCAGGAACAGCACGAACAGCAGCGGCGACAGCAGCCGGTCGATCATTCCGAAGCCGGCCGTGTAGGTCGATTTGATCATCTCGAAGGCCAGCAGGATCAGGCCGAAGGTGAACATGGCGTCGCCGAGCCGGAAGCGCACGGGGCCGCCGGGCAGCGACAATGTAAACAATTCGCCGCCCTTGCGGATGACCGTCGTTCCATCGGCCGCCAGCGCTGAGGCGCCGTAGAACACTTCGTTGATCCGGTCCGCCGGCAGGCCTGACGCGAAAACGATGGCGTTGTAGATGATGAAGGCCAGAATGAGCAGCGGAAGGGCTCTCAGCGACATCGTCAGTCTCCCCGTCAGGCGCCCGGGTTGCGGCGCGGCCTGACTATGCCCGGATCGATAGGGGCGTGGCAATGGGGTGCGTTGGCTGCGGGGGATTCGACAAACTGGCCGCCCCGGTCTTTAGTGAACCCATGGCAAGGCAATCCACCGTGGGCACCCCTGGGACGTTTTCAATTTTGCTCGGCGGCGAGTTGGTCGTGACAGAGCGATTGCGCCGCCAGATCGCCGGTTCGCGGCTCATCGCGGCTGATGGCGGCATGGGGCATGCGGCGGCGTTGGGCATGGCCGTGGACCTATGGGTTGGCGACTTCGATTCTTCGTCCGCGGCGCTGCAGGCAAGCTATCCGGATGTTCCCCGCCAGACCCATCCCGCCGACAAGGACAAGACCGACGGCGAAATCGCCATCGACGCCGCCCTGGCGCTGGGTGCGACCGAGCTGGTGCTGGTGGGCGCGCTGGGCGGCCAGACCGATCATGCGCTGGGCAATCTGGGCCTGCTGCTGGCGCTGGCGGGGCGCGACGTGACCGCTTATGCAACCAGCGGCCGCGAGGAGGCCTATCCGCTGACCCGGCGGTTGGAGCTGGACCTTCCCGCCGGCTCGCGGCTGAGCGTGATCGCGTTCTCCCCGTTGGTGGGGTTGGACATTTCCGGCGTGCGCTGGCCGCTGGCGAAGGCGGATGTGGGTCTGGGGAGCACGTGGACGCTGTCGAATGTTGCGTTGGGGGCGGTGTCTCTGGGGTTGGTCAGCGGCACGGGGGTGGTGATGGCGTGTCCGTAAGCGGGGTGAGCCACTGGTGTGTGGCAAAACGATTGGTGACACGGGTTTGGGCCCAGTTTGGCCGTCGCCGAAGGATCGAACCCAGACGACCAACTTAAGGATAGTAGTAGTGATCAAAATCGGAGGCATGCAAATCTGATTTCTGGACACCCTTTAAAAGCAAGGTGCCTGCACCGTCAGCACTAACCTCCACGCCAGCCACTACTTGAACCACAGTTATTGAGGTAGGATCGACTTGCTGAGAAAATGTTATCGCGTCGCTACCTGCCTCGAAGTCAAGTAACGTATCGTGACCCATGCTTTTCTCAACAATGTATGTGTCCTTGCCAGAACCTCCGACGAAGGTATCATTTCCGAAACTGCCGATAATAATGTCCCGTCCAGGGCCGCCGTAGATGCGATCTGCACCTGCGCCCCCGTACATTAAATCTAGACCTGGGCCGCCGTAGAGCAAATCGTTGCCAGCGTCTCCGTCGAAATAGTCATCACCAGTTCCGCCGAACATTGTGTCGCCGCCGCCGCCGACCAGTTTGTCGTCGTAGGATGTATCCAGCAAAGTATCTTTACCTGCTCCTCCATAGAGCACATCGTCACCGGTACCCCCGAGGAGCGTATCATTCCCCTCATAGCCCCAGATAGTATCGGCGCCAGCGGTGCCGACGATGTTGTCTCTGTTCGCCGAGCCCTTACGCGTCGCCATAACTACCTCCAAGCCGTTACGGCGATACGCTACGCCTACATCCTTAAGGTCGTCGAAACGCGGCGAACTTGACTTTGCGCCGGCATACTCTGGGATGCCGCATCACCGGTCCGCGAGTCGCCAAAGGCTCACGAACGCACCACCCAGCATTGCCCTCCCCGCCCCGATCCCCTATCCAGGCCCCATGACCCAAACCATCCTCATCGTCGACTTCGGCAGCCAGGTGACGCAGCTAATTGCGCGCCGCGTGCGCGAGGCCGGCGTTTATTGCGAAATCCACCCGTTCTCCAAGGTGGAACCCGCCTTCGAGCGGCTGAAACCCCTGGGCGTGATTCTCTCGGGCGGGCCGAGCAGTGTCTATTGGACCGACGCGCCGCGCGCGCCACAGCAAATCCTTGACGCCAACGTGCCGGTACTCGGCATCTGTTACGGCAACCAGACGATGGTTTCACAACTCGGCGGCTCGGTCGAAGGCGGCCATGCTGCCGAATTCGGGCGGGCCGAGATAGAGGTCACGGGCGCCAGCCCCCTGTTTGACGGCATTTGGCAGCCCGGCAGCCGCGACACCGTCTGGATGAGCCACGGCGACAAGATCACCGCCATCCCCGCAGGCTTCCAGGTCATCGCCCGCTCGCCGAACTGCGCAAACGCCGTCATCGCCGACGAGGCCCGCAAACGCTACGGCGTGCTGTTCCACCCCGAAGTCGCCCATACGCCCAAGGGCGCGGCGCTCATCCGCAATTTCGTGCGCGGCATTTGCGGGGCGGATGGCGCCTGGACCATGGCGCAGTTCAAGACCGCCGAGATCGAGAAAATCCGCAAACAGGTCGGCAAGGCGCGTGTCATCTGCGGCCTTTCGGGCGGCGTCGATTCCGCCGTCGCCGCCGTGCTGATCCACGAGGCCATCGGCGACCAGCTCACCTGCATTTTCGTCGACCACGGCCTGATGCGCCAGAACGAGGCTGACGAGGTTGTGAAACTGTTCCGCGGCCACTATAATATCCCGCTGGTGCATGTGAACGCGGCGCAAAAATTCATTGGCGCGCTGGCCGGCATTTCCGATCCGGAAAAGAAGCGCAAAACCATCGGCGGCCTGTTCATCGAGGTTTTTGAGGCCGAAGCCAAGAAGCTGGGCGGCGCCGGATTTCTTGCCCAGGGCACGCTTTATCCCGACGTGATCGAGAGCGTGTCGTTCACCGGCGGCCCGTCGGTCACCATCAAGTCGCACCACAACGTCGGCGGCCTGCCCGAGCGGATGAAACTCAAACTGGTCGAACCCTTGCGCGAACTGTTCAAGGACGAGGTGCGCGTGCTCGGCCGCGAACTCGGCTTGCCGGAAAGTTTTGTCGGCCGTCACCCCTTCCCCGGCCCCGGCCTCGCCATCCGCATTCCCGGTGACATCACACCCGAAAAGCTCGACATCCTGCGCAAGGCCGACGCAGTCTATCTCGACGAAATCCGCAAGGCCGGCCTGTATGACGAGATCTGGCAGGCCTTCGCCGTGTTGCTGCCGGTGCGTACGGTCGGCGTGATGGGCGACGCGCGCACCTACGATCAGGTCTGCGCATTGCGAGCTGTGACGTCCACGGACGGTATGACTGCGGATTTCTACCCATTCCCGTATGAAGTGCTAGGCCGCGCCGCCACGCGCATAATCAACGAGGTCAAGGGCATCAACCGGGTGGTCTACGACGTAACGAGCAAGCCGCCGGGGACGATTGAGTGGGAATGATTCCGACACGGGCTGTTCGACTTGGCCGCCAGATGCTATTATTGTTATCGAAATTCACCTGGAGGCGTTAAATGGCGGATCTGCTGGTACGTGGAGTCGATGACGACCTAATTCGAGCACTCAAGGAGCGTGCGGTCACGCATGGCCGGAGTGCTGAGGCTGAACATCGCGACATCCTGGCTGGCGCACTGGCTCGACCGCACCGGCGCAGTTTTGCCGAGGTGCTGGCATCGATGCCGGATGTTGGCGTTGATGCCGACTTTGAGCGCTTGGAGCCAAACGGGGACGCGCCGCGTGTATTTGATTGACACCAATGTTGTCAGCGAAGTGCGCAAGGCGGCAAACGCAAACAAAGGCGTGACCGACTTCTTCAATGAGGTTCTGGCCATCAATGCACCGGTCTATGTATCTTCAGTTTCGGTAGGGGAACTTCGGCGCGGTGTAGAGTTGATCCGACATCGCGGCGATCTGGCCCAATCAAAGCGGCTGGAGGCTTGGCTGATGACCGTTCTGGCTCAGTATCAGGGAAACATTCTTGGTCTTGACGCCGACGCCGCACAAATTTGGGGCAAGCTGAGAGTTCCAGATCCAGCGCATACTCTGGACAAGCAAATCGCAGCGATTGCTCTCCTCTACGACCTCACGGTTGTGACGCGCAATGTCGCCGATTTTGCTGGTACAGGCGTAAAACTGAGGAATCCGTTCCTGTAATTCTAAGCCCCTCGAAGCCACAGATGCCCCCCCTCACCGCCCCGTCGGCGCCGGTCCCGTGGATTGACGCACCACCAGCTCTACCGGCCACAGCTCGTGGATGCTTTCCGGCAGCGCCCCCGCCAGCAACTGCAAGATCAGCTCCGCCACCCGAAAGCCGGCCGCGCGCATGGACGAGCGCGTGGTGGTGATGGACGGCACCATATTGTCAGCATTCAGATAATCGAACACGTCGTCGTGGGCGATCAGCGATACATCCTTGCCCAGTTGCAACCCGCGTGAGCGGATCGCGCGCATGATGCCCAGCGCCGACATCATGGAGCCGGCCACGATGGCGGTGGGACGCGGGTGGCGGTCCAGGAACTCGTGGGTGGTGCGAAAGCCGGTCTCGTCCGTAAACCGCCCATTGTAGATCAGCTGCGGCACTACTTTGATGTTGCGCTTGATCAGGGCATCGCGATAGCCCTGCTCGCGATGCTCCGCAAACGTCATGCCGGCAGGTCCGTTGATGAGGCCGATGCGGCGATGGCCGAGCTGCAGCAGATGCTGCGTTGAGGCGCGCGCGGCGTCCCGGTTGTCGATGTCCAACCAGGGGACAGGTTGGCCGATGTCGGTGCGTCCGTGCAGCACAAAAGGGAGGCCGAGTTCATTGAGCAAACGCGCGCGTTCGTCCGTGGGCGTCGGGGAATGCAGGATCACCGCATCGACGCGCTTGCTTTGTGTGAACCGGCGATAGCTGCGGATCTCGTCCTCGTAGCTTTCGACGTTGGTGAGCGCGATGTCCATTTCGTCCTGGGCGAGACGTTCGCCCACGCCGCCCAAGAATTCGCTGATGTGCGGGCCGAACTCGGCCGCGCCGCGCATGATGAGGCCGATCGAGCGGCTGCGCCCCGTAGCGAGCCCCAGGGCCGCGACGTTGGGACGGTAGCCGAGCGAGGCCGCAGCTTCGGCCACCCGCAGCCGCGTTGCCGGTTTTACTTCCGGGTAGCCGCTGAGCGCGCGGCTGACGGTGGTCTGCGACAGACCCAGCTCCTTGGCCAATTGCTTTAAGTTCATGGCGCCCGAAAATCCCCGCCTGCAGTAGCCGACATTCTTCGCCTCGCCATGCTCCCTTATCTGCGATGCCTTGACAACTTTCCCATGATCTGACACCTAATTTTGAAAGCGCTTTGGGAAGCCCCGGCCTTTTCTCCCCGCCGTGATTTCGTCGCCTTGGCGAGGGAGAGCGCGCAACCGCTTCCGAAGAAGCCACGCGGGATGGGCAGTCCTGAGCCTGCCGAGGCCAGCACCTCTGTATGTGACCTTGGGAAAAAATCTCACACGAAAAAGACCGCACTTTTTGCCGCTTTGTTGCTCAGCACCGCCCTCAGCCTCGTTTCGGCCCTCGCCGTCAAACTCGCCATCGTTTCGGGCGCCACCAGTGGCGATTTGAAGTTCATGCGCGATCAGCTTGACGTCTGGGAGAAATCGACCGGCAACAAGGTGACCATCACCCCGATGCCGTCGTCCACCACCGACCAGTTCGGCCAGTACCGCCTGTGGCTCGCCGCCGGCAACGCCGACATCGACGTCTATCAGACTGACGTGATCTGGGCCCCGCAGCTGTCCGACCAGTTCCTCGACCTCAGCGCCGCCGCCAAGGACGTGGCCGGTTCGCACGTCCCCTCGATCGTGGAATCGCAGACCGTCAACGGCAAGCTCGTCGCTCTGCCAATCTTCACCGACGCTCCGGCGCTCTATTCCGAACTTTTCACTTTGAAAACGCATAAGCACTTGATCGGGACTGTATTTTTACGATGTGAACGGTCGGTTACTGGACACAGGGAGCGTGGAGCGCGACGCCGAGTAGCGCAAAAGCGTGCTCCTGAAGAGCGGTTGGCC
>JANMVX010000254.1:0-29758 GCA_031393505.1 Hyphomicrobiaceae bacterium | reverse complement strand
CGTTCGTCCGCCAACGTCCATATTGCTGTCGCGGATGGCCTCGCGCACCTTGTCGAGGCCGATGCCATAGCTCCTCAGCCGCTGCGGATCAACGACTACGGAGTATTGTTTTACGAAGCCGCCGACGCTGGCGACTTCGGCCACGCCCTCGGCCTTGGCCAGCGCATAGCGGATGCTCCAATCCTGCGTGGAGCGTGTTTCCGCCAGCGTGCGGCCCGTGCCGCGCACAGCATACTGATAGACCCAGCCGACCCCGGTGGCGTCCGGCCCGAGCGTGGGCGTGATGCCGGCTGGCAGGTTGCGCGCGGCGGCGCTGAGATACTCGAGCACGCGCGAGCGGGCCCAATAGATGTCCGTGCCGTCGGCGAAAATAACGTAGACGAACGAGACGCCGAAGAACGAGAAACCGCGCACGACATGCGACTTCGGCACCGACAACATGGCAGTGGTGAGCGGATAGGTGACCTGGTTCTCAACCACCTGCGGCGCCTGGCCGGAATACTCCGTATAGATGATGACCTGGGTATCGGAGAGGTCGGGGATGGCGTCGAGCGGAACTTTCGACACGGCGTAGACGCCGAGCGCGGCCAGGAAGATCGAGCCAAGGAACACAAGGATCAGGTTGCGCGCGGACCAGCGGATGACGGTGGAGATCATTGGCGAACCTCGCCGGCGTTGGCGCCGCCGATGGAGGCCTCGGGTTTCGGCGAAGACGGCGGTTCAGGCGCTTGCTGCTCGGCCGTAAACGCAGCGAGGGCGGCGCGCAGATTGCTTTCCGCATCGATCAGGAAGTTGGCGGCGGTGACGATTTTGTCGCCCGCCGAAATGCCGCTGATCACCGCGACATAGCCATCCCCGCTGTCGCCGAGCTTGACCTCGCGCGGCTCGAAGCGTCCATCGCCCTTGTCGAGGATGACGACGCTTCGATCGCCACTGTGCACCACGGCATCGACTGGGACGGCCAGCACTTGCGCCTCGCCCGTCCCGGCATCAATGGTGACGTCCACATACATATCGGGCCGGAAGCGGCCTTCGGGATTGGCAAGGTCTATGCGCACCTGCGCCGTGCGCGTCTCGGCATTGAGATGAGGATAGATGAAGGACACTTGACCCATCACCGGCTCTCCCGGCATGGCGCGAAACTCGAGCGCCGCCTTGCTCCCGATACGGATCTTATCTGCGTCCAGCTCCGAAACGTCTGCGATCACCCACAGCTGCGCATGGTCGGCAATCTTGAACAGCGCCCGGCCAGACTCGGCCCGCTCACCCTCGATCACCATCTTCTCAATCACAACGCCCGAGACCGGGCTCGGCCATTCGATGTTGGCCGGCAGCGCGCCCGTGCGGCCAATCTGGCGGATGTGGCTGTCCGGCACGCCGAGGTTGGTCAGGCGGCGTAGCGCTCCGTCTACGGCCGGTCCCGATTTAGCGCCGCCGCCCGCCATCGACACCTGATAAAGCGCCTCGGCGTTGAGGACCTCCTGGCTGAACAGCCGGAACAGTGGCTCGCCCTGCTTCACATGCTGGCCGACCGCGTTGACGTAGAGCTTGTCGATATAGCCGTCGACGCGGAGCGTAATCATGCGCAAGGTGCGCTCGTCGACCGTGACTTTGCCGGGCGCGCGGATCGGCAGCACCAGTTTTCGCGGCCCGGCGATGGCGGTGCGCACGCCCAGTCGCTGCACCTTGTCGAGGCTGACCCTGATCAGGCCGGCATCGAGGCGCGCGGACGCTTCGCCCTCCTCGTAGACCGGAATATAGTCCATCCCCATGGAGTCCTTCTTTGGGACCGGGGAGGTATCGGGCGCACCCATCGGATTGCGGTAGTAGCGGATCCTTTTTTGGACTGACGCGGACGAATCCTCGGCGTAGACGGGCAGATAGTCCATGCCCATTGAGTCTTTCTTGGGCACAGGCGATGTGTCCGGCGCGCCCATCGGGTTGCGATAGTAGAGGATTTGTTTGGCTTGCGGCGGCGCAGAACTTGCGGTGGAAAATTCCGCGACCAGCCCCCGCCAGTGCGCCAGTAGCGCCCTCGGATCGGGCCAGGCGCCAGTCCACAGTGTTGCGCCACTTGTAATAGGGGCGACCAGCGCCGCGCCGGTGACCAGCACCAGCAACCACGATTTGGAATGCATGTCAGATCGTCCTTCGGATCCCGCGCCGCGTCGTGGCGGCGAACGCAATCGAGCTGCCTGCCGCACGGGGCGCGACACGCTCAATCGATGAAAAATCGTTTGGGATCAGGCGCGGGGCACGGGCGGATCGAGACCGCGCGCAATGCCATCGGGCGACAACGGAACGAGCAGAACGTGCACAATTCCGACGGCGTGCGGCTCACTATCCGTTGCCAGCGCATCGACGACGATGGTTGCTGCAGAGACCGCAGCGCAAACGTTCGCGCAGGCTTTTGGCGCGTTTTTGCACGGGCAGGGATGCCCGGTTTTTCCGGCGCAAGCGGGCGAAGACATGGCATTAGCGAAGCTCGAAACACCTAGCGGCGCCAGCAGTACCGACAAAGCCAAAATCATCGCGAACCAAAGACGCATGCGTTTTCCGATGCCGTCACGTCGACCAGTATATGGTGGATTGGTGCAGACTTCGTCAACAGCGCCAATGTCACGTGTGCGTGTGCGGCGGGACGATTATGCCGCCAGCGCCTTCAACGGCTCGACATACGTGTACCCGAGATCCTTGGCAACCGCCTCGTAGGTCACTCTCCCCTTGCAAACATTCAATCCCGCTAGCAGATGCGGATTGTCCGTAAGCGCCTTTTTCACCCCCTTGTCGGCGATCTGCAGGGCGAGGGGGAGGGTGACATTGTTGAGCGCGTAGGTCGAAGTGCGCGCCACGCCGCCCGGCATGTTGGCGACGCAATAGTGCACGACGCCATCGACCACGTAGGTCGGTTCGGCATGAGTGGTGGCCTTGGAGGTCTCCGCGCAGCCGCCCTGATCGATGGCGACATCGACCAGCACTGAGCCGGGCTTCCAATCCTTCAGCATGCTGCGCGTTATCAGTTTCGGCGCCGCCGCTCCCGGGATCAACACGCCGCCGATAACAAGATCCGCATGCGCGCATTCTTCTTCCACGGCGCCTTGCGTTGAGTACAGCGTTTTCACGCCCGTCCCGAAGCGGGCGACCAGTTCCTCCATACGATCCGGGCTCTTCTCTATAATGACGACATCAGCGCCCATGCCGAGCGCGATGGCCGCCGCGTTGGTGCCGACCACCCCGCCGCCCAGGATCACGACCTTTCCGGGAGCGACGCCCGGCACGCCGCCGAGCAGCACGCCGCGCCCGCCCTGCGCCTTCTCCATGCAGTGTGCGCCGCATTGGATCGACATGCGGCCGGCGACCTGGGACATTGGCGCGAGCAGCGGCAGCGAGCCGGGGCGGGGGCCGGTCACGGTCTCATAGGCGATGCAGATGGCGCCAGACTTCACGAGGTCCTTGGTCTGCTCGGGATCGGGCGCCAAATGAAGATAGGTATACAGAATTTGCCCCTCGCGCAGCATCTTGCGCTCGGCGGCTTGCGGCTCCTTCACCTTCACGATCATGTCGGCCTTGGCAAATATTTCCTCCGCGCCGGCGACCAGCATCGCACCCGCCTTCTCGTAATCGGCATCGCTCGCCCCGATCCCGGCCCCGGCATTGGTCTGCACCAGGACTTTATGTCCGTGGTGCACCATCTCGCGCACGCTCACCGGCGTCATGCCGACGCGGTACTCGTGGTTCTTAATCTCTTTCGGGACGCCGATCAGCATGGGGTGCTCCTGCAACGTGGTCTGCGCTGGACCTAACGCATTGTGATCACAATATCGTAAACGATAAATAGAGTCCGGCGTGGACTTAAGGTAGGTCCAGGGATCGGGCGGCGACGGACCCAGAAAAAAATCCACCGCCTCGTAACCGAGCACGAACGGATGCGACGCAATGCAACGTGACGCACCACCAGTGCAACATTGACGCAACGGCATGCAACACCAATGCAACGGGATGCAACGGCATGCAACGGTATGCAACAGCCTCCAACGACCGATGCTCGATAACTCCTAGCGCTCAGCAGCGATCAAAAACAGCCCCGATCCCGCGATCAGCAGTATGCCGACGAATGCCGTCGCGTCGGGGAGCTGATGCCAGATTGCGAAGCTGAACAGCACCGCCCAGAACATCGCCGTATATTCGAACGGGGCGACGAAACTCGACTCCGCCAGGCGGTAGGCCAGCGTGAACAGAACCATCAGTATACCCGTGCTCAGTCCGAGCGCCACGATCAGCAGGAGGTCAGGCAGCGGCGCCCACAGCCAGCCGCGCGTCAGATAGTCGAGGCTGACATGACCCGACGTATGCAGAGCGCCTGTCCCGAAGACGGAGGCCAGCCCAACGGCAACGGCGACATACATGAGGCATTGCCAGAAGGCGAGCGGCGCGGCGCCAGCAGCCGCCAGCGGCCGGGTCAGGATGTTGCCCAAGGCATAGCAGAGCGCCGACGCCAGAGCGAACAGCGCCGCCGGCTCGAACAAAGATGTGCCCGGACGAAGTATCACCACGACGCCGGCAAAGCCAATCGCCACCGCCAGCCAGCGAAAGAGCGGCACCTGCTCGCCCAGCAGCGGCCCGGCCAATCCCGCGATCAACAGCGGCATGGTGAAATACAGCGCCACCGCCTCGGGAAACGGCATGGCAGCGGCGGCGAGATAGAACAGCACACTGGCGATCGCCAACAACAGGCCGCGCAACACCACCATCGGCAGCTGCGGCGTCGCCAGCGAGGCCAAGCCGCCCTCGCGTAGCACGAACAGCAAAACCACCGGCAGCGCGGAAAGGCAGCGAATGGTCTGCATTTCATGGAACGGATAGGACGTACTCAGCCATTTGATGGTGGTGTCCTGCAAGGACGTCAGACACGCCGCCGCGCAGATGGTCAGCACGGCGTTGGCGCGGTGGTCGGGGGTGGCGGTGGCGGGCGCTGCGAGGGTGGAGTGCGGCATGGGGGGATTTTTGTGCTTATATTTGTGGGGTTTCGCGACATTCGATCCTTGTCCAGACGTATTGCCGAGAGCCCAGACGCAGCCGTCATAGCACACCGGCGCCATCTTCCTTCTCCCATCGGGAGAAGGTGGCGCGCCTGCGCGGAGGCGCAAAAGAATTGGGCGACGGATGAGGGGATCGGGGCCGCGTTGTGGCGCGCACGTGCGACACCCGCTCGCGCTTATCCCCTCATCCGGCCGTTGGCCACCTTCTCCCTATGGGAGAAGGGATGGAGCCGATGGGGCGCTGGGTGGGGGTGGACGGGATCGGGCTGGTTGCGGCGAAGACACACCAATGAAAACAGCACTTTCCAACCCGCCATTCCAAACCACGACAGACTACGCTATACTGCGCCGCAAGGAGATCCTCCATGTCAACCGTGCTCGAACTGGCCCTCGAAGAACTGAAGGCGATGCCCGCCGACGCGCAGGAAGCGATTGCGCACGACCTGCTCGACCTGATCCGCTCGGAGCGGAAATGGGACGAGCTGTTCGCCGATCCGCGCAGCGAGGCCCTGTTCGAGCGGATGGCGACGAAGGTGCGGGCGGAGGTGGCGACGGCGGGTGCGATTGATGGCGATCCCTCCAATTGCGGATCTTGAAATTGCATGTTCAGACGTCGGACTTTGCAGCCCACCTGAAGAAGTGTTAACGATTTCGAGACAAATTGGCTGGGGACAAACTGAAACTACCGTTGGCATCCCACCGTAGGACACTACCTGTCTGTGGTTTCTCGGTGCTACCATGCAGGCTGATCAAATGAGCAATGACGTATCTTTTGAGCGCGCACCTCTAATTGAAATCATCGCAGAACTGCGATGGCTACCCGTAGGCGCCCCTCCGTTGCTTCCGGGCCAAGTACAGCTGAATTTGGGTGGATACGACTCTGACGGTTTCCTCATGGCATTTGGTCGCAGACCAGAAATAGCCAGGTTCACCAATGCGGAAAAACTGGTTCCACCGGGTTTCCCATCCGTTTGGCATCAAGTTGTTTGGCGCTATCGCGACCCCACGACACCGGCAGCATTGCTTCAAGTTGGCCCTGGTATCTTCAGTGCTCATGCCCTGCAACCCTATCGGAGATGGTCTGAATTCCGGCCGACGGTCTCAAAAGGTGTCGCATCGCTTTTGGCATCTCGCAGTTCGGAAGAACACAGCCAGCCCCTTACTAGTTTAAGTCTCCGGTATATCAATGCGTTTACTTACGAAATAACAGACGGCATGACCCCCAGGGCGTTTGCGCGTGACGTGCTGAAGTTCAAGGTCGATCTGCCTAGTGCTCTAAAAAAATTGTGCGCGCCTAACGTGGCACCCAGCATCGGAATAAATTTGTTGATCCCTGTCGCGAACACAACCAAGACTATGACTGTCCAAGTGGGTGATGGGAACGTACGATTCCCGGGCGCAGCCTCGGATGCGCCTGTTGTGATGCTCGACATGACCGTCTCAGAAACAACACCTACTATGCCAAATATCGAAGATATCTTAACCACATTTGATAGGTCAAGAGACGTTATTCACAATGCATTTCTACAAATGACAGCATCAATTCAAGCAAAAATGGGACCGCGAAAAGAGGGCGCAAATGTTACCCACTAACATTGCTGCGGCTACAGTGATCATTGCGTACACCGCAATGCCGGCGTTGCCAGCTAGTGTGAGTCTTGAACAGAGGCCACCCCGACTCCACTCGCAGTGGAGGCCGTCAGACCCCGTGTCCCTGCCAGCATTCCAAATTGCCGACGAGCAGTTGAAGGAGATTTGCTCGCTAGATCCAAATTGGGACGGCTATGGCGGACTCCCAATCCATGGCGAGACAGCTAGGATTGCGAAGGTCGCCTTACAAGTATTTCAGCATTTTTCAATTGTACCCGAAATTACTCCTAACCCGAACGGGACCATTTCCTTCGAGTGGTCGAGCCCCCGAGGCAGAGCTCACTTGGAAGTTGGCAAGTCGCGTTACGTTGGCATTGTGCGTCCAAACGCAAACGCAGATATACCTCTTTCCGGCAATGCATCTGAGTTGGCTGCGCGCGATATAAATTATGTTTCGGCAACTATAGCAGCGGCGCTTTTTCCCCCGCAGTCGGTTCCGGTCTCATCCAGATTTTATGTAATGTCAAATGCCCGATCAGCAGCTTGATGTATCATCTCTCCCTAAGGAGATTTCTGATAGCGAGACAATAGTGAGGGCAATCCTCACTCCGTGGCACTATAAGAATGGAGTGATAAGAAAGCAGGCCCTCAAACCTCCGGTTGGGAAGAGTGACATTTCTGTGATGCGGCAATGTGCTGGAGACGATTTTTGCAAATCCAAGGCTGTCGAAATTGGTGCTGCAAATCCAAAAAACGAATATGCTGGACTATTGACACTTACAGCCTTGTCTATTCGTGAGGCGAAGTCAGAGGTCAAGGACAGCCGAGAGATCTTTTTGGGTCATGCGGATCTGGATCATGGGTTTCCGGTCTTGAAGCCGGATGATCCAGCGTCGACGCCAGAAGAATTGAAGAAAATGGATGATCGGATTGACGAATTGCTGAAGGTCGCGAAGTATCATCAAGACCCGAAGCCGGGCGTGCAAGGTTGGACGGGCCCGCCACTTCGAATGATCAAGTAGTTCACGACCCCTACCCCACCACCCCCGCCAACACCTTCACCCCCGCCTCGATCTTCTCCGTCTCAATACTCGAAAACCCCAGCCGGAAGCAATTCCGCCGCATCGGCCGATCCGCAAAGAACGCGCTCCCCGCCTCGATCACCACGCCCTTTTCCAGCGCCCGCACCGCCAGCGCATCCGCGTCAAAACCCTCCGGGCCGCGCAGCCACACACTCGACCCCCCATGGCTCGGCATCCGCGCCACACCTGGCAGGTGCCGTTCGATCGCCTCGCCGATCACCTTCCAGCGCTCGCCATAGACACGCCGCAACCGCAGGATCATCGCATCATGATGCCCGAGCTGCAGGAAGAGCGCGGCCGTCCGCTGCGCGTTGGTGGGCGGGTGGCGCAGCATGAGGCGGCGCAGCGCGCGGGCTTCGCGGATGAGCGCGGGCGGGCCGACCAGGTAGCCCAGGCGCAGGCCCGGGAAAATGGTTTTGCTCAGGCTGCCGACGTAAAGCACGCGCCCGTCGCGATCGAGCGATTTCAGCGCCGGCAGGGGGGCGCAGACGTAGTTGGTCTCGAACTCGTAGTCGTCCTCGATGATCGCGATATCGTGCGTGTGCGCCTTTTCCAGCAGCGCCATGCGCCGCGCCTCCGACATGGTGACGGTGGTGGGCGCCTGATGGCTGGGCGTGGTGTAGATGACGTTGCAGGCGTTGAGTTTGTCGTCGACCACCAGGCCGGCTTCGTCGACGGCGAGCGGCGTGACGTGGCGAGTGGCCAGCGAGACGGCGTTGCGCACGTCCGGATAGCCGGGATTCTCAATGCCGACGCGGGTTTCCGGGCCGATGAGCAGTTCCGTGAGCAGATAGAGCGCATGCTGAGCGCCAACCGTGATGAGGATCTCATGCTCGCTCGCCATCACGCCGCGGCGCGGCAACAGGCGGGTACGGATCTGTTCCACCAGCATGGGATCGTCGGCGGCGTGGTGGTCCATGGCCCAGTCGTCCAGCCAGCGGCGGCCGAGCGCCTGGCGCGCGCAATCGCGCCATTCGGCCATCGGGAACAGGCCGAGGTCGACCTGGCCGTAGGTGAAGGGATAGGGGTATTTCGACCAGTCGGCGGGCTTTTCCAGATTGGTCTGGGACGCGGGGTTTTTCTGCAGGCGGGCGCTCCAGTCGATAGGGCGTGAGCTGACGGTTTGATCGAGTTTTTGCGGCGTACCGTGACCATTTCGCGTGGCGGTGGATGTCGCCGGCAGGTCCACCATGGCGCGGTTGACATAATAGCCGCTGCGCTCCAAACCCGCCAGAAAGCCGTCATCGACAAGGCTCTGGTAGGCCAGCGTCACGGTATTGCGCGACACATTCAGGTCCCGCGCCAGCGCCCGGCTCGACGGCATGCGATCCCCCGCCGGCAGCTGCCCACCGACAATGGCGGTGACGATCTTCTCGCGGATCTGCGCCTGAAGACTGGTCGGCGCGGTGGGCTGGAGGTGGAAAAGCAGATCGCGCATTGGGGCTGGCCCTAGTCCTTCTGTCGTGAAATACGATTGATTTTATTGGATTTTTCTATCGTTCGACGGGCGCTGGCCCCAAATGCGGAGGGACGGTGGCTCTTGTTGGGGCCAATCGGCAAACTAGCGTGAGCCAGAAACTCTGACAAGCGCGCAGCGGGCGTGCTTGCCAACCGCGCTCCGGCGTTCTTAAGTGGCGCGCAACACCCCGTCCCGCCCCCATCAGGAGCCCCCCCCATGGCCGCCGCCACGCAAAAGATCACCGCCAATTCGCTCGAAGAGCATTGGATGCCGTTCTCGCAGAACAAGGAGTTCAAGAACAATCCGCGTCTGGTGGTCAAGAGCGAGGGTTGTTACCTGTGGGACCATAAGGGCGGCAAGGTGCTCGATGCGTCATCGGCCCTCTTCAATGTGCCGTGCGGGCATGGGCGCACGGAAATCTCCGAAGCCGTCTATAACCAATTGAAATTGAACGATTATACGGCGCCGTTCCAACTCGGCCATCCCGGCAGTTTTGCCTTGGCCAAGGAAATTACAAAGCTCACGCCAAAAGGCATGGGGCATGTGTTCTTCACGAATTCGGGATCGGAGAGCATCGATACCGCGATCAAAATGGTGTATGCGTACCATGCGGCGCGCGGCGATCATAAGCGGCACCGCTTCGTCTCGCGCGAAAGAGCCTATCACGGCGTGAACATCGGTGGCGTGTCGCTGAGCGGCATGGTGCGCAATCGCGAGACGTTCCCGGGCGTGATGCCCTATGTGAACCTTATGCGGCATACGCATCTTCCCGAGAACAAGTTTGAGCGGGGCCAGGGAACGCACGGCGGCGAGGACCTGGCCAACGACCTGGAGCGGATCGCGCTGACCTACGGGGCGGGGACCATCGCGGCCTGCTTCGTGGAGCCGATCGCGGGATCGACGGGATGCCTGGTGCCGCCGAAGGGGTATCTGGAGCGGTTGCGGGAAATCTGCGATAAATATGGAATTTTGCTGGTGTTTGACGAGGTCATCACCGGATTTGGCCGCACGGGAAAAGCGTTCGCGGCGCAGTCGTTCGGCGTTACCCCCGACCTGATGACCATCGCCAAGGCCGTGACCAACGGCGCGCAGCCGATGGGCGGCGTGATCGCCAAGGACGAAATTTACGACACCATCGTGGATAAGGCGCCCGAGGGGATGATCGAGTTCTTCCACGGCTACACATACTCTGCACACCCCGCAGCGTGCGCGGCGGGCCTCGCGACCATGGCCATCTATGAGAAGGAAAAGCTGTTCGAGCGGGGTGTAAAACTGTCGCCGTACCTGCTGGATAAAGTCTGGGGACTGAAGGATCTCGACATGGTCACGGACATCCGCGGCTACGGCATGATGGCGGCGGTGGATGTGAAGCCGGGCAAGGTTCCGGGGGCGCGCGGCAACGAGCTGCAGAAGCGGCTGTTCTGGAACGGCTGCCACATCAAGTGGACGGGCGACACCGCCATCATCGCGCCGCCGCTGGTGGCCGAGACAGCGCATATCGACGAGATGATCGAGAAGCTGCGCAAGACACTGGGCGAGTTCAAGGATTAGCCTCCGCACTTTGCGACAGATAGATGCGTTGCATCATGTTGCGACCCGTTGCGTCAGAGTTGCATTCTGTTGCGCCGGTGTTGCATCAGAGGTGCATCCTGTTGCGCTGGTGATGCAATGTGATCGGCTGGCCATATGCTGTGGCCAAACTGGTTGAGCCATGGTTCGTTAATAATGAAAAAGTTAGGTCCAGATGGTGATGGCGTTGTCGCCGCACTTGAACGCAGCGAGTACCGGGCGTTGACCCTTGCCGCAATGGCAGTCCACTCTTAGGGCTGTCGCGAAATCCCTCAGCCGTCTCGCGAAGGCCAGTATCATGTCCACCGCACTTCCCAAGAACGCCCGCGCTGTCATCATCGGGGGCGGGGTCGCTGGCTGTTCGGTCGCCTATCATTTGGCCAAGCTCGGCTGGACGGACATTGTTCTGCTCGAACGCAAGCAGCTGACGTCGGGCACAACCTGGCACGCGGCGGGATTGCTGAGCCAGAGCCGCGCCTCGCCGGTGTTGCAAAGACTTACGACGTACTCGACTGATCTGTATGAGCGGCTGGAAGCGGAAACCGGCGTTTCGACCGGCCTCAAGCGCTCGGGTTCGCTGTTCGCCGCGATTTCCGATGAGCGGGCTGAGGAGGTGCGGCGGCTGGCATCGTCCGTACGCAACAACGGGCTGGAGGGCGAACTGCTGACGCCGTCGGAGGCCAAGAAACTCTATCCGCTGCTGAATGTCGATGACGTGAAGCTCGGCTACTTCATCCCGCGCGACGGTCAGGCCGATCCCGCGAACGTCGCGCTCGCCATGGCAAAAGGCGCGCGGCTTGGGGGCGTGACAATTTTCGAGAACGTCAAGGTCACCGGCATTACGAAGACCAACGGGCGCGTTACCGGCGTGACGACCTCCGAAAGTTCGATTGCGGCCGATGTGGTGGTGAACTGCGCGGGGCTGTGGGCGCGCGAGGTGGGGCTGATGGCGGGGGCGGCGGTGCCGTTGCAGGCCTGCGAGCATTTCTACATCGTCACCGAGCCGATCGCGGGGCTGGATCGCTCGCTACCGGTGCTGCGCGTGCAGGAAGAGTGCGCCTATTACAAGGAGGATGCGGGCAAAATTCTGCTTGGCTGCTTTGAACCCATCGCCAAGCCTTGGGGCGTGCACGGCGTGCCGGACGATCACGGCTTTACGACGCTGCCGGAGGATTTCGATCATTTCTCCCCCATCATGGAAATGGCGATGAACCGCATGCCGGCTTTGCAGACGACGGGGATAAAACTGTTCTTCAACGGCCCCGAAAGCTTCACCCAGGACGACCGCTTTCACATCGGCGAGCAGCCGGAACTGCGTGGCCTCTATGTGCTGGCGGGATTCAACTCCGTAGGCATCGTAACTTCCGGCGGCGCGGGGATGGCGCTGGCGCAGTGGATTGAGGATGGCGAACCGCCGTTCGATCTCACCGACATGGATGTGCGCCGCAACCAGCCGTTCCAGAACACCAAGAGCTATCTGGTTTCACGCGTCACCGAGACTCTCGGTTTGCTCTATGCGGATCATTGGCCCTACCGCCAGTTCGCCTCTGCACGCGGGATACGGCAATCGGCGTTGCATGAGCGCATGGAAAAACTGGGCGCCTGCTTCGGCGAAGCGGCGGGATGGGAACGGCCGAACTGGTTCCTTCCTCCGGAAGCGCGTGCGCGCGGAGAGAAGGCGGAGTACAAATATTCCTGGGGCAAACAGAACTGGTTTCCTTACGCGCGCGACGAGCACATGGCGATCCGTACCGGGGTCGGCTTCTTCGACATGACCAGTTTTGGCAAGCTGCGCGTCGAGGGACGCGATGCCGAGGCGGTGCTGCAAAGGATTTGCGCCAATGATGTGGCTGTGCCGGTCGGGAAAATCGTCTACACGCAATGGCTTAACCGCAAGGGCGGCGTCGAGGCCGATGTGACGGTGACGCGTCTTTCGGAGACTGCGTTCTTGGTTGTTACGCCCTCCATGACCGTGCCGCGCGACATCGCCTGGCTGACGCGCCACATGCCGCAAGATGCGCACTGCGTCGTCACCGACGTGACCGCGATGGAATGCGTCATACCGGTCATGGGTCCGAAGGCGCGCGACCTGCTGGTCAAAGTAACGCCTGCGGATCTTTCGAACGGCGCCTTCCCTTTTGGTACCATGCAGCACATCGAGCTTGGACACACCCAGGTACGCGCGCATCGCGTCACCTACGTCGGCGAACTGGGTTGGGAGATCTACGCCAGCGCCGATATGGCGCGCCATGTGTTCGACCGCATCTGGGAGGCGGGCCACCCCATGGGCCTGAAACCCTGTGGTCTGCATACGTTGGATTCCTGCCGCATGGAGAAGGCTTTCCGCCACCAGGGGCACGATATGTCAGATGAGGAGCATGTGCTGGAGGCCGGACTTGGATTTGCAGTGAAGGCGGACAAGGCCAAGAGCAAGTTCGGCGATTTCATCGGCCGCGAGGCCTTTCTCGTTAAGAAGGCGGAAGGCCTCACCAAACGCCTGGTGCAGTTCAAACTCGCCGACCCCAACGCCGTGCTCTATCACCACGAACCGGTGTGGCGGGACGGCAAGCGGGCGGGCTACATCACCTCTGGCAACTACGGCCACTTTCTCGGAGCATCGATTGGCCTTGGCTACGTCAAGGGTCCGCTTGGTGAGACGGGCGCGGATGTTCTGAGGTCGTCTTTTGAGATCGAGGTGGCCGGCAAGCGCATCCCGGCAACGGCGAGCCTGAAGCCCATGTATGATCCCGACGGCGCCCGAACCAAGCTGTAGCGTCCAACGCGGTTGCCCGACCTTCAAAAATCGGCTTAACAGGGATCACCCTCGGCCCCCTCTCAGGAAGGACGCATCATGACGCTCCCGGCAGGCGTTTCCATCACCGGCGCGATGCAGCCCGGCTTTGAGCGCGTTCTCACCAACGATGCACTTGAACTCATCGCCACTCTGCATCGCAAATTCGATGCGCGCCGCCAGGAGCTGTTGGCCGCGCGCGCCGAACGCCAGCGGCGCTGGGATGCGGGAGCGCTGCCCGATTTCCTGCCCGAGACCAAGGCTGTCCGCGAGGCCGCCTGGCGCGTGGGATCGATTCCAGCCGACCTCCAGGACCGGCGCGTGGAAATCACCGGGCCGACCGACCGCAAGATGATCATCAACGCGCTGAACTCCGGCGCCAAAGTTTTCATGGCCGACTGCGAGGACGCCACGTCCCCGACTTGGGCCAATGTCATCGGCGGCCAGCTCAACATGCTGGATCGCTGGCAGGGCAAGATCGATTTCTCCGATCCCGCCAACGGCAAGTCCTACAAGCTCTCCGCGACCCCCGCAGTGCTCATGGTACGCCCGCGCGGTTGGCACCTGATGGAAGCGCACATCCATGTCGACGGCGCCGAAGTCGCCGGCGGCATCGTCGATTTCGCGCTCTATCTGATCCATAATCAGAAGGCCCAGAAAGCCGCCGGAACCGGACCCTATTTCTATCTACCAAAACTGGAAAGCCATCTCGAGGCGCGTCTGTGGAACGACGTGTTTATCGATGCGCAGAAGGCCTTGGGACTACCCAACGGCGCCATAAAGGTCACCGTACTGATTGAAACTTTGCCCGCCGCCTTCCAGATGGATGAAATCCTCTTTGAGCTGAAGGATCACATCGTCGGGCTCAACTGCGGACGCTGGGACTATATCTTTTCTTTCATCAAATCCTTGAACGCCAAACCCGAATTCCTGCTGCCGGATCGCGGCCAGGTGGTGATGGGCAAGGCGTTCCTGAAAGCCTACAGCGACCTGCTGATCAAGACCTGCCATCGCCGCGGCGCCTTCGCCATGGGCGGCATGTCGGCGGCCATCCCGAACCGCAAGGACGCCGCAGCCAACGAGAAAGCCCTGGCCGCCGTCGCCGCCGACAAGCTGCGCGAAGTCACAGCTGGCCACGACGGCACCTGGGTTGCGCACCCCGATCTGGTGCCGGTGGCGCAAGAGGTCTTCGACGCCCATATGAAGGGCCCGAACCAGCTCGCGGCGCTGCGCGAGGATGTGCACGTGACGGCCAAGGACCTGCTGGCGATCCATGACGGTACGCGCACTGAGGATGGCTTGCGGCTGAACATTCGCGTCGGCGTACAATACATTGAGGCGTGGCTGCGGGGGTACGGCGCGGTGCCGCTGTACAATCTCATGGAAGATGCCGCCACAGCGGAGATTTCGCGCACGCAAGTCTGGCAGTGCCTTCACCATGGCGCCAAGTTCGCCGATGGGCGCACCGTGACGGCCGCGATGTTCGAGGCTTGCCTGACGGACGAGATGGCCAAGTTGCGCGAGGCGCTGGGAGCCTCCGTGTACGACGCTGGACGCTTCCCCGAGGCGATTGGGCTGTTCCGCAAACTGGCGACCGACAAAGAGCTAGAGACGTTCCTGACACTAAGCGCCTATCGGCTGATTGCTTGACGCTAGGAAACCAAGAGCGATGATGTCGGCTTAGTCTTGCGAGGCAACGCTGATGTCAAAACACACGCCCACTGCCAACCGCTGGAAACGCTTTGCCGATTGGGACGAGCGGCCGCTGCGGCTGGACAAGTTCGCGGCCGAGGACGCCGGGCACGGGTTTTCCGCCTTTTCCAGCCCCAGCGACGCCAAGCCGGGTGTGACGATCGCGGCGGGGCGCGTCGCCTCCATGGATGGCGTCGCGGCGGCCGATTTCGACATGATCGACACGTTTGTCGCGCGCTATCACCTCGATCCCGCGATTGCGCCCGAGGCCATGGCCATGCCGTCGCTGGAACTGGCGCGCATGCTGGTGGACATGACCGTGCCGCGCGAAAAACTGTGCCGGCTGGCCCATGGCTTAACGCCAGCTAAGTTGGCGGAAACGGTCTCGCATCTCTCGGCCATGGAGATCGCTTTCGCCTACTCGAAAATGCGGGCGCGGAAAACGCCGGGCAATCAGGCGCATGTCACCAACGCCAAGGACGATCCGCTGCAGCTGGCCGCCGACGCCGCGACTGCCGTCGCTTTCGGGTTCGATGAGATCGAGACCACGCAGCGGGTGGCGCGCAATGCCTGGTCGAACGCGCTGGCCTGCGCCGTGGGCGCCGCGGTCGGGCGGTGGGGCACGCTGTTCCAGTGCTCGTCGGAGGAGGCCGAGGAGCTGCGCATCGGCATGGCGGGGTTCACGTCCTATGCCGAGACGGTGTCGGTGTATGGCACCGAGCGCGCCTTCGTGGATGGCGATGACACGCCCTGGTCTAAGGCGTTTTTGGCGGCGGCCTATGCCTCGCGCGGCATAAAAATGCGCTGCACGTCGGGCGCGGGGTCGGAGCTGCTGATGGGGCACCACGAGGCCAAGTCGCTGCTCTATCTGGAAGCGCGCTGCCTCTGCCTGCAACGCGCCATGGGCGTACAGGGCACCCAGAACGGCGGCATCGACGGCGCGCCGATCACGGCGACGGTTCCTTCGGGCGTGCGCGAGCTGATGGCGGAAAATCTGATCGCGGTGTGGCTCGATCTGGAGTGCGCGTCGGGCAATGATGCGCGCACGTCGGAATCCGAAATCCGGGTGGGCGCAAAAATCCTGCCCTATCTGATCGGGGGATCGGATCTGATTTGCTCCGGGTTCGGATCGATCTTGAAATATGACAATTCCTTCAATCCGTCGCTGTTCAATGGCGAGGAGATGGAGGACTTTCTCGTTCTGCAACGCGATTTCGAGGCCGATGGCGGGCTGACACCGATCGACGAGGGACGCGCCCTAGACGTGCGGCGACGGGCGGTGGACGCGCTGGCGGCAGTCTTGCAGGACCTGGGATTGGGCTCGCCGACGCCGGCCATGCTGGCGAGTGTGGTGGCCGCGTCGGGTTCGGACGACACCGTGAGCTACACACCGCGCGACGCCACGATCATGAGCGAGGCCATCCAGGCGCGGGGCATCTCCGTCATCGACGTCATCAAGGCGCTGGCCAATCGCGGTTTTCGCGAGGAGGCCGAGAACCTCCTGCGCATCGTGAAACTGCGCGTCTCCGGCGACTATCTGCAGACCTCCGCCGTTATCCGCGATGGCCGTATTCTCAGCGCCATCAACGATCCCAACGACTACACGGGACCGGGCAGCGGGTACCGGTTGAGTGCGGAGCGCAAGCGCGAGATCGCCGGCATCCGCGACGTACTGGACCGCAAGGAAGTGTTGCGCGCGGAAGGCGTGCATGGACCGGGCGAGGCGCTGCGGATCAAATATCGGGCCATGGGGGCCGCCGGCGTCGGGACCGACCCGCGCGAGGTGGTGATCGGCATTTCGCCGGCGTTCGGGATAAAACTGTTCCAGACCGTGGCCGGTCATCCGCTCTCGGACATTCTGCGCGTGCTGACCGAGGGCATCCGCGCCCAGGGCGGAACGCCGCGCATCGTGCGCTTGCTTCATACGGCGGACACGTCCTTCCTGGGTCTCAGCGCAGCGCGCCTTGCCGGATCGGGCGTGGGCATCGGCATCCAAGCCAAGGGCACCGCCGTGATCCACCACAGGGATCGCCTGCCGCACAACAATCTCGAACTGTTCTCGAATTCGCCGATCACCTCGCTGGCGCACTATCGCGGCATGGGCGAGAACGCGGCCGTTTACGCACGGGGCGAACTGCCCGAGCCGGTGGTGGTTTCGACGCAAGGCATGGGGCTGGGCGCGCGCTATCACGCCCGGGTGGCCATGATCTATGCCATCGATACGGAACTGTGCGTGGACGGCGCAAGTCCGGAGGAGATCGACGTGACTTGGATCGGAGGCGCGCCATGAGCGGCGGCAAGCTGACGGTGGCAGATTATCCGCTCGCGGAGAAACGGCCGGAACTGGTGGCGAGCGCGCGCGGAAAACCGCTAAGCGAGATGACGTTGGACGCCGTACTCGCCGGCGATGTGACCCTTGCGGACCTGCGCATACCGGCCACAGCCCTGTCGCAACAAGGCGAGATCGCCGCCGCCGCCGGTCGCCCGACGTTGGGACAGAACTTCGCCCGCGCCGCTGATCTGGTGGATGTGCCGCAGGAAGTGATCATGCGCGTATACGAACTGCTGCGGCCGGGGCGGGCCAAGGGCAAGGGCGACCTGCTGGCCGCCGCCCGCGAGTTGCGCGAAACCTACAAAGCCGAACGCATCGCCGCCTTCGTCGAGGAAGCCGCTGACGTTTACGAACAACGCGGCCTGTTCAAGCGGCGGTTTTGATCGGGCGCGCAGATGCTGCTAGGATCGTGCCGGAAAGCGAACTGGAGCGCGAACCATGACCGCCCGATTTGAATTGAACATGGACAAGCCCACGTTCTTCCGGTGGGTGCAGCAGCAGCCCGGCCGCTACGATTGGGTCGATGGGAAGGCAGTCATGCAACAGGGCAGCTCCAAGCAACACAATAGGGTCGCGGCCAAATTCCAGTTTCAACTGACGTCGCAGTTGAATCCCGACGACTGGCTGGTGTTCGGTACGGACTTTGCCGTCGATCTTGGCGAACAGGTTCGTTATCCCGATGTCATGGTGCTGAGACTCACTGACGACGGCAATCCCATGGCCACTGACGCGCCCGTGGCACTGGTCGAAGTGCTCTCGCCGTCTTCCGTCACTACGGACATGAACATCAAGCCTCCTCGCTACATGGCGCTGCCCACTCTTGAGGCTTACATCGTTGCGTCGCAGGACGAGCCACGCTGCTGGGTCTGGCAGCGAGATGCCACCAAACCGGATCGTCAGTTCCCTGCGGAACCGACAGACGTTGCAGGTGCCGATGCCAGGATTGAACTGACGGCCCTCGGCGTTTCCATCGCGCTCGCCGACATCTACCGCGGCATGTTCAAATCGTGAGTTCCTGGAAAACCGAATTCCTCTCCCTCTATTACGACGGCGCGCCCGATCCGGCCGATCCCGTGCTCACGCGCGCCGATACGGCCTTGCTCGTCATTGACGTGCAGAACACCTATCTTGTCCGTCCCGAGCGCGCCACGCTGCCGCCCGACGAACAGCGCCGCTACGATCTGTGGACACCGTTCCACGCCCGCATGCACAAACAGGTCGTCCCGCGCACGGCCGAGTTGTTGCGCGAGTTCCGTGCCCGCAACATGGAATGCCTGTTCGCGCGCATCGCCTGCCACACCAAGGATGGCCGCGACCGTTCGCTCTCGCAAAAACTGCCGGGGTGGAACAATCTGTTGCTACCCAAGAACGAACAGCCGTCGCAGATGGTGCCAGAACTCCAGCCGGTTGGTGACGAGATCGTCGTCACCAAAACAACGGACTCGGCGCTCACCGGCACCAACCTGCGGCTGATCCTCGCAAACCTCGGCATCAAGACCGTGGTCTGCGCGGGCATTTTCACCGATCAGTGCATATCTTCGACCGTGCGCAGCCTCGCCGACGAGAGCTTCAACGTCATCGTCGTGGAAGATTGCTGCGCCGCGGCCACCGAGCGCCTGCACGCTCAGGAACTCGCCATCATCAACCGCATTTATTGCCACGTGATGAGCGCGAAAGAGTTGACAAGTTACCTTCCGGCATGATTGCGCCGACTTGGCTCTGGCCAAGTTCATGTGATCACAATAGATTTACCGAATCGGGCGGTTACAAGCCTGAACACATGAGCGCGTGAGTTGAGGCACGAGGCCGCCCCCTGACGGCGGCCAGACCGGGGAGACGATGACATGAGTCAAACGACAGTTGCGAAGGGCGCGAGCGCGCCGGAAGACTACGACGTCAGCAAAATGAAAGGCGTGGATCAGCTGCAAGGCAAGGCCGTCGGCCTGATCGGCGTGCTGTTCCTGACCGTGACGGGCGCGGCGCCGATCTCGGCGATGCTCGGCAACGTGCCGTTCGCCGTCGGTTTCGGCAACGGCATCTATGCGCCGGCCGCGTTCCTGTTGGCCACCATCGTGCTGACCATCTTCTCGGTCGGTTACGCCGCCATGGCCACCAAAGTCTCCAGCGTCGGCGGCTTCTACTCGTTCATCAGCCATGGCCTCGGCCGCGAAGTTGGCCTTGCTGCTGGCCTGGCCTCACTGTTCGCCTATTCCATCTTTGAATCATCCCTCTACGGATTGTTCGCCTTCTTCGCCAACACGCTGATCAAGAACGCCACCGGGATGGATATTCCGTGGCTGCCGCTCACGCTGTTCTGCGTGGTTCTGGCATCGATCCTGTCCTATTTCGAAGTCAAGATCTCAGTGGCCATTCTCGGCGTCGCGCTCATTCTCGAAGTCGCCATTCTGGCGGTCTTCGATCTCGGCGTGTTTCTGGGCGGCAGTTCGGCGGTGCACGTCTCAACTGAGTCCTTGAATGTGTTCAAGGTGCTGACCGACGTCGCCGCGCACAAATCGGCCGACGGCAAGGACATCGCGGCCGGCGCCGCAGCCGTGGGCGTGTTCATGGGCTTCTGGTCGTGGGTTGGCTTCGAGATGGCGCCGAACTATGCCGAGGAATCCAAGGACCCCAAGCGGATCATTCCGCTGTCGCTCTATTGCTCGGTGATCGCGCTTGGCGTGTTCTACACCCTCACCAGCTGGGCGGCGGTGTCGGCCTATCCCAAGGTCGACGACCTTCTGATCAAGGCGCAGACGGATTCAGGCAACCTGTTCATCAGCCCGATCAGCACCTTGGTCGGCTCATGGGCGGGCACGGCCATGAGCATCCTGATCCTCACCTCGTCGTTCGCCTGCGGCATGGCCTTCCACAACACGGCGTCGCGCTATTTCTACTCGCTCGGCCGCGACGGCGTGCTGCCCGCCGCGCTCGGCAAGACGCACGACACCTACAAGAGCCCCTATGTCGCCTCGATTGTCCAATCGATCCTGGCGGCGGTCTGGCTGATCGCTTTCGGCATGGCCTTTGGCTTCGGCGATCCGAACGCGCAGGCCTATCTGGGCATCTACACCATGTACGCCATTCTCGGCACCATGCTGGTGCTGATCCTGCAGGCGGTGGTGTCGCTGGCCATAATCGTGTACTTCCAGGCCAACCATCCGGACGACGCGCACTGGTTCAAAACGTTGGTCTGCCCGATCATTGCCCTGATCTCGCAGCTCTACCTCGTCTACCTGCTGATCTCGCAGCTGGAGACGCTGGGCGGCACGGGCGCGTTCGGCCACGCCATCCCCTACATCGGCGTCGCGATCATCCTGGTCGGCCTGATCTGGGGCTTTGTGCTGCGCAGTTCCTCGCCCGAGACCTACGCGCGCATCGGCCGGCTGGTGAACGACGGCTAGTTTCTCGCCGCAGCGACTCCAGACACACCAATGGCCGGGATCGCTCCCGGCCATTGGCATGTGTGATCGACTGACCGTTCGATAGGCGTCAGTGCACCGTCGCGATCGCCAGTTCGCCTTCGTTGGCTTGCGCCATGGCGGCTTGCCGGCTGTCGGTCAGCGCCAGCGGCGTGCCATCCGCCGCATTCAGCGAGAACAGCTCGATACCCTTCGGTATCCCCTTAATCGCCGGATAGATTTTTCCAGCTTCCTTGGCGGTCATCTGCCGGATGTACGCCACCTCGCCGTCGCCCAGCCGCGCCAGCTCCACCGGGGTCAAGCCCGCCCGTTTGTCGCTTGTCGTCTTTGCCGTCTTATTCATCGCACACCTCCTGGGTGTTGCCCGCCCGAACCAACTTGGACGGTATCATGACTACGTTGACGTGAATGGCACCTGAAAACCACGATAAGATAAATTCATCGCGCATCGTGTTGTAAGGAAACGTCTATCTCGGTCTAACCTGGCTCGCGGATTTCGATTTTCCGCACCACGCGCTCGGGCTGGGGACGCACCAGATCTATCGACAACAGGCCGTTGTCCAGCCCAGCCGACTGGACCGCGATGCCATCGGCTAGCACAAAAGTGCGCTGAAACTGCCGCGCCGCTATGCCGCGGTGCAGATAGGTCCGGCCCTTGTCGTCGTCCTGCCGTCCGCGGATTGTCAGCTGGCTGTCTTCAACGGCGATGTCGAGTTGCTCGCGGGTAAAACCGGCCACCGCCAGCGTGATCCGCAGAATTTCGCCTTTGGTTCGCGCCTGGCCGTTTGGCCCGGCGGCGATGCGCTCTATGTTGTAGGGCGGATAGCTGTCGCCCGGCGACTTGGCCAGGCGCTCTAGCAGCCGCTCGATATCGTCGAAACCGAGCAGCAGCGGGCTGTTCAATTGCGGCATGCGCGACATGTCTTGTCCTGTCCTGTCCTTAGCAAAGCGACGGGAACGTCAAGTTGTAAGGGCCCTTGGCGGCGCCCTCCGCCGCGAGACCTCCCAGGATTGGGCAGGTCGGCGGTTCTCGTGTTGTTCAGGATATAGGGTCGCGCGGGCGGGGTTCAAGCGCCTTTGCCGTCAAATGCGGATCACGCGTCCGGCAGCGGCCTTGGCGTCGGCTTCGTCGTGGGTGACCAGCAGGCCGGGCAGGCTGCGGAATTTCAGGCGGGCGAACACCAGGCTGCGGATCTCATCCTTGAGATGGGCATCGAGCTTGGAGAACGGCTCATCCAGCAGCACGGCATGCGGCTCGGACAGGAGCAGCCGCATCAAGGCGACACGCGCCTTCTGGCCGCCCGAGAGGGTTGCCGGGTCGCGCGTGCCAAAACCTTCGAGGCCAACTTCGGCCAGCGCGGCCTGCGCGCGGGCGTTGCGGTCGGGAACATGGCGGGGCAGCCCGAACAGGAGGTTGCCCAAGACCGAGAGATGCGGGAACAGCATCGGGTCCTGGAACAGCAGGCCGATGCGGCGCTTTTCGGCGGGCAGGGCCGTAACGTCATTGCCGTCGAGGATGACACGTCCTTCGGCGCGAAAGTCGCGATCAAGAAAACCAGCGATGTAGGCCAGCAGCGAGGATTTGCCAGAGCCTGATGCGCCCATGACTGTTAGCACGTCCCCAGGCGCCACGGCGGCGTCGAGGGTGAGCAACAGGTCGCCGTTGAGAGACAGTTTTACGCCTTTGAGTGACAGCCCTGTACTCATTGTGCGCCAAGCATAGCGCGGCGGTTGCGCCAGACAAGGCGGGGCACGGCGATGGCTAGCGCGAAGGCGACCGCAGGAAGAAGCGTTTGCGACAGGGCCCAGACGCCGATAACGCGGTTTTCGCCGCCTGAGGCCAGCGCCACCGCCTCGGTGGTCAATGTCGCCACCCGTCCGGCTCCAAGCAACTGGGTGACGAGATATTGGCCGACGCTCACGGAGAATCCCAAGGCCAGCGCCGTCAAGCAGGGCGCCAGCAGCAGCGGCAGGCGCACGGTCAGAAATGCACGGGTTTCGCTGGCGCCGAGCGTCCTGGCGAGACGGCTCCAGCGCGGATCGAGCCGGCGATAAGGCTCCGAGATCGAGAGATAAATGTAGGGCAGCACGAAAACGACATGGCCGAGCGCGACGGGCACGAGACCTGGCGTCAGCCGCGCCGCCTGCGCCGCGACGGCGAGGCCGAACAGGAAGGCGACCGGCGGCGCCACAAGGGGCAGATAGAGCAGCCGCATGGCCCAGACGCCCGCCGGGCGGCCGCTGCGCACCTCGTGTTCCAGGGCGGCGATCACGATAGCGAAGGACAGGGCGGTCGAGATGAGGCCGATGATCAGCGTTTCGGCCAGCGGCCCCGACAGCGAACCGATCGCGCGGGTCCAATTGGCTGAGGTGAACTGCAACGGCAAAAGCGCCGGGAATCGCCAGCTGGTGGCGAGGGACCAGACGAACAGGCAGACTGCTGCCAGCGTCGCGGCGGCGGCGACAAGGCCCATGCCCAGCCCCCCCGCCAGCGCCAGCGCACGCTCCCCTGTCTGCCGCGTCCCTGCCTGCGTCCAGGCGCGGGCCAGCGGGGCGATCAACCGTTCGGCCAGCAGCCAGACCCCGAGCGCCAGCAGCGTCACCGCCACCTGCAGCAGCGCCCCGGCCGAGGCCATGAAGCGCGCCGAAAGATCGGGATCGTTCAACCAGCGCAGCACCGCGACGCTGAGTGGCGGCGGATTGGTCGGCCCCAGGATGATCGCGACATCGACCACCGAGGACGAGTAAGCCACAATGGCCAACAGCGGCAACCGGACGAGGGGATAGAGTGCGGGCGCCACGGTTTTCAACCACGCGGTGGTCGGGCCGTAGCCAAGCGTCCGCGCCATGGCGACGCGACCTGCCGCATCGATCTGGCCGAGGCTGGCGAGCGACATGAGCAGCAGGAATGGCACTTCCTTCACGATCAGCCCAGCCATCATGGCGAGGCCCCAGGTGTCATGAACGATCAGCAGGTCGGGCGGCCGATCCGTACCCAAGCCAATGGACGTGAGGCCGCGGAAGATGAGACCCGATGGGGCGATCAGGAAGGAAAGGCCAAGCGCGGTGGCCGCATGAGGCACGGCCAGCAACGGCGACACCAGCCGGCGCATGGCGTTGAACGTGCCGCTGCCGTGGAAGCTGGCGAGGAAGAGACCGGCGATGACGAGGCTGACGGCGCCGGTGACGAGGCCGCTCGCGAGGCTGAGGCCGGCGCTGCGCGCGAGGCCGGGCGCGGCGAGCAGTTGGCGCCAGGGGTCCAGGGACAGGGCGTTGCCGCCGAGCGCCGGCAAGTAACCGAAGGCGGGAAGGAGTACGAACAGTAGGCCAGCGATGACCGGCCCGGCGAGCACGGCAAAGGCCAGTGCGGGGATGACAGATCGAACGGGTGGGGACATGATGTTCAGCTTCGGCCAACCGTGCACGACGTTACTGAGCACCGGCCAACTGGCCGAAGCTGGACTTCCTTCTCCCCCGCCTCTTCGCGGGGGAGAAGGTGGCCGCCGAGGCGCTTTAGCGCCGAGGAAACAAGGCCGGATGAGGGGCGGCCGCTTGCTCTGTTGACGGCGCGCGATGGCTGACACGGGCGCAAGTTGCACGAGGGTCCGGAGCAAGCGGCTGCCCCTCACCCGCCCCTTCGGGGCACCCTCTCCCCCGCCAAGAGGCGGGGGAGAGGGAAGGGATTACTTCGCCCCATATCGTTTCGCCCATTCCGCCGCGATCGCCGTCATCCAGCTGGGATGCGGTTCTGGCACGGGCGCGCCCAGCTCAGCCGGCTTCAGTGTGGCGATGCCCAACTCAAGCGCATCGAAGCGGGCCTTGTCCTCCGCACCCAGACTAGCGACCGCCAGCACGGTCGGATCGCCCCAGACCTTGGGGTCCTGCTTCCTGGCCTGCGCTTCGGGCGAGAGCAGGAAGTTCGCAAACACCATCGCGCCGGCCTTGGCCTTGGCGTTGTACGGAATGGCCACGAAGTGCACGTTGCCGATGGTGCCCATGTCCAGCACGAAGGTGCGCACCGTTTTCGGCAGATCACCCTTGGCGATGGCCGACGAGGCATCGGACGGATTGAACGCAAAGCAGATGCCGACCTCGTTGTCGCCGAGCAACTTCCTCATTTCAGGATAGTTGGCAGGAAAGGTTTTTCCCTGGTGCCACAGCACGGGATGCATCTCATCGAGATAGGCCCACAGTGGCGCCGTCACCTTGGCGAAGTCCGCCTTGTCGACCGGCCCGTTCAGCGGCGCCTTGTCAGCCACCAGCTCCAGCAGCGCCTGCTTCAGGAACGTCGTCCCAGTAAAATCGGGCGGCAACGGATAGGTGAAGCGGCCGGGATTGGCTTTGGCCCAGGCCAGCAGCGCCGGGATCGATTTGGGGACGTCCTTCAGCTTCGCGGTGTCGTACGAGAACACCAACTGTGCCTTGCCCCAAGGCAGCTCCTGCCCCTCGACCGGCACCGTGAAATCACTACGCACGCCCGGGTTGTTGCCGGCATCCGCACCCTTGAAGCTCGGCACGGCTTCGCCCCAAGCGTTGCCCAGCAGCAGGCCCTTGGACTTCATGGACGCAAAGTTCGCGCCGTTGATCCAGATCAGATCCACCGATCCGCCGTCATTCGTGCCGGCCGTTTTCTCGGCCAGGACGCGGTTCACGGCGTCAGCGGTGTCGGTCAGCTTTACGTGGCTGACCTTCACGCCAAACCGCTTCTCAACTTCCGCCCCGGCCCAGGCGATATAGTCGTTGATCTGCGTATCGCCGCCCCAGGCGTTGAAATAGACCGTCTGGCCCTTCGCCTCGGCTGATACGGCGTCCCAGGCCTTGGGGTTGGGATCGGCCGCCAGCACAGGGGCCGCGAGGCCGAGCAAGGTGAGCGCGCCGGTGAGGGCGAGGGTGGGCAGACGCATGAACATAGATCCTTGGTTCAGGATGTGCTGCGGCGCGTCTCCGCGCCTTCCCACATGTGGTGCGCATGAGCACCAAATGTCGGCGCGCTGGCAAGGGCGGCGGTGGTGAATTCTCTGTGAGGATCGTGTGTGGTATCCACGGCGCGACCACCGAAGGAGCCAACCCATGCCTGACCCCGACCTGATCTTCCCGTCCTTGCCCCCCGTCACCCTCCCCATCGAGGGCACGGCGCAACGCGTCCCCGTGCACCGCATTTATTGCGTTGGCCGCAACTATGCCGAGCACACGCGCGAGATGGGGTTCGACCCGGTGCGTGAAGAACCGTTCTTCTTCCAGAAGAATCCGGATGCGCTGATCGCGTGCGCCGCCGGGGTGGAAGCCCTGTTTCCCTATCCGTCGGCCAGTTCGAACGTGCACCACGAGATCGAACTGGTGGCGGTGCTGGGGTCGGGCGGGCGCGACATTCAGGTCGCCCGCGCGCTGGAGCACGTGTTCGGCTACGCCGTCGGATTGGACATGACGCGGCGCGATCTGCAGGGCGTGGCCAAGAAGATGGGCCGCCCGTGGGAGGTCGGCAAAGCGTTCGACCACTCGGCGCCGTGCTCGGCCGTGATGCCGGTGAGCCGGAGCGGGCATGTGGCGAAGGGGGCGATCTGGCTGGACGTGAACGGCGTGCGGCGGCAGGGGAGCGATGTGGCGGAAATGATCTGGAAGCTGCCGGAGGTGATCGCGACGCTGTCGACGCTGTGGGAGCTGAAGGCGGGGGATGTGGTGTTCACGGGCACGCCGGCCGGCGTCGGCGCGGTGGTCAAGGGGGATGTGATGGAGGGCGGGGTTGCGGGCGTGGGGAGCTTGAGGGTGAGGGTGGGGTGAGGTGATGCTTGACGAAACGTACCGCGCGAGGTACGTTTCAATTAGGGGGATTTCAGCGGATTGGTTCCACCACAGAAACGGATTGCTGCGACATTCTATTCAACCGTGAGCGGTTCTGAGCCGGTTCGCGATTGGCTGAAATCTCTATCCAGCGCCGACCGCAAGGCGATTGGCGATGACATCGCAGCCGTAGAGTTTCGATGGCCACTGGGAATGCCACTTTGCCGGCCCTTGGGGAACAGTCTTTGGGAAGTCCGCAGTTCGCTTTCGGGCAACCGTATCGCTCGCATCATTTTTGCGGCTTCGAGTAGCAAAATGGCTCTTCTTCATGGCTTCATCAAGAAAACAAACAAGACTCCAGCTGCCGACATTGATCTCGCACGACGCCGACTAAAGGAAATGACCAAATGACAGTCGAGTTCAAGCGAGGATTGGGTTCCAGCTTCGACGATTTCTTGAGAGAGGAAGGCATCTACGAAGAAACACAGGCTGTTGCGCTAAAACGAGTACTGGCCTGGCAGATCGAGGATGCCATGAAGGAGCAGAACATCAGTAAGGCCGAAATGGCGCGGCGCATGGGAACCAGCCGCAGCCAACTGGACCGGCTGCTCGATCCTCAGCACGCGGATGTGAAGATTGCCACATTGGTGCGGGCAGCCGAGGCGCTGGGGCGGAGTTTGCGGTTGGAGCTGGCTTAAGGAGGCAAGTTTGACAAACGGCCCCGAACTGGAGGCAATCCGCGCCGTAGTGGTGGACTATCTGGAAGGCATGATCTACGGCCAGGACGAGCGGCTTCGAAGCGCAATGCATCCGCTTTGCATGCAAGCTGGCCACTTCAGTGGCGAGTATGAATTCTTAACTCGCGAAGAATTCATTGCGGCTATAAAATCGGAACCGCGCCAACAAGAGGGAACACCATTTGTTCACGATATTGTCTTGGTAGACGTGACAGGCGATATGGCAATTGTGAAAGTGACCGACGAGTGTTTTGGCTCGTCGTGGACGGACTATCTCACGCTCATCAGGCACGAAGGTTCGTGGCAGATCGTCATGAAAGCATTCTACCATCATTCGAGCGAGATGAAGACTTAGATCGCCGGAGTTGAACTTACGCATTGACTGGGCTGTGCCAAACTGTGATCTACTTTCCAACTTCAAAAAACACATTCTCCATCCTCTCCCCCCGCCCCATCCGATACACCTCGAAATCCCGGTCCACGCTCGCCACCAGCCGCGTGCCGCGCCGCTCGCACAGCGCCACCAGCGAGGCGTCGGCCAGATCGGCCGGCAGATTGCGGTATGTCTCCACGATCTCCAGCGCCCTCGGCAAATCCGCGCCCGCGGCAGCGTCGATCTCAAGATTCTCCAGCACCCAGCCCAGACACGCGACCAACTCGCCGTGATTGCCACGCAGCATGGCCGCAACCTCGCCGACCACCAGCAGATTGGTCACCAGTGTGGCGGCTTCGGTGCGCGCGACGAACGCCAGCGCGGCCTTGTGGTGGCGGTCCGACGGCTTGAACAGCGCAATCAGCGGGCCGGCATCAACGGCGATGTCGGGCAAGCAGCGCCTCCTGCATGCGCGCCTTGTAGGTGGTCGAGAGATCGGTTTCGCCGCTGTCGGTCACGGCCGTCAAAACACGAGCCAATGATGCGGTCCGTGTCTCGGCGCGCGGGGCGGCGTCCAACTCCTTGACCACGGCTGCGCGGATGAAGCTCGACAGCGTCTCGCCCTTGCGCGCCAGATGCCGCTTTAGGCGCGTGTCGGTCTCTTCATCAAGACGTATCGTGACTGTCGGCATGTTCTGAGTCCATCGCATTGGTGCGTCTTACATGCGCACGACAGGTGCAGTCTGTCAATTCGTCTATAGATTGTTCGCCTCACGCGATAGGGTGCCCGACTGCTTGCCCGCTCCCCCACGGGACTCCTTTAAACCCATGCCATCCCTCCCCCTCCCCGACCTCCTCGCCCTCGCGCTCACCCTCGCCGCCGTCGGTTGCCTCTCGGGCTTCCTCGCTGGCCTGCTCGGCATTGGCGGCGGCATTGTCGTGGTTCCGGCGCTGTATTTCGTCCTCAACCACTTCGGCATCTCCCCCGACCTGCAACCGCACATCGCCGTTGGCACGTCGCTGGCCACCATCATCCCGACTTCGATCCTCTCTATGCGCACGCATTCGGGCAAGGGGTCGGTCGATTGGGACCTCGCCAAACGCTGGGCGGTCTGGATCGCGCTTGGCGTAATCGCCGGGCTCGTCATCGCGGCCTCAGTGAAGGGAGCCACCCTCACCGCCATCTTCGGCGTGGTCGCGGCCGTGGTCGCCGTGCAGCTGGCGCTGACGCCCGAGGGCGCGCATCTTACGGCGCAGCTGCCCGGCGCGCCACTGTTCCAGCTTTTTGGCGCCGGCATTGGCGCCTTCTCGACCCTGATGGGCATCGGCGGGGGCACGCTCTCCGTCCCCGTGCTCAGCCTGTGCAATTACCCCACGCGGCGCGCCATCGGCACGGCCTCGGTGCTCGGCTGCATCATCGCCGTGCCGGGGACGCTCGGCTTCATCTGGGATGGTTTTGGTCGCGCGGGACTTCCGCCGTGGTCGCTGGGCTATGTCTGGCTGATCGGGTTTGCCTGCATCGCAGGCTCGAGCATCTTTTTCGCCCCCATCGGCGCGCGCACCGCCCACCGGGTGAACGTGTTCTGGCTCCGAAAACTGTTTGCGCTGTTCCTGGCGCTGACGGCGGTCAAGATGCTCTGGGCGGTGGGGACATGATGCTCATCTTCAGCCTGACGAGCTTGTTGGGTGGTTCGCGGAGCCAAAGTTGAAGGTGAGCTTCGTGTCCCCGGTCTCCCGCCGATAGTGCGGAAGACCGGGTAGAGTAGAGGACAGGTAGCCCTGACGCTATTGCGTTCGGCATCCCTGTCCTCCCTCATCAAACCGTGCGGACGGTTTTCCCGTACACGGCTTTCCGATGCTCTTCATGTCAAGGCATGCGCAGGCCGGTGCCAGCCGG
>JANMVX010000221.1:0-9460 GCA_031393505.1 Hyphomicrobiaceae bacterium | reverse complement strand
GCACCTTGCTCGGACCCTCGCGCCACAGCCACGGAGCAAGCGGCCGCCCCTCATCCGGCCCTGGATCCTCGCTGCGCTCGGGGGCCACCTTCTCCCCCTGAAGAAGGGGGAGAAGGCAAAACAGCGCCGCGCTCTTTTCCTCTCCCCCATCTTTGGGGGAGAGGAGACCGCGTCTCGCAGGCGGCCTTTTTGCCGCCAAGAGCCACGCGGTCGGTGAGGGGCTGCCGCTTGCTCGGATCCTCGCACCACAGCCACGGAGCAAGCGGCCGCCCTCATCCGGCCCTGATTCCTCGGCTTCGCCTCGGGGGCCGCCTTCTCCCTCTGAAGAAGGGGGAGAAGGCAAAGAACACCGCCCGCGTTAACGGTTTGTTAGGGATATTACTGCAACTTTGAGTTGTTATTTATGAGGATGCACTCTTGGCCAGGGCGCCGGGGGCATTCGTCGTCCCATGGTCATGCGTAACGGGGTTGTTATGGTTTTGCGTCAATGGATTATCACGGCGGTAGCCGGGATCGGCGTGCTGGTGATGAGCGGTCCCGGACCCGCTTTTGCTCAGGCCTGCGTGGTCGGGTCGGGGACCAGCTCCACCGCCTGCGGGCTCAACGCCGTCGCGTCGGGTTTGCAATCGACGGCGGTCGGCGACACCGCCACTGCGACCAAGACCGGCGCGACGGCGCTCGGCAAAAGCGCCAATGTGCTGGGATCGGACGGCACCGCGCTCGGCGCCGCCAGCCAGGCCTTTGGCAATCAATCGACCGCCATCGGACAGGCTGCCAAAGCGCTGTCCGACAATGCGACCTCCATCGGCCAAGGCTCGGCGGCGTCCGGCGCCAGCTCGGTCGCCATCGGCCAGGGCACCAACGCCAATGGCTATGAGGCGACCACGGTCGGCGCAGTGTCGACGGCCTCTGGCGATCAGTCGGTAGCCTTTGGCGCCTCGGCGGCGGCGACCAAGGCCGACGCGACCGCCATCGGTCAGGCCGCCAATGCCCTTGCCGTCAACGCCACGGCCATTGGCCAGCAATCGCTGGCGTCCGGAGCAAATTCCATCGCCCTGGGCGCCGGATCCAGCGCCACCTTCGACAACTCGATCGCGATCGGCACAGGCGTGGCGACGAGCCGTGCGAACCAGGCGGTGATCGGGACCGCGTCGACCACCTACACGCTGCCCGGCGCCGTCAGCGCCGCCAGCAAGGCGAACCAGACGGGGACTTTGGCAGCCGGTACGGTGCAGGTCGTGACCGTGGACGCCGATGGCAACATCGCCTCGGACGGCGGGCAGATCATGGGCAGCCTCGGCACGCTCAACACCGCAGTGGCCAAGAACAGCAGCGACATCGCGTCCCTGACCACAACCGTCAACACCAACACCACCGACATCAGTACACTGAAGTCTGAAACGGCCAAGAACACGGCGGACATCAGCTCACTGACGACCACCGTGAACACCAACGCCACGGACATCAGCACGCTGAAGACACAGACCGCCAAGAACACGACCGATATTGCATCGGTCAAGACCACCGTCGATCAGCATACCACGCAGATCGCCGACCACGAGACCCGCATCGCCAAGAACACCAATGACATCGCCGGTCTCGACACGCGCGTGACCACCAACACCACGAACATCACCACCCTCACCAACACCGTGAACACGTTCGACAACCGCATCACGGGGGTGCAGAACGATGTCTCGCAGGTGAAATCGGACGTGAACGGACTGAAAGCGCAGACGCGTAAAAACACCGAGGGCATCGCGATGGCCTTCGCCATGGCGGGGACGGCCGCGCTGCCGACCGACAAGACTGTCGCGCTCAGCGTCGACTGGGGCTACTTCGACGGCTCGAACGCCCTCGCCCTGGGCCTTTCGGCGAAAGTGTCCAAGGATGCGTATCTCAGCGGCGGCATCGCGGTTGGCGTCGACACCGGCGACATCGGCGGGCATGCCGGCGTTACGGTGTCGTGGTAAGGGGCACGTCAGATGATCCGTATTGACCTCTTATCGGAACGTGCCGTCCGCCGGCTGTTCAGCCTGGCGATCCTGGCCGGCCTGCTGTTGCCCGCCACCCCTGCCGGGGCCGAGTCGCCGCCGCCGCCAGTCCCCGACGGCTACCAGCTCTCGATGCTGATCTACGCCACCATGACCGCGCTCGATCAGGCCAACGCGACCGGCAATTACACGGTCCTTCGTGAGCTTGCCGCGCCAGAATTCCAGCGCATCAATCCGGCGCAAAGGCTCAGCGTGATTTTCGCCGGCTACCGCGAGCGGCATGTGGTGCTGGCCCCGGTGGTGCTGTATCAGCCGCTGCTGGTCGAGCAGCCGAACGTCGCGCCGGAGGGCCTGCTGCGGCTCAAGGGCTACTTCCCGACCAAGCCGCTGAAGATCGGATTTGACCTGTCCTATCAGAGCATTGGCGGGACCTGGCGGCTGATGGCGCTGTCGATCTCGCCCAGCGAGGGTTAGGGGCGAAGTTCTTTTTTCCTCTCCCCCTTCTTCAGGGGGAGAGGAGACCGCGTCTCGCAGCCGACCACTTGGGAGGCAAGAGCCACGCGGTCGGTGAGGGGCAGCCGCTTGCTCGGACCGTCTCGCCACTTGTACGGAGCAAGCGGCGGCCCCTCACCTGTCGCTGTTTCCTCGCGCTTCGCGCTCGGGCGACATCCTCTCCCCCAAAATTGGGGGAGAGGAGAAGACCAGACCTCGCCGCTGGGGTGCTTTTGAGAGGGGCTGGCAGATCGACGGGAGGCCCTGTATCGTTGCGAAAAACCAACGAGGCCCCCGATGCCTGCCCAAAACCTCACCATCGATCCCCAGAAACTCTGGGACGCCATCATGGAGACCGCCCGCTTCGGCGCCACGCCAAAGGGCGGCATCAAGCGGCTGACGCTGAGCGACGACGACAAGCGCGTGCGCGATTGGTTCAAGGCGGCCTGCGAGGGGCTGGGCTGCACGGTCAAGATCGATGCGGTGGGCAACATGTTCGCCACCCGTCCTGGCAAGCGCGCGGACTTGGCTCCGATTGCGCTCGGCTCGCACCTCGATACGCAGCCGACGGGCGGAAAATTCGACGGCGTGCTTGGCGTGCTCGGCGCGCTGGAGGCGCTGCGGACTCTCGTCTCATCGGGTTACGAAACCAACGCCCCGATCATGCTGGTCAACTGGACCAACGAAGAGGGCTCGCGCTTCGCCCCCGCCATGCTGTGTTCGGGCGTCTACGCCGGAGTGTTCACCCCCGAGTACGCTTATGAGCGCGTCGACCGTGACGGCGTGACGCTGGGCGATGAACTCGCCCGCATCGGTTATCGCGGCACGGATGCGGTGGGGACGCACAAATTCCAGGCCCTGTTCGAGTTGCATATCGAGCAGGGGCCTATCCTGGAGGCCGAGGGGAAGGAGATCGGCATCGTCACCGGCGTGCAAGGCATGCGCTGGTACGAAGTTTTGGTACGCGGCCAGGAGGCGCATACCGGCGCGACGCCAATGAAATTGCGCAAAAATGCCCTTTTGGGCGCGTCGCGCATGATCGCGGCCATCGACACGGTGGGCATGGATAATCTCCCTGGCGTGGCCAGCGTCGGCCTGATCGAGAATCGGCCCAACTCGCGCAACGTGGTGCCCGGAGAAGTGTTCTTCACCGTCGACTTGCGGCATCCCGATGAGGGCGTTCTGGATCGGATGGAGGCGGCGTTCCGCGCTGCGCTGCCGGAGTGCGCGGCGAGCCAGGGGCTGACTTTCGAAGAGAAGCGCATTTGGAATTCGCCCGCCGTCACATTCAACCCGGATCTGATCGACTGCGTGCGTCACGGCGCGCAAAAAGCCGGCTATTCGACGCGCGAGATGGCCTCCGGCGCCGGGCACGATGCCGCCTACATCGCGCGCGTCGCCCCCACCACCATGATCTTCGTGCCGTGCCTGGGGGGCCTCTCGCACAACGAAGCGGAGTCGACCACGCAGGACGAATGCGGCCGCGGCGCGCAGGTCTTGCTCAATGCCGTGCTCGAATACGACCGGCGGTTGACCGCATAGTCCGTACAACACTCAATAATCGTCCGTAAGGGAAGGGATCGCACTATGGCTCAATCGATCAAAGGCAAAGTCGCCATCATCACCGGCGCGAGTTCGGGCATCGGCGAAACCGCCGCGCGCCGGCTGACGGCCGAAGGCGCCAAGGTGGTGCTGGTCGCGCGCTCCGGCGACAAGTTGCAGGCGCTGGCCAAGGAGCTGGGCAAGGACACGCTGGCCGTGCCCACCGATCTCACCAAGGGCGCCGACATCGACGCCATGGCAGCCGCGGCGCTGAAACGCTTCGGCCAGATCGACATTCTGTTCGCCAACGCCGGCTCGCATATGCATGGCGACGTCGTCAACGAGAACCCGGACGACTGGGACGCCATGATCGGCGTCAACGTCAACGGCGCGTTTCGATGCGTACGCGCCGTATTGCCCGGCATGATCGCGCGCCGCTCCGGCGACATCGTGGTCACCTCCTCGATCTCGGGGCACCAGGCCATCCAGTGGGAGCCAGTCTATTCGGCCACCAAGCACGCGGTGCAATCATTCGTACACGGCACACGGCGGCAGATTGCACCGCACAATGTGCGCATCGGCGCCATCGCCCCCGGCATGGTGCTGAACGCGCTGTGGGGCCACACCGATCCCGCCGAGATCGAGAAGCGGCGCGCCGCGCACGCGGGGTTGTTGAACGAGGACGTGGTCGACGGGCTCATGTTCATGCTCACCCGTCCCGCGCATGTCACCATCCGCGACCTGGTGATGCTGCCGCAGAACCAGGATCTGTAGCGCCTCACGGATCAGGCGCCAGAACACGCAGCGCCGCGATCATCGCATCGAAGGCCTTGGGTCCGATGCGCTGGCGGTGCGCCGCCTCGATCGCGCGCTTGACCTCATTGGCGGCCGTAGCAGCCGCCGCGCCGTTGCGGGTCACCGCCACGCGCCTGACCCGCGCGTCCTTGGGATCGGGCTTGCGCACCAGCGCGCCGATGGCGACCAGATCGTCCACCACCTGCTGCACCGCTTGTTTCGTGAGCCCCATCCGCTCGCCAAGTTCCGATTGCTTCACACCGTCCGCGCCCACCGTCTGCATGACGGCTGAGCGCGCCTCGGTGAACCAGGCCAGACCGCGCAGCGCCATGGCGGCGTCGAACTCGGATTTCCATAGCCGCGCCGCACACCACAGGCGCCACCCTAAGTGATCGATCAGCGCCGGCGCCTTATCGTCAAGTTTCTTGACTATCATCGGTAGGTCCATTAGTTATCGTCAAGTTGCTTGACCATAAAGCAACCTTCATGGCCCGTCCAGCGGTCCATTGTCTTGCGTCAAAGGAACCAAAACCATGACTCTCATCCCCGCCAACACGGCGCCCCGTTTCGAAATCCCCAACGCCATCTTTACCGGCCTCGCCTCCCCCAGCCGGGGGGCGCGCGAAACCGCCGTCTGGCGCGTCAAGCTGGCGCCCGGCGCAACGCCCATGGTGCATCAAGTGACACGGGAAGAGGTTTTCGTCGCAATCTCGGGAACCGCGCAAGCGACGGTGGCCGGAAAACCCATCGAACTGAGCGCCGGATCAGCCCTGATCGTTCCGCCCGACACGGATTTCTCGCTCGCCAACGCCGGTCCCGAGCCGTTCGAGGCGGTGGCGCTGCTCCCGGTCGGCGGCATGGCGCGCATGGCCGGCGATGCGCCGTTCACGCCGCCCTGGGCCGCCTAGGCGGTCTCAGCCTCCTTGCAGCAAATCTCCTGGCAAGCGCAGAGGCCTCAAGGCTAGTATGCAGGCCGCAAAACCAGCAGGGAGGCCACACGCATGGCGACGCTCATCAAAGGACCGGCGATTTTTCTGGCGCAATTCATGGGCGACGCCGCCCCGTTCAACAGCCTGCCCAGCATCACCAAGTGGGCCGCCGGCCTCGGCTACAAAGGCGTGCAGATCCCGAGCTGGGATCGGCGCGTGTTCGACCTGAAAAAGGCTGGGACGTCCAAAGACTATTGCGATGAAATTGCAGGCATTTGCGCCGCCTCTGGCGTGGCCATCACCGAACTCTCGACCCATCTGCAGGGCCAGCTTGTTGCGGTGAATCCGGCCTTTGACGAGGCCTTTGATGCCTTCGCCCCCAAAGAGGTGCACGGCAATCCCAACGCGCGCCAGGCCTGGGCGACCGAGCAGATGATGCTGGCGGCCAAGGCCTCGCGCCATCTCGGGTTGACGGCGAGCGTGTCCTTCACCGGCGCGCTCGCCTGGCCCTTCGCCTATCCCTGGCCCCCGCGCCCCGCGACGCTGATCTCAGAATCGTTCAAGGAACTCGCGCGCCGCTGGAAGCCAATCCTCGACGTCTATGATGCCGAAGGCGTCGATGTCGGCTTCGAAATTCATCCGGGTGAAGACGTATTCGACGGCGCGACGTTTGAGATGTTCCTCGACGCGCTGAAAGGCCACAAGCGCTGCGCCATCAACTACGATCCCTCGCACTTCGTGTTGCAGCACCTCGATTACCTCGCCTTCATCGACATCTATCACGAGCGTATAAAAGCCTTCCATGTGAAGGACGCCGAGTTGAACACCGATGGCCGCCAGGGCGTGTACAGCGGATTCCAACCCTGGGTGAATCGCGCCGGCCGCTTCCGCTCGCTGGGCGACGGACAGGTGGATTTCGGGAGCATCTTCTCCAAGCTGGCCGCGCACAATTACGACAGTTGGGCGGTGCTGGAATGGGAATGCTGCCTGAAGGATTCGTCCGTGGGCGCGGCGGAAGGCGCGCCGTTCATTGCCAGCCACATCATTCCCGTGACCGCAAAAGCGTTCGACGATTTCGCCGGCGGCACGGTGGATCATGAGCAGGTGAAGCGGATGCTGGGATTGAGCCGGAAGGTTTGAGGACGTAGGGGCGACCCACAGGTCGCCCCTACCAATGACGTTCACGGCAGACTGACGGAGACCGCCTTGCCCCTCCCCATCCGCCCCCACGAAAAAATGCGCATCGCCGGAAAAATGGTGGATGCGGACGAACGGGTCGAGGTGCGCAATCCGTATACGGGCGCACTTGTCGCCACCGTCCCCTCTGCCTCACCCATCCAAGTCGCCGACGCCTTCGCAAAAGCCCATGCCTACCAGCCGAAACTCACGCGCTACGAACGCTCGAAAATTCTTTTGCGAACTGCCGACATTATTGTGTCGCGAAAAGTGGAATTGGCCCACCTCATAACAGCCGAGTCCGGCCTATGCCTGAAGGACTCGCTCTACGAAGCCGGCCGCGCTTATGACGTCTGGACGTTTGCCGGCCACCTCGCCCTGCGCGATGACGCCGAGGTCTATTCCTGCGATCTGACGCCCCACGGCCAGCAGCGCCGCATCTATACCTCGCGCTATCCGCTGCAGGGCGTGCTCTCGGTCATCACGCCGTTCAACCATCCCCTGAACATGATCAGCCACAAGCTGGCGCCGGCCATCGCCACCAACAACCGCGTGGTCGCCAAGCCGACGGAACTTACCCCGCTGACCGCCCTGGTGCTGGCGGATATTCTGTATGAGGCGGGCCTGCCGCCGGAGATGCTGTCCGTGGTCACGGGCAATCCGCAGACAATGGGCGACGCCATGATCACCGATCCCCACGCCGATTTGATCACCTTCACCGGCAGCGTGAAGGTCGGCAAATACATCGCCGAAAGGGCCGGGTACAAACGGTTGGTGCTGGAGCTGGGTGGCAACGATCCGCTCATTGTCATGGACGATGCGGACCTCGACAAGGCGGCCGCGTTGGCGGTGTCGGGCGCGACCAAGAATTCGGGTCAGCGCTGCACGGCGGTGAAGCGCATCCTGGTGGTGGAGAGGGTTGCCGATGCGTTCGTGGAAAAGGTGCTGGCGCTGGCCAAAAAACTCAAGTGCGGCGACCCGATGGATCCGGCAACTGACATCGGAACGGTCATCAACGAGGCCGCCGCAAAACTGTTTGAGGCGCGCGTTGATGATGCTGTGGCCAAGGGCGCAAAACTGCTGCATGGCAACAATCGCAAGGGCGCGCTCTATCCCGCGACGGTCGTCGACCATGTGCCGTACACGTGCGAACTCGTCCGCGAAGAAACCTTCGGCCCCGTCATCCCGATCATCCGCGTGAAAAACGACATCGCGGAGATGATCCGCATCGCCAACTCAACCGCCTACGGATTGTCGTCGGGCGTCTGCACCAACCGGCTGGACCACATCACGCGCTTCGTCAACGAACTGCACGTTGGCAACGTGAACATCTGGGAGGTTCCGGGATACCGCATCGAGATGAGCCCGTTCGGCGGTATCAAGGACAGCGGGCTCGGCTACAAGGAAGGCGTGTGGGAAGCGATGAAGAGCTATACCAATGTGAAGACGTATACGTTGCCGTGGCCCCAATAACAGGACGAGCGGTTCCATCGCCTTCTCCCTTTGGGAGAAGGTGCCCGACAGGGCGGATGAGGGGATTGCGCCCGGAGGTTGTCGCACTGGCGTGACAACACCCGCACTGCCAATCCCCTCATCCGGCCCCCATTTCTTTTGCGCCTCCGCGCAGGGCGGCCACCTTCTCCCGACGGGAGAAGGCGATAGAACCGCACCCTTCCGGATGACGAAAAAGGACCCCACCCATGAACATCACCACCAAAGGAACCCGCCCCACCAACCCCGCCCCCGCCGCCTACTTCAGCGGCGCCGTCGAGGTCGGTTGGATCATCGACGCGCCGCAGTCCGAGCGCGTGCGCATGGGCATCGTCAGCTTCGAACCGGGCGCGCGCACGGCCTGGCACACCCACCCGCTCGGCCAGACGTTGTTTATCGTCTCAGGCAAGGCCCGCGTGCAATCCTGGGGCGGCCCGGTCGCCGAACTGCGCGAAGGCGACACCGTCTGGTTTGCCCCGGGCGAAAAGCACTGGCACGGCGCGGGTCCGGACGCGGCGATGACGCATCTGGCGGTGCAGGAAGTGCTGGAGGGCAAGACGGCGGATTGGCTGGAGATGGTGAGTGAGGGGGAGTATGGGGTGGTAGCGAAATAGAGGTGAGCCCCGGCGTCGCCGGTACGCTCGCCCTTGCAAGTTCCGCTCGATCATGGTAGAACTACCATAGTCGCGAGGGGGCATCGACGAATTGAAACCGCTGCGCTGGATTGCCAGCAGCTACGACGATCTGATGGACATTCCGCAGGAGGTCCGGAAGCACGTCGGTTACGCGCTCGATTGGGCCCAGGACGGCGACAAGCATGCCGACGCCAAGGTGCTAAAGGGTTTCGGCGACGCCGGCGTGCTCGAAGTGGTGGCGCGGCATGACGGTGACGCCTATCGCGCCGTCTACACCGTGCGCTTCGCCCAGGTCGTCTATGTGTTGCATGTCTTTCAGAAGAAGTCGAAGCGCGGCATTGAAACGCCGAAGCATGAAGTAGAGCTTATTCATGCAAGGCTGCGCGAAGCGCTAAACGAGAATTGG
>JANMVX010000207.1:0-8880 GCA_031393505.1 Hyphomicrobiaceae bacterium | reverse complement strand
AAAGGCATCAAGGTCAGCGACGCCGAGATGGCCACCCTCGACATCAGTGGCGATGCGTTCCATCCTGAATGGAACTACACGATCCGCCCCAGATCTGCACCGGCCAATCGGAGCGGTTAATTTGGCGGATATCCTTAGATCGATGGTTGACCTCGCCCATGAGCAATTGGACATGTTCCTCATGGCGTATGCGTTCGGAAAGGTCATAGAAATGGCAGACCACTCCGAACCGGCCGTCCGGCAGCATGATGCGCTCGATCTTCCAGTCATAGGCCTCGGTGGCATTGATATCAGCACGAGACTCATTGGATTCCGCGTAGTAGGGCTCTCCGGTCGCCAGCGTATGGCGAAAGCGCGCAATGGACCCGCTTAAAAACGGCTCTGGCCAGATGTGGCTTAAGACCTCTGCGAAATCACGTCCGAGCAGCGGTCGCACATTTTCGAACACTTTTTGTGCACCGTCGCTGACCTGAACGAGCCGGAAATCACAATCGATGACATAAATGCCAAATGGCGAACGGTCGACGAGAGAGCGGAACGTATCATGGGCAGTGCGCAACGCCGTCTCGGCGCGAGCACGCTCTAGCGCGGCCCAAGTGCGTTCGGCGACCTCTTCAACAAGGGAGACTTCGCTCTGTGTCCAAACTCGAGCGCCGGTGGAGGCGGCTATGAGCGCCCAAAGCGGTTGGTTCTCGCCTTTGCGCAGGGTTGCGTTGATCAAGGCCCGCACGCCGAGGCCAATGATACTGGACTGGTCTCTGCTCGAAAGGCCCTCCATCTCCATGACATCGTCAATCACCAGCGTCCGATTGATCACGATCTGAAGGCCGTTGGGAAAATCGGACAAAGACACATGAGTGGGTAACGGGGGTAGACGGACGTCGTGCACCTGATAGGGAAAGTCGCCTCTGTCCTCCGCCAGCCGATAAATGCCAATGTAGCAGCGATCAAGCCGCATGTGGTCGAAAAGCATCCGCAGCGCTCGATTTGCACTAGCGTCGGCGCTTGGCTCGGCTCGCATCGCATCGCTTAACTTGAGCAGGAACGCCTGCCGCTCCTCGCTATCACGCAGCGCCGTTTCCGCCTTTTTGCGCTCGGTGATGTCGACGGCCATCCCAAACCATTCGGCGATGCCGCCATTCTGGTGCACTGGCGCGCTAGAGACGCGCATCCATCGCCACTCACCGTCGTGGCGGCGGATGCGATGCTCGCTCGAGTAGGGCTCGGCGCGCGAGACCGCGTCAACCCACCGCGCTGTGGCATCCTCGGCATCGTCAGGATGAAACGCTCTGGCGTAACCCGTTCCAAGCATCTCAGCGGCCGATTGGCCGGTAAAGGCCATCCACTGCGGCTGCGGCTCAACCTGCAAGCCCGACGGCGCGCAGGACCAACTCACCGCGCTGGTGCCTTCGATCAGTGTCCGATAGCGGTGCTCACTCGCTTTCAGCGCGGTCTCCGTCTGTTTGCGTTCAGTAATGTCAATAGAAGTGCCAATGATGCCGTTGATCTGGCCATCCGGGCCGCGGCGCGGTTCGACACTGAGATCGAAATGGTTCACGCCGTGTCCAGGTCGCTCCACAGTCACTTCCTGGCGGCTGTGCTGCCCCGTTTCGAGTGCGCGGCGCTTCACGGCATTCAACCGTTCAGCAACCGCAGGATCCACAAGGTCGGCATCGGTCTTGCCGAGGGTCAAAGTGTCGTCAAATCCCAGCTTGGCATTGTAAAGCCAAGTGTAGCGCAGATCGAGATCCTGCTCGAACACGGTAATCGGTGAATTCGAGATCGCCATGCGAAACCGGTTGTCGCTCTTGGCCAGCGCCGCCTCAGTCCGCGCGCGCTCGACCGCCGCCCAGATGCGCTCGGCCGTCTCCTCGGCAAGCGCAATTTCGTCCGGCGTCCATGTGTGCATCGCTGTGTGGTTTACCGCAAGGTAGGCAATAATGCGTTTCTGCCGGACGAGCGGCACAGCCAAATAGGCCTTGATGCCCACCATCTCATAGGCGGCAAGCTCTTGGTGCGAATGGTCTGGATGCGTTTGCACGTCATCAACGACCAGCGTCCGTCCGGCCAAAAACTCGGTTTCGACATAAGGCCCGAAAGCATCCCAACGATGCTGCCCCACTGAGCTTGGCATTGCCGGGGCACGACAGTACTCGTGGCGGTTGGTGAATGTCTCCGTCGATCCCTCATCGCCTTCGCCGAACATCACGCGGCTGGCCTGAAAGTGATCGCCAAGCGCGTGCAAGGCTGTCTCTTGCGCCTCCTCAGCGGTCAATGCGCCACGCAGTGCGTCGGTCAGCCGGACCCGGAAAACATCACGGGCTGCCCCCGACTGAAGCTCCGTCTCGGCCTGCGCTTGCTCGACCGCCGCCCAGGTGCGTTCGGCGGTCTCGTGGATCAGGTTTATTTCCTCGGGCGTCCACTGTCTGGGCGTGGCATGGTGAACGCCGAGACCCGCGACCCAGCGTCCATCCTTGATGAGCGGAACACCGACGCCTGCGGCCATTTCCATCGCGGCAAAGGCCGCCCGCTCGGCTGCCGACAGACGCGGGTCGGCGCTTGCATCGTCGAACACGACGATTTGCCCCGAACCCGCAAGTTCGGCCGTCCGTCGAATGTCGCTCAGCCGGAAATGCCCGATGAGCGGCGCCACCCCGTTCGCGTATGTCCTATGGATCACATACGTGTCCCGCTCCTCGTCGATCTCATTGTAAAATGCGCGGCTCACTGCAAGATGCTCGCCCAGCACCCGGAGTGCGGCGGTTTGAATCTCCAGTGGATCGCCAAGCAGCCGGATCGTGTCACTGAGCTTCAGCAGAAACGCCTGCCGCTCCTCGTGCTGGCGCAGTACCCTTTCAATACGCTTGCGCTCGGTGATGTCACGGACATTGCACTGAACAACAGTGTGGCCGCCTTCGTCGTAGAGATTGGCCACCACCTCAACGTCCCGGGGACCACCTTGCTTGGTTTGCAATGGCAGGTTCTCGTATCGGACCTGGCTTGTGGCCTTCAGTTTCTCGAACATGTCCCGGCTTTCCTGCGCGTCTGCAAGAAAACCGATCTCAAAGAGTTCGAGGCCGATCAGCTGTTCGTAAGGATACCCAATCAGCGTCGTCATGAACGGATTGGCGTCGACAATCTTGCGCGTCTCGGGATCAAGGATGAGAATGCCGTCATGCGCCGCCTCGAACAGCCGGCGGTAGCGTATCTCGGAAGTGCGCAGCGCCGCCTCGTGAAGCCTGCTCTCCGTAACGTCCAGGTGAGTACCGAAGAGTCGCAGCGGCGCCCCGGAAGCATCGCGCTCGATCTCGGCTAGCACCCTGATCCAGCGCGTCGCGCTGTCATTCTGCCTTATGATGCGATACTCGGACTCATAGAGCTTCCGGCCGTTGGCAAGGCACTCCCTGAATGTTCGATCCGCCTTCTCCCGGTCCTCGGGGTGCAGTCGGCGCAGCCAGGCCTCGTGCGAGTTGCCGCGATCTTGTGGCGTCAGTCCGTGAACGGCGAGGTACTCGGGGGATTGGTCGGCGACGAAGTTGCCATCACGAACCTCGACCTTGAAGCTGCCTATGCCTGCGATGCGATGGGCACGGGACAACTCAGCCTCCCTCTCGCGAAGCGCCGCCTCGGCCATCTTGCGATCGTGGATATCGCGGACGGCGCCGACGGTGTGCAGCGGCTGGCCCGCATCGTCGGTCACCATGCGCGCTGTCACCGCGACCCAGCGGCTGCTGCCGTCCTTGCGCACGTAACGCTTTTCGTTCGCGTAATCCGGCGTGCCGATCGAGAGGAACGCGTGGACCAGCTTCTTGTCATGCGCGAGGTCGTCGGGATGCGTCAGCTGCGTGCCGGTCATGCCAAGCAGTTCATCCGCCGCGTATCCGGTGATCTCGCACATGCGCGCGTTCACATAGATGAAACGCCCGTCCAGCGCGCAATAGACTAACCCGATAGGCACCAAGTCGAGCGCGATGCGATGCAGCTGCTCGCTGCCTGATGATGAGACATTGTCCGCAAGCTGCAGTGTCTGGTTGCGCGGCATGGGGACTCCTGGAGGCGACGGAGCAGCTGTTGCCAAATCGCATCAGCAAAGTCAATGCCAACGCATCCAAGCTCTCTCGCCAAACTCTACAAACAAAATCGTCTAGGGACAAGCATCTACAGCAGCGAAGCGCATGCCCGCTCGTGGCCAAAACCGAGGGAGCGCTTACGACACAACCGCCACGCCGTCCGCACCCTTCTTTACTTCGATCCTGCGCTTGTGGAAGGCGGCGAGCGTGGAGCGGTGACCGATGGACACGAGCGTCGTGCCGGGCAGCGCCTTGGCGAGGGCCGCGTAGAGGTCGGCTTCGCTCTGTTCGTCCAGCGAGGCGGTGGATTCATCGAGAAAGAGCCAATCCGGCTTGGCGATCAGCGCTCTAGCGACGCCGATGCGCTGCTGTTCGCCGCCCGAGAGGCGCATCTGCCAGTTGTCGGGTTCCTCGAGCCGCGACGCGAAGGCCGGCAGGCCGACGGTCGTCAGCGCGGCGCGCAGGATCGCGTCGTCGATATCGCCGCCGGCGCGCGGATAGGCAACCGCGTCGCGCAGTGAGCCTATCGGCAGATAGGGGCGTTGCGGCAGCAGCATCAGCGAGGCGTGGTCCGGCTGCCTGATCTCGCCCGACCCGTAGGGCCATAGCCCAGCGATGGCGCGAAACAGCGTCGACTTGCCCGAGCCCGAGAGGCCGACCACCAAGGTCGACTCTTGCGGCACCAGCACGAGGCCGTCGGCCTCGAGCAGTTTTTGTCCGTTCGGCAATGTCAAGCCGAGGCCAGGCGTCGACAGCGTGCCATCGACGCCGGTCGTGACGTGCACGCCCTTGTCCTGCGCGCGATCGGCGTCGACGCGGGCGAACGCCGCATCGAACAAGGCCAGGCGGTCGACGGTGGCGCGAAAATCGGCAAATCCGATGTAGTTGTTGACGAAAAAGTTCATGGCGCCATTGACATTGCCGAACGCGCCGGCTGCCTGGTTGAACACCCCGAAACTTACCTGTTTGGCGAAGTAGAACGGGGCGATGACGAAATAGGGTATCAAGCCGGAAATCTGCTCGTAGAGCGAATTGAACGCGATCAGCCAGAGACGGATCCGGATGATGCGCTTCAGGGTCATGAAGACGGTCTGGAACACGGAGGCGGCGCGGTTAATCTCCTGAGGTTCGCCGCGAAGCAGGGCGATCTGCTCGCTGAACTCGCGCACGCGGGCCAGATCGAAGCGGAAGTTGGCCTCCACCGTCTGCTGACGGAATAACAACCCCGCCAGCTGGCGGCCGATCAGGTGAATCAAGCCGGTGGCGACAAGCGCGTAGACAATCGCCACCCAGAACAACAGGCCCGGCACCACGACGCCAGCGAGCGTCATGCTCATGGTCCGCGAGATAGTCCACAGGATGATCGAGAACGATACCAGGTTGGTCGCGGTCTGGATCGCCGAAATCGTGTAGTTGTAGAATCCGACGCTGCCGGTTCCACTGGGCAAGGAACCGAGGCTGGTGCCGCTGATGAAGGCGCCGACGTCCTGCGAAATGCGCTGATCGGGGTTGTCGGCGGTGCTTCCCGCGAGCGCCATGCGGTAGTGCATCGAATTGGTAAGCCAGCGCGCGGTATAAGAGGCCGTCATCCAGCGCCGCCATTGCAGAGTGAAGTTCGAGGCGATCAGATATTCGATCAAGTTCGAGACGATGGCCGAGGCCGCGATCAGCGGGAAAACTGTCAGCAGCAGGTGCCAGAACGCGACGCGGTGCTCCTCGTCCGGCACCTGAATGGCGTTGCCGAATTGGTTCGAGAAGAAATTGCTCCAAACGCTGATCGCCACTTGGCCCTGGTTCACGATCACAAGCACCACGACACACAAGCGCGCGTAATTGCCCATCGTCATCGTGAACGGCGCGAACGGGCGGATGTGGAAACCGGCCGGCGTCGAGGCGTCGAAGAAAGGATCGGCGATTTGCATCATCCGGCGCACAAACGGGAACTGCGAAATCGCGTAGAGGACCGGGATGAACAGCGCGGTCGCCAACGGCAGGTAGCGCGGAGGCACGTAACTGGCGAACGCTTCGGGCCAGAACCCGCCGAAGTCAGCCAGGTTGATCAGGCCGAAAGTAATCGTCTCCACCACGAACAGCCCGTTCAGGATTTCGAAGAAGCTCGAACTAGGGAACGGCGAGACCAGCAGGGCGGCCGCGAGCAGCGACGCGCCGCCGACGCCAAGCGTGATCGCGTCGCCCTGCGAGACGCCGGTGTAGAGCGCCACGAGGCCGAACACGGCGAGCGCGATGCTGAACAGCCGCATCGAGGCCCTTTCCTGTTGATTCGATGGTGGGGAGTTTTGCAGAAATCGGCGAAGAGACCGAGTGAGGGCTTCCGCGCTTAGCGGATTGGGCGGAATCGCGATGGTCGTTTGTGGCCCATCGCGACATGGGCTCAATGGAAGCTATCAGATAACACCGGCCATTGACAACATGTCGCAGGCACGGGACCATCACGGCCGTACAGACCCGGCGGCAGTTGAGCACGACGCCTAGCGCCGGCTTGATGTGATGCACTCTTTGATTGAGCACGGACTGCCAGGACATGGAAGAGAAGCGCCGTACGAGTTTCGAGCCGTCTTGGCTCGACCCACGCAATGATCACAAGACACCGTACACGGATGCTGAGCTGGACATCCTAACCGACGATCTCATTCTAGGGATGGCGGACGCGGCGGCTTGGCTGGATCTCGTCGCAGAAGTTGGTGAGCAGCAAGCCAGAGACGTGCTGAAGCAGCGCCTCGTAGTTCAAGATCCGAACAACCTGATCAATTGGCAACCCGGCGGATTTATGCGCTGATTACCGGTCAGACTTCGCTCGCCGGAACGGTCGTGATTAGCTATCGCATCGACGCCGGCGCTTGATCCCAATAGCCGTCATTGGGACCATGCTGATCGGCGGCGAATTGGTTACCGCCGACCACGTCAGGAATAGGAGGGAAAGCGTCGATGCTCAGATGTCGATCTTCTCAGCAATCTCGATAGCGTCATCGACCTCGATGCCGAGGTAGCGCACCGTGCTCTCGATCTTCGAATGCCCGAGCAAGAGCTGCACGGCTCTGAGGTTGCCCGTGCGCCGGTAGATCAACACGGCTTTTGTTCGGCGCAACGAATGGGTGCCGAACTTGGCAGGGTCGAGGCCGATGCTCGCGACCCAGATTTGAACGAGGCGGGCATACTGCCGGGTTGTCAGTCCGCCTTTGCCGCCTCGTCCCGCGAAGAGGAACTCTCCCGCCTTGCGGCCAGTCGTCCTCAGATAGTCGTCGATGGCCAGCCGAGTCTGGTCCGTCACCTCGAACCGCACGGGCCTCCCGGTCTTCTTTTGCCGGATGGTCGCTCGGTCGACCGCGTATCCGCTTGGCGCCACGTCGTCCACGCGAACCGCGACGACATCGCAACCGCGCAATTTGCTGTCGATGGCCAGGTTGAACAGCGCGAGATCGCGTTTGCTGCCGGCCATTTGCAGCTTTGTCCGGATCGACCAGACGTGGCTTGGCTTGAGGGGCGGTTTTGCGCCCACGAGCTTACCCTTGTTCCACGGCGGCCGGCGGATGCGAAGCTTGGTCACCACTGCATCGTTGTCATTCATGGTCTGTCTCCATTGGTTGAGAGACGGACCAGCTTGCGCTGATGAAGCGCATGGCATTGAATTCTCGTCAGGATTCGGAGTGTTTCTTCCATTGCATGGTTACCGCCCGCCGGTTTTGACCCGGTGCGGAACAGGGTGCCTGCGGACCTTGTCAAGCATGCTCGCGTCCGCTTACTCTACTGGAGCGTAGGCGCCTCAAACCAACGTGAAAACTGCCCAGCGAAGTTAATTGCAACGATGGAACGGAGCACATAGTGTGTATTTCAGCCAAAGCTGTATTTGTCGCGGCTGCCCTGGCTTTGGGTGCAGCGCCTGTTTATGGGCAGCCTTTTGATCTCACCGGCGTTTTGAAGTCAAAACCCGAACTCTCGGATGACGCCCTTACGAGGGCCTGCAAGGCCGAGCCGGCAACCGCCAATACGCTCTGTCAGGGTAACGAGGGCAAGTTTAGCCTGAAATCAGCATCGATAGAGACGCGCGGAAATATTCACTTAAAAGCAATTTTTCGACAAACGAATCGCCACGTGCTTACGGCGGGTGTAGTGTTGTACGACTCAAGTTCGGACGTGATCGCCAACTTTGAGATTGGCACTTCATGCCAAATAATCAAAAAATCTATCGAGGGAGACAATGCTTATCTCAAGATTGCGAACGCGATACTATCGCTCTCTGGCCAAAACGTTGCCGACATTGCAGTAAAGCATAAGGCAATCCCTGGTTGTTGATTTCGGCAAAGATCACTCATCGGAGATTTCTCTCATGAACGAGAACGCGGTCAGAGTCATCTGGAAGTGGATTGCGCAAACGGTGTTCTTGGACGGCGTACTTGGTTGGGCTCATGCAGTTGGTGCGCCTGTTGCAAGCCCTCTGGGCTTGGGCTACAACTCGCCGCGGGCCGTCATATTTTCTCTTCCTTTACTAGCTCTGCTATTCATTCCCGCGTACTGGTTGGCGAGTACGTACGCGTCGACGAAGCTGAGCCAAAGTTGGCAACACCGCATCCCGCTTTACTTCTTCGACCCTAAAGACGTGGATCCCTCAAGCAAGGGCGGCACTATCATCCAATTGACCGCCTTCATTTCATTTCCTGCTTATCCACATCACTCCGTCAAGATGAGCAGCCGATACGGCATCGGCAGCGTACGGACGGCTGCATAGGCCAGGCGGGGCATCATGGCGGCCAGGTCGTAGCGCCGGTTGAAGCGGTATTCGAACTCGGCCAGG
>JANMVX010000206.1:0-3107 GCA_031393505.1 Hyphomicrobiaceae bacterium | reverse complement strand
AGCGATGATGCCGGCCCGTGCGCGCAGCCCCGTGCCCATGCCGCGGCTGAGGTCGCCGGGCCTGACGTGGCCTTTGGACCACTGTGCGCGCAGACCGGATTTGCCGGCCTGGCGGAACACCTGCTGGCGCAGGCTTGGCAGCCGGCTGCGTCCCTCGTCGCGCGGGCGCGACAGTTTCGGTTTGATGTCGTCGTCGGCCATGATCCTATCTCCTTGATTTGCACTGGAGATAGAAGATGCGATCAGGTCGTAGAATAACAAGACGACGTCAATTTCTGGGCCGATACTACGCCTTCATTGTCATGTCTGACGTTTCGCGACATTTGAAGACGTTGTCGACCAAGCCGTGTATCCGCACTGCGGCGCCAAAGCGACGCTAAGTTTTTATCTCGATGTCCAGAACTACCCCTTAAAACCTCCCGCAACTTCCTTTCATTCGTGTGCGGATGCCAGAGATGAATTGAATGAAAATAGCTGGAGAACCGAGGCTCGGAAGGGTTGCAACACGATGTGGGTTGGTTGAAGTTCTGGTTGCCTGGAATTGGTTTCAACATGGTGCGGAATGAGTCGATAAACTCGTCACAGAAGTAAGTGGCCACGGATTGTGCGACACAGCGTGTGTGTTCAAGACTCACCACAAAGGGGTTGGAGCCTGGTAGCCCGGTGCGGTGCATTGATGAGTGCCATCAAACAAGGACTTGATTGTCACGGATGTGCGGTCTCGACGCGGTGACAGTCTGTCGAGCACAACCAAGAACCCCCGCGCCGGACGATCCGGCGCGGGGTCGAGTGACGTCAGTCCTGCGCGTTCCAGATCAGGGCGTAGACGTCAGGGTCGGCCTGGCCGGCGGCGCGGCCAAGATTGGCGTAGAGGGTCTTCTGGCCGAGCTCCGGGGCGGCGATGGAGAGGGCGACATACTCCTTGCCGGAGAGCTGGCCGGTGCGGATCCAGCCGGCACCGATCTCGGTGCCTCCTTGGCCAATGGGGCTCAGCACCCGGTAGTCGGGCTGGGTCGGTGACGCCTTTTCGCCCACCGGAACAATGGCGATGTCGGCGCGGACCGAGAGGGTCTTCAGTTCGCCTTCGTAGCGGCCGTCCTGACGCTTGGTGACGGTGCCGATGGTAGCCATGTGAGTACTCCTTGGTTGACCGGCGGAGGACCATCCCCCGCCGGCGGGCGCGTCCCTGCGGCGGGCGGCGACTGAGACACCCGAAGGGCCGCAACGAAGTGGAGGAGCCGGCGCTGCCGGCTTGTCTCTAAGGCGCCGCTTGCCGCACCGTCGCACCTTGATCGGCGGGGTGTGGTCCGTCCGGCCAGCCCTGGGGAGGACCATGGCTGCCGTCCGCCGCCACGCGGATGACGGCCGCGAGGAACGATGAGACCGCCCGCTGGTCGCGACGCTGCCTGATGCTGAGGGGGGAGCGGCACTGGCACAGCACGATGCGGGTGATGGCCGGCCGCCGGGGTGCGCTGGAGGGTCTCGCAGGACAGCTCTCGGGCAAGGAGTATGTCGCTCCCTCCACCACCGGCCGGTGACCGCGCCAGCCCGATTGCCAAGCTTGGCCGAGCCGCCGGCGGCCAGGTCCCGTCATCAGTCGAAGGATGCGTGCAGACGAGCATCGGCCGTACCGCCGACTGCGCTGGTGCGGTTGCGCCGTGACCGCCGACGCGGGCTCCGCGGCAAGGATCGTCACCCTTCAGGGCCGAGACGCCGTTTTTCTCGGCGGCTCGGTCGCGCGGCCAACGTGACCGTCGTTAGGTCACGAGTTCTCAACGCCGCGCGATAGAGCCTGGCCGCCGCAGGTCACTGACCGGAGGCGGGCCGCCCATACTTCGCTGCGGTGGGCGACAAGACCTAGATTGTGGCAATGACGTCAAAGTGTGCCGCAATAGGTCAGAGACTATGATACGGGCGTGGGTGACGATTTATCTTGATCAACACAATCAGACACGCGAATGACATTTCACCTGTTCTAGGCGATTGGCGCCAAGAAGACGTCAGCGCTATTTTTTTGTGTCTGAAATGGTCCAGATCGGTTTGGCCCGACCGATGACGTCAGGGCGTGCGATCGGCCCGAAATACCGGCTGTCGAAACTGTCCGGCGAGGCGCTCAGCAGGAAGAGTTCGCCAGCGCTCAGACGGCGGCACCCGTGCCACACCGGCATTGGCCGGTTGGCGCCGTCCTGTCGCCTGGCGATCGCGGCAACGGTTCCGCGGACGACGATCGTCAGATTGATACGACAGACCAGGTCGCCGACGGTGGCAGCAATGGGTTTGAGAACATAATCCGTACCATGCAGATAACCACGCCGGTTGGCAAGACCTGCAAGGCTCGGGCTAAGCCGGATGAGGGCGAGATCATCTCGCCCAGGCGCCTGGAAATCGACGCGATAGAGGCCGATAGGGACACTGTGGGACGCGTTCCAGATGAGCCGTGTCGGCACGGCGGTGCCGGAGATTCCGATCACTGCGCTGGCAACGGCCAGCGCGACCAGTGCGAACGGCCTCACACTGTCGTTCCCGATGAGGATTGCCGCCGCATGGTGTCGGACCAGGCCTTCAGCTCGCGGCGTAGGTAGAAAACCCGGCCGCCATGCTTGCGGAATTTCGGGCCGGTGCCCTGATAGCGCATGTTTTCCAGCGTGTGCGGCCTGATCCGTAGCCAGATGGCGGCTTCGGCGGTGGTCAGCAGGGGTGACTTTCTCGGGCGGCTCATGATGATGTGTCCTTAGTTCGGGACATCATCGTTGAGAAGGATCGCCTTGAGGAGTGTCGAATATTGACCCTTTGAAAAACGACACCCTTATACTATCAAACGAAGATAACCGCCCTGAACAAGTGTCCTGCCACGGCGCAACGACCGGATCACATTGTCCTTCATGATGCGGTTTGAGCTGGACCATTCTGTCTCTACTTGTGCACGGCCAAAGATGAGAAGGGCCAGGTCCCGGTAGTCTGCGCCGGCAAGGTGGCCGTCGAAGGCGATCAAGGCATCGCGAAGCTGCTTGCGTCGCGGCGTCTTCCAGACGCGGCGCCGCGGGGCCGCCAGCAGTCCTGGCAACTTCGAGAGCCACAGTCCCGCCTTGGCGGCGAAGGAAAGCCGG
>JANMVX010000172.1:0-10255 GCA_031393505.1 Hyphomicrobiaceae bacterium | reverse complement strand
TCCGTTCCATCATCGGGGCGACGCTGAAACGGTGCGGGGCCGTGGGGCTCATGGGGTGCTAACTGGCACGAATTTCCGTGGTTGGCGAGTGGCGAGGACAGCGAGGTCACCAGCCGCAGGTTCGAAGCTGGAATCAATATTCTGAACGTTTCGCTGGTGGCCGGACAAATGGGATGGAAGATGTTGCGACGCTTTCTTAACCCGCGGCCGCATCAGTTGAGCCAGCGCCGGGCGCGAGCGCAGGTATTCGATGTAGTGAGGGGAACACGACATAATGTTCGTTCGCACGCCCTTCGCCTCATGTTCGATTTGTCGAACATATCGACATGTTCGACAAACCGAACAATAGTGAATGTGCGACCAAGCGAACACTGGGGCCTTCCCCATGATGATCCGGAACACACGTGACTTAGGCGGCTACCTTCGGCAGGCCCGTGAGGGCGCTGGCCTAACCCAAGCGGCACTAACTGAAGCGCTAGGCGTAAGGCGACAGCGCGTGCTTTACCTCGAACGTGGCGAAGGGCAACTCCAGATCGCCTTCGTGTTTTCCGTCCTGAAGGCCCTGAAGCTGGAGATGAACCTTTCGCCCACCGCAGACGCCGCTTCGGCGCCGAGCGAGAGCTGGCCTTGTGCCAAGGGTTTTTGGTGAACAGGCCTTACCTCGGCGATGATTTCGATGATGACATTTCAGGGCTTATCGAGTGGCTGGACTTTGCCTCGTGCGTGTTGAGGGCGACAAGCCGTTCGAGGATGTGGTGCGGGCTGATACCAACCTTCATTGATGCTGACTCATCGGTGATTTGTAGGGGCGCGCAGCAGCGCGCCCGGCGTGCCACAACCGACGGACCATTGATGTTGAACGCCGGGCGCACTGCTGTGCGCCCCTACAAAACTGGCTTCCGATTCCACAGGATACGATGGGTCTAGATCAATGCAGGTTGGTATTATGACTTTGCAACCCGGCTCCCCCCGCCCCCTCGGCGTCACGCTCGTCCCCGGCGGAGCGAACGTCGCCGTGGCCTCGCGCCATGCCACGCAGATCTGGCTCTGTCTCTACGACGCCACGGGAATAACCGAAACCGCGCGCATCCTGCTCAACGCCCGCACTGGCGACATCCATCATGGCTACATCCCCGGACTTGCCGAGGGCGCGCGCTACGGCCTCCGCGCCGATGGTCCGTGGGCGCCGGAGCGAGGGCTGCGCTTCGACCCCGCCAAACTGCTGGCCGATCCGTATGCGCTGGAATTGGACCGGCCGTTCGCCTACCACGGCGACCTCGCCTTGCCGCGCTCGGTCGAACTCGATACGGCGCGTTTGGTTCCCAAGGCCATCGTGCGCCGCGCCCCGGCGCCGACCATGCGACTCTCGCCCAAACGCCCCGGTTTCGTCTACGAAATCTCCATAAAAGCCTTCACAAAGCTCCACCCCGGCGTGCCCGAGCCGTTGCGCGGCACCGTGGCCGCGCTGGCCACGCCCGTCATTCTGGAACACCTCAAACGCATTGGCGCCGACACCATCGAACTGATGCCGCTCACCGCCTGGATCGACGAGCGGCACCTCAGCGCGCTAAAACTCTCCAACGCCTGGGGCTACAACTCAATTACATTCCTGGCGCCCGATCCGCGCCTCGCCCCCGGCGGCATGCGCGAGGTTTCCGAGACGCTCCGCACCCTGCATGATAATGGCATTCGCGTGCTGCTGGACATGGTGCTGAACCATACCGGCGAAGGCGACGACCTCGGGCCGAACCTCTCCCTGCGCGGGCTCGACAACGCCAGCTATTATCGTCACGCTGCGGATGATCCGGGGCGGATGATCAACGACGCAGGCACCGGCAATACGCTGGCGCTGGACCGGCCAGCCATGGTGCAGCTGGCCATGGATAGCCTGCGCCATTGGACGCGGCTGGGCTTCGACGGCTTTCGTTTCGACCTCGCCCCGGTGCTGGGACGGCTGGCCACCGGCTATAGCCCAGACGCGCCGCTGCTCACGGCGATCCGTCAGGACCCGGAGCTTTCCGGGGTGACACTGATCGCCGAGCCGTGGGACGTGGGGCCGGGCGGCTATCAGCTCGGCAATTTTCCCAGCTCCTGGATGGAATGGAACGACCGCTACCGCGACGACGTGCGCCGCTTCTGGCGCGGCGACCGGGGGGCGACCAGCGCGCTGGCGACGCGGCTTACCGGGTCGGCGGACGTGTTTGCCGGCAGCCGGCGTCCGCCGTCGGCCAGCGTCAATTTCATCGCCGCCCACGATGGCTTTCCGCTCGCCGACCTCACGGCCTACCAATGCAAGCACAACGAGGCCAACGGTGAGGACAACCGCGACGGCAGCAACGACAACTGGTCGTGGAACTCGGGCGTCGAGGGCGTGACCAAAGACCCGGTGATTCTTGCGGCCCGCAACTGCGACGCGCGCGCGCTGCTGGCCACCCTGTTCCTGTCGCGCGGCACGCCGATGCTGACGGCTGGCGACGAGATGGGGCGCACGCAAGGCGGCAACAACAACGCCTACGCCCAGGACAACGCCATCACCTGGCTGGACTGGGTGCATGCGGATGAAAGCCTGATCGGGCTGACGGGGTGGCTCGCGTCTCTGCGCGCTCAGCACCCGTTACTGTGTGCCGACCGTTTCCTGACCGGCCAGTCGCCCGGCGGCGACGCGCCGCCAGACGCGACTTGGCTGCGCCCGGACGGAACGCCCATGGCCGATGGCGATTGGGGCGGGGCCGACGTGTTTGGGCTCTATCTTCAAGGGGCGGAGCGTCCGGGCGATACGCCGGACCGGCTATGCCTGTGGTTCAATCGCACGCAAGCCGACGCCGGCGCGATCCTGCCGATGCTTGCGCCGGGGGAAGCCTGGCGGATCGCGCTCGCTACGACGCCATGGCCTGAGGATGAACAGCACCTGCCGCCAGCCGGAACGCTGCATATGCCTGCGCGATCGGTTGTGGTCTGCGTGTTGCGGGAAAGAGCGGGCTGACGTTGCCGAGCGTGACGGCTGCGGCAGTGCCCAACGCACGCGTCTCGCGCCAAAGCTGGTCGATCTCGTAGTCGAGTGCGCCGATCTGCAAGGCGACCTGCCGATGCAACTGGATCGCTGCTGACTGCCGCTCAATGCCAAATCCGATGCGCCGCTCTTGAACCTGCCATTGGCCGGCCAGACCCAAAAGTCGACCCGAAGATTGCAACACGGACGCACCATGGGAACTCAAGCGCTGCTTGCGCACACTGCGAGGTGCAACAAAGCGCCAACTTAGAGCAACCAGAAGCAACGGGACGCAACATACCAGCGCGATTGCCACGAGGTCCGGCAACGGCATGTTGACGATGGCAGGGAGCATGGCGAGACCGGGGTTGGTGCAACCCGTCAACCCTCACTGACCCGCGTTAACAAAAAATTAACTCCCTTGTCAGGGAGCTTCGGCCGTGATGGCGAGCGCGTGAACGCCCGACGCCAACTCCTGCGCAAGAACATCGTTCACAAGCCGATGCCGCTCCACGCGCGAAAAACCTAAAAATTTTTCCGAGACGATGTAAACGCGAAAATGGCTCTGTCCGGAGTTGGGCGATCCGGCATGGCCGGCATGCAAGTGCGACTCGTTCAAAACCTGGAGAATGCTGGGGGAAAACGCTGTTTCGAGCCGTTCCCGGATGCTCATTTCCATCGTCATTCAGCCGACCTTCATACCTCGAGGCGCAATCTTCAAGGACACCACACGGGGGCCTCCTTGGCAAGCCCATGAGGCCGCAAAGCAACGACTGGACGTCCGCCCGGCCCAAGCCATCTTGTGCCTGCCCCAGAGCCAGAACATACTCACCCGACCATGAAACTGGACTCCAAACACTTCGACAGCATCCGGATCAAGAACGGGTCGGTCCCACCCAAGGCCGAAACGGTCGGGACCTGCCAATGGTCAGGATGCACCGAACCTGGCCACCACCGCGCGCCCCAGGGCCGCGGCCGCGACGGGCTGTTCTTCCGCTTCTGCCTCACCCACGTTCAGCTCTACAACAAGAGCTACAACTACTTCGACGGCATGAGCGACGCCGAGGTGGAGACGTTTCAGAAATCGGCCGCGACCGGGCATCGCCCGACCTGGACCGTGGGCGCCAATCCCACCGGCAGCGGCACGGCATCGCCGTCCGATCCGCGCCAGCGCTTCGCCGAACGGATGGCCGCGCGCGGCCGCCGTCCGGGTGAGCGGCTGGGGGCGGGCGCACGCTCCACGCTGGACGCGGACCGGCCGACCGTGGGTAACATGGCGCGGAAGTCGCTTCGGGCGCTCAACCTGGATGATCAGGCGACCAAGCCCGAGATAAAAACACGGTTCAAGGAACTGGTGAAACGCCACCATCCCGACGCCAACGGCGGTGATCGCTCGTCGGAAGACCGGCTGCGCGAGATCATCGTGGCGTACAATTATTTGAAATCGGCGGGCATGTGCTGAGGGGACATGATGTTCGGCTTCGGCCATTGCCGGAGTTTGAACCTTTGCTCCGGCGTCTGAGCCGAAGCTGAATTTCGTGTCCCCGCTCTGCCTGGTGGGTCCGGCAGCGCGGGGACACGAAGTTCATATTGCTTACCGCCGGTGCGTTGCCTCGGCGTTCTGTCGGGCAAGATGAACATCATGTCCCCAGGCCGTCAGAAAACGCGCTCGACCGGCAAACCCAGCGCCAGTGAGCCTGCAAATTCGGCCTGCGGCCCCGATTGGAGCGGATGGAACCGCGCCGCCTGGATATCCCTGAAGCAGCGCTCCAGCCCGGCCGAGCGGTAGAATCCGACCCCGCCGGCTACCTCCATCGCCAGTTCCACCGCTGAGATGGCGTGCCGCTCGGCCAGATGCCGGCCGATCATCACCTGGTTGACCGTCGCGGCCGAGGGCGCGTTCAGGCGCACGGCGGCGAACATCGAGTCCACGGCCATCCGGGCGCCGGCCAGCTCGGTCTCCATACGCCCCGCCAGCTCCACCGTATGCCGGCCCGGCCCCTTGCGCCGGGCGTGTTCGATGGCGATATCGCGCGCGCGCTCCGCAACGCCGAGGTAGACGCTGTAGACCAGCGGAAACGCGATGGTCGCTATGATGTGGAACAGCGGATGCCACTCGCCGGCCTTGCGTTTGAGCGGCACGGCCGCCTCCGGAACCACATGGCCGTCGATCAAAACATCGTGCGAGCCTGTCCCGCGCATGCCCATGGTGCGCCAGGTATCGAGCACCTTGACCTGCGGCGAGGTCATCGGCACGCCGAAATGCAGCACCATGAGGCCTTCAGGCGTATCCAGGATCGCGCTGGTCATGAGCAGGTCGCCGGATGGCGCGCCGGAGGTGAAAATTTTTCGCCCAGTGATGCGGTAGCCGCCTTCCACCTTCTCGGCCTTGCCCGAGCCGCCGATCCAATCAGAGCCGCCGCTGGAGAGCAGCTGCAGGCGCTCGGCGGCTATGCGTTTGAGCAGGGGCTCGACGGCGGCGATCTTCTGGTGCGTCCAGCGCCAGGCCGGAATGGCGACCTGATGCGTATGCATCGAGAAGGCGAGGCCGGTGGAGCCGCAATGGTAGGCAAGCGTGCGCAACATGGCGGCTAACTCGTCGATGCTCGCGCCGCCGCCGCCCAATTCGCTAGGCACGCCGGCTTCCATCAAGCCGGCAGTTTTCAGATCGGCCATGTTTTCTGCGACGTAGAGGTCGTCGTCGTTCGAGGCGTCCGCGCGCTTTGCGAAGACTGGGCCCAGGTCTTGAATGATGGCGAGCGTGGATGGTGACTTCTGAACAATGTTCAATTGCGCCAGGGCAGTCATGGGGGAACTCCTTGGGGTTGCGATGACCCAACTTCGGCTTTCGGTCGGATCACCTCCAGTCCTGGAACTGTACTGGATGGCCTGGCGTCAGAGTTCACGCGGCGAAAACGCGGTGTCTGCGGGAATGCTTTTGCAAGCCAAAGCGTTGACCTGAGGCAGCGCTATAGTATTTGTACTTGGGGAGCGGGGCTGCGCAGGCATTGAAAACGGCAAGGAGGCCGGCATGTCCGACAGCAAATCGCAGGCGGGTTACGGGCAATTCTGCCCCATCGCCATGGCCGCCGAAATCCTGTGTACGCGCTGGACTATGTTGGTGATGCGCGAGCTGCTGTGCGGCACCACGCGGTTTAACGACATCCGGCGCGGGGTTCCACTCATGTCGCCGTCGCTTCTCTCTAAGCGATTGAAAGAACTGGAAGAAGCCGGAATCATCATCTCCGTCCCGGCAGGCCGGTCCAAGGCCGGTGGGGCCTTCGAATACCGGCTGACGGCGGCCGGCGAGGACCTGCGCCAAGTCGTCATGTCACTCGGCTGCTGGGGCCAGCGCTGGATCGAATCCTCGATCTCGCTGAAGAATCTCGATCCCTCGCTGCTGATGTGGGACATGCGCCGCCACCTCAATCCGACGCCGCTGCCGCCGCGCCGCTGCACCATCCATTTCCTCTATCCGGAACTCAGCGCGGCCAAGCAGTCCTATTGGCTGGTGATCGACCAGGGCGAAGTTGACCTCTGCTCGGTGCATCCGGGCTTCGATATCGACCTCTATGTCCGCAGCCAAGTCCGCAGCATGACAGCGGTCTGGATGGGGCTGTCGACGGTCCAGCGCGAAGTGGAGGCCGGCGCCATCGAGCTGATCGGCGACATGGCCATTGCCCGATCGATGCAGAGCTGGCTTGGCCTCAGTCCTTTGGCGGTGGAGAAAAACCGCGTCGATCCGCCGTTTGAGGCTGCAGCGCGCGCCAAAACAAAACCCGGGCGAGCCATCGCTGGCGCACCCGGGTTTCATCGCAACTGAGACGTGCTCAGAAATCGTTGGCTTAGGCGGCTTTGGCCAAGCCGTTGTCGTTCACCGGCGTATCCAGGCCGGGGCGGCCGTGCAGGACGGCGTCATAGATGGCGCCGCGGGCGATCCCGAGGTCGGCCAGCTCGTGGTCGGTGTAGCTTTCGAGCTCGTGAACCGCGTTCTTGATGCGGGTGGCGGCCAAGTGCACGCCGTGGTCGTCGGCGTCCAGCTTCCAGGGCCAGGACTTCACGCCGTGGTCCAGCAACTCGCGGGAAATGCTGATATCGGCGAGCGTGCGGTCGTCGAGGGCCAACAGCAACTTGCGGTCGCGCCGGCGGGCCAGATAGAGGCCAACGTCGCTCGAAAGGCTCTGCAGACGGGTGCTTAGGGTGCTCATGATCTTCAACCTCATTCGTAATTCTTCGTGCTCATCTCGGCAGCTCAGGTCTGTGCCCGTGCTTGCCACTGGAGCCAACCTATGTCAGTTTGTGCAGCGCAGCAATTTCGTTCTGTTGCGCTGTCTTGAAAGAAAAACTAAACGGGCCTATATCTTTGCTATCATGAGCCAACATCTCTCACATCTTAACGCTTTGAAAACATTCGAGGTGGTCGCACGCCACCAAAGTGTCCGAAAAGCGGCAGAAGAGCTGAATGTGACACCCGCTGCGGTCAGTCACCAGATCAAAAAGCTGGAAGACTACTTCGGCATTGCTCTGTTCAACCGTCACGAAGGCCGGTTTGAGCTGTCGCAGGTGGGTCACGCTGCTTTGCCTAAGCTGCAGGAGGGATTTGAGAACTTGTCTCTTGCGGTGCAGCAATTACGCGCCGTAACCGGCCGGCGCACGCTCAGGGTGCTGGCCGCGCCGTCGTTCGCGGCCAAATGGGTGGCGCCCCGGCTGAACCGGTTTCTGGCCCGCCAGCCCGATATCGATATCGAGCTGTCGTCCTCGGCCGACCTGATTTCCGAGAATGTGCCGCCGGCCGCCATCAGCGCCGCGCTGCGCCAGAAAGAGGTCGATATCGCGATCCCGTTCGGGCGCGGGCGCTTCCCCGGCTGCAAGGCGACGAAACTCATGTCAGTCGAGGCGGTGCCGCTGTGCAGCCCGGGCTATCTGGAGCAGGCGCGGCTGACAAAGCCGGCCGACCTGCTCGAGCAGACGCTGCTGCACGACAACACGCGCTATCCCGAGAACCCGACCTGGAGCGACTGGATGGCGCTGGCCGGCCTCGACAAGGCGGACGGCACGCGCGGCATCCATTTCGACCAGGCGACGCAGGCGCTGGAGGCCGCCATCATGGGCCAGGGCGTGGCGCTGAGCCTGAAGCCGCTGGCGACGGCGGACCTGGCGGCCGGCCGGCTGGTGATCCCGTTCGACATCGCGCTGCCGCTGAAGATCTCCTATTACATGGTGCAGGACCAGGGCGCGCCCGACAAGCGCGTGGAGGCGTTTAGGGATTGGGTCATCGAGGAAGCGGCGCTGGGGACATGATGTTCAGTTTCGGCCTGCCCAGGCGGCAGAAAATACGCCCAGCCTCAAGCCGAAAATGACCTTCGTGTCCCTGTTGGTCTTGGACGAACGGGGACACGAAGTTCAGCTTGCCGCCCGCCGGTGTCTGACCAACCAGAGCCGTCAGGCAAGCTGAACATCATGTCTCTAGCGTCTTTCGCAATGCGCAATCCCAGTCTATCGTGGCGCCGCAATCGGGGCGTGGCGCGATCATGTCTGGAAAAATCTTCATCAACTACCGGCGCGAAGACGCCCAGGACGCCGCCGCCCGCGTGCACCGCGAACTGGCGCCGGCGTTCGGCGCGAAAACGCTGTTCATGGACGTCGACAATCTGCTGGCCGGCCAGCGCTTCGACAAGGAGCTGGCGAAGGCGCTTGGCACCTGCGACGTGTTCCTGGCCGTCATCGGGCCGCGCTGGCTGGCCGTCCTGGACGAGCGCAAGGCGTCGGGCGAGCGCGATTTCGTGCGCGAGGAAATCGCGGCGGCGCTCAAGCGCGAGATCCCGGTCATTCCGGTGCTGGTGAACGGGGCCCGGCTGCCGCGCGAGGCGGAGTTGCCGGCCGAAATCGCGGACCTGGTGAAGCACCAGAAGCATGATGTGCGTCACGAGCATTTCGGCCGCGACATGGGGCCGCTGATCGGGGCAATCAAGGTGTTGCGGCGCGGGGCGGGCGGCGGCGGGTCGCCGTGGCGCGGTATCGGAGCCGGAGTGGTGGTTGCGGCCGTGGCCGCAGCCGGGACCGCGTGGTGGTACCTCGGCCCAAATCCGGCCCCGCCGCCGAAGCCCGAGCCTGCCGCCTCAACGGCGCCGGTGAAGCCGGATCAGGCCACGGTCATCGCACTGGCCGAAGCCAAGGCGCACCCCAAGCCCGGAACCGCGTTCCACGACGACGGCTGCCCCGGCGGCTGCCCGGAGATGATGGCGCTGCCGCAGGGCAAGTACCTGCGCGGCTCGCCAACGACCGAGAAATGGCGCTCTTCCGACGAGGGGCCGCAGGAGGCCGTGTCCATCAAGTACGATCTCGCCGTCGGCCAATACGAGATCACGCGCGATCAGTTCGAGGCCTTCGTGCAGGACGCCGCGAACAACAACGGCTTCAAAGTCGCCAGCGAGTGCTACGTCTGGACCGGCACGGAGTTGAAATCGCAGGCAGGCTCGTTCCGAAAACCCGGCTTCGATCAGGGCGGCGAACATCCCGCCGTCTGCATCAACTGGGACAACGCCACGGCCTATGCCGCGTGGCTCGCCAAGGTCACTGGCAAGCCGTACCGCCTGCTAACCGAGGCGGAGTGGGAGTATTCCGCACGTGGCGTCACCGAGGCCACGCCGCAACCGCCCTATCCGTTCGGCAACGACGCCAAGGATTTGTGCGGCTATGCCAATGGCGCCGACCAGACCGCGAAGGCTAAGTTCAAGGATTGGACCTGGGCCAACGACGCATGCAAGGACGGCTACGTCTTCACGGCGCCAGTTGGTTCGCTCAAACCCAACGCCTTTGGCGTTTACGACCTGCTCGGCAATGCCTGGGAATGGGTGCAGGACTGCTACGCAGAGAGCTACGATAAGGCGCCAACGGACGGAACGTCGCCAAAAGATGCGCCTACAGATTGTCGGCGCGTCCTCCGTGGCGGCTCCTTTGGCAACACTCCAGACAGCCTTCGCTCGGCCAACCGCGACTGGAACACTGCCGACCACCGGAGCTACATCCTCGGCTTCCGTGTCGGGAGGACGTTTTAGTCTGTTGTCTTACCCTTTTACCCTTTATCAAAAACGACCAAACTTAAAGGTGTGGGCGACGTTTTAGGCCTCCTCGCTGTTTCGAGTGGGTAGGGTAGGCACCGAAGCGGATCACACTGCGGCCTGAACCTCATGGCGGAGCAAGCTTCGACGGGACGGGTGGCGGTCAAGGCCGCGCTCTTCGGCGCGCCCGAAGGGCTTGGCCTTG
>JANMVX010000159.1:0-4540 GCA_031393505.1 Hyphomicrobiaceae bacterium | reverse complement strand
GCCAAGGGCGTGTGCCGGCAATACAAGCTGAAATGTGAGGTCGGCAAACTTACGGCGGACCCGTCCTACAACGCGCGCCTGGCCACCGCCTACGCCGCCGATATCACGGATGACTTCAACGGCTCGTACATCATGGGCATTGCGGCCTACAACGCGGGGCCAGGGCGCGTGAACGAGTGGGTGAGGAAGATCGGCGACCCGCGCCAGCCGGGCGTCGATCCGGTCGACTGGGTCGAGATGCTGCACCTCGATGAGACGCGCGACTACGTGAAGAAGGTCATGTCGAACGTGCAGGTCTACCGCGCCGAGCTGGAAGATCCGGCCAAGGCGCTGCGCATCCGCACGGACCTTTTGCGCGGCCGGGCGGGGCCGGCGACGGGAGGCTAAACCGGGGACAGTATACTTATTTCCGCACCGCCGCAGTTAAATCGGGGACAGTATACCTATTTCCCTGCGATACCGTTGATTGCATCATCCGGCGGCGCGGAAATAGGTATACTGTCCCCGATTTAACTGCGATTTAATTGCGGTTTAGCCTCCCGGTTTAGCTGAGCGCATTCCGCCACTGTTCCCCACAAAACCACCGTCGCCACCTTTGCGCCACATTGCGTTCACCGCGCAACCTGTGCGAGCGTTCGCCGCAGTCGGCATGAGGGACACGCGCCGGCCGGGTGGGGTGGGACAATGTGGCAGGACTACACTTTTTCCGTGCGCGACGGGGCGCGGCTGCATGGCCGGCGTTATTCCAGCGGACGCAACGCACGCCGGCCGCTGTTGTGCCTGGCGGCGCTGGGCGGCAACGGTGCGCAGTTTGATCTTCTGGCGCGCACGCTCAGTCTGGCCGGCCCCGAGCAGCGCGACGTCTTCACCCTCGATATGTTTGGTCGCGGGCGCTCCGAGCGGGGCGCGCGCCGGGGCGACGCCTCGCTGCTGTCGGATGCCGAGGATGCGCTTGATTTTCTGACCCTGACCGGCGCCAGGCAGCCCGTGCTGTTGGGGTCGGGCCATGGCGGGCAGGTCGCCATGGTGATGGCGGTGCTGCGCCCATCCGCCGTTTCCGCCATCATCCTCAATGACGCCGCACCCGAGTTCGAAGCCGAGGGGGTCGCGCGCGTCGTGGGCGAAATCGCCAACTTACCAGCGCCATCGAGTTTCGCCGACGCGGCGCGCCTGCTGCAGCTGATGCGCGCGGCGACCTATCCCAAATTAGCGGCCGAGGATTGGATGGACTTGGCCCGCGGCCAATATCCCGATGTGAACGGAAAACCTGGCCGGCCCTACGATCCCGAACTCAGCCGCCACTTCTCGCTCACCGGCAACAGCGATGTGCGCCTGACGTTGTGGAGCCAGTTCGCCGCCATCCGGCGCATTCCGGCGCTGCTGTTGCGGGGCGAACTTTCACATATGCTGAGCAAAGCGACGGTGGCGCGCATGACGGATCTGCATCCGCGCCTGGACATTGTGAAAGTGCTGGGCGAGGGGCATCCGCCGCTGTTGCGTGATCGCGCCAGCCAGGGCGTCATTGCGCAGTTTCTGGCGCGCGGCGAATATTCCGATCAGCGCCCCGAGCCGCAGTTGAAAGCGGTGGCGTAGTTTTCGCGGTGCGCGCTGTCATTTAGTGCTCAGCTCCCACAAAACCTCGGCCAGCACGCGGGCGCCGTTGAGGGCGCTGTCGGCGTCGATGCGCTCGGCCGCGCTGTGGCTGATGCCCCGGTGACAGGGGATGAAAAGGATGCCGCTGGGGCAGACCCCGACAAAATTCTGGGCGTCATGGCCGCCCTGGGACACCAGGGCCAGCGTTGAGAGGTTCAGGCGCTGCGCCGCGTTCTGGCAAGCCGCCTGGATGTGCGGATGAAACGCGACCGATGGCGTTGCGGCGACGTCCAGCATGCTGAAGCTGCAGGGCCCCTTTTTGCTCTCGCACACCAGCCGGATGGCGTCGCCCAGGCGCGCCAGCACGGTGGTGTCGCCATGGCGGACGTCAACGCTGAAGGTGGCGGTGTGCGGCACCACCGAAGGCGCGTTTGGCTCGACGCTCAGCTGGCCGACCGTGAAAGTCACATCAGGGGCGGCATAAAGCGTCTCAAGCGCGGCGATGATGCGGACGGCGGCGCTGAGCGCATCGCGCCGCCGGCCGCGCGGCATGCCGCCTGCGTGGGCGGCTTCACCTTCGACCCGGACCAGATAGCGGCGCACGCCCTGCATGGCGCTGACGACGCCAATCTGGCGTTGACGGTCTTCCAGTTCCGGCCCTTGTTCCAGATGCACTTCCAGATAGGCCGCGACGGCGAAACCGAGCGCAATGCGCTGTATGTCCGGTGTCGCGGCGCGCCACCCTTCGAGCGCGTCAGCGACGCGCGCGCCATTGCGGTCGCGGGTTTCCAGGACCTGTGACAACGGCAGCTGGCCGGTGAACGCGGCCGAGCCGAGGTAGCCTGGCCTGAAGCGCACGCCTTCGCCGTTCATCCAGGCGGCCGCGACGATGGGACGGCGCGGCGTTGCGCCAGTGGCCGCAATCGCCGCCAGCGCCTCCAGGGCCGCCAGCATGCCATAACTGCCGGAATAGCGGCCGCCATCGGGCTGGCTGTCCAGATAGGACCCCGTGAGGACGGGCTCGGCGTCATTTTGCGAACCCGCCAGACGCAAGAACAGGTTGCCTGCCGGGTCGCTCGAAACGGTCAATCCGGCGTCGAGCCCCCAAGCCACCAACTGACGGCGTGCAGCGATCTCGCTGCGCGACAAGGCCAGCCGGTGCACGCCGCCATCGGGCGTTGCGCCATGCCGAGCCAGGTCGCCCAGGCGACGCCAAAGCCGGGCGCCGTTCACGTCGATAGATGGGGAAAGAGGATGTTTAAGACGCATTCTGTCGGATACAGTGATTGAGCCGGATATTTGCTTGGCTGGGCGCCATTGTGCATCTAATTGGCGGGTATTTGTCACGGCTGTTGACGAGCGCCATTGGGCTTGAAGATTTGGCCGGACCACCATGCCGCGCCCACGTTGACACGTTGTGTACCTGCCCACGCGGGCGCGGTGGAGAAGGCCTGATACGGCTGTTGACACACTCGCGATCAGCAACGTCGTGCACAATTGCGCCGAATTTGAGCGGAAATTATGAAGGCCGCCGCGCGTCATGCCGCAGGGCAGGCGAGTCAGGTGAATTTGCACCGCTTAATGAACGTCATATTACGGACTACAATTTGCCGACGCATGTTCGTCGGACATCCAAGTCACACGGCAATAGCCAATAGGCGCCCACCAACTTGCAATGCCGACACTGGTACAATAGCTGATAGTGCGGTTCAGAGAACCTGGGACTGTTCCTAGGACTGGAAATTCGAGATTGCCGTCACAATCGCGCGACGGATGGCAGGTCCAATCACGGCGTCTTGCCTTCCAGCGGCCCCCACGACCCCGTGGCCAGCAAACGCGCCAGGTCGGGTTCGATCATGGTGTAGAGCACGAGACAGCCCCAGAGCCCGATGGCCAGCACCAGGATGGCCGGGATCGCCGCGAGCGCCAACTTCATCAACTGCCAGACCAAACTCAGGAAGGGAATTTTCACGGCGGTTATCATCACAGGTTGGATGTCCGGAACAAACGGCAGCGGCTCGCGGCGCGAAGGCGCGCCTATGCGCAATGCGGTGGGCATGGCGGACGAGAAATCGATCTCGGCGGGCCGCTGGAAGATGATTTTTGCTTGCGACATTGTTGCAACCTGAAGGGCGCGCCCGTATCAGTTGAGCGATCGCCAAGGTCAGTACCACGCGGCCTGCAACAGCGGCCACGAGTTCCGGTCAAAAAGGCAAACGGCGACGCATTGGACTTGGACATGAAAAGGCCGTCGCCATGGACTTGAAGCGTCTTATACGTACTATTCCCGATTACCCGAAGCCGGGCATCCTGTTCCGCGACATCACCACGCTGCTGGGCGATGCCGAGGGCTTCCGCGAGGCGGTGAAAGCGCTGGCCGAGCCATTCGAAAGCAAGCGTATTCAGGCGGTAGCCGGCATCGAGGCGCGCGGGTTCATTCTGGGCGGCGCGGTGGCGGACCGTCTGGGGACCGGCTTTGTGCCCATCCGCAAGAAAGGCAAGCTGCCAGGACGAACCATCGGCCAGGATTATACGCTGGAATATGGCGTAGACGTCATTGAGATGCACGAAGACGCTATCGATCCGGGCGAGCGGATCTTATTGATCGACGACCTGATCGCCACCGGCGGCACGGCGGAAGCGGCGGCCAAGCTGATCAAAAAGTCGGGCGGCGAATTGGTCGGCGCGGCGTTTGTGATCGATCTGCCAGATTTGGGCGGCAAGCAGCGGCTGCACGCGCTGGGCATCGATTGCCATTGCCTGATGGCGTTCGAGGGGCACTGATGCCATCGAAATTCGGTCGGTCCGGTGTTTGACGAAGGTGCTGCTGTAGGGGGGACCCGGGGGGGGGCCGTTATAGTAACGGCATGGGGCAAGAGGGCGGCCCACCGGGAGCCCCAACGGGGGCCGGTCATTAACCAATAAAATATTGTTGCGTGCAACAAGC
>JANMVX010000137.1:0-12838 GCA_031393505.1 Hyphomicrobiaceae bacterium | reverse complement strand
AGCGGACCTACGAAAAAGGCATCAAGGTCAGCGACGCCCAGATGGCGGCGCTGGACATCACCGGCGATGCGTTCCACCCTGAGTGGAACTACACCGTCAAACCGAGACGACGACAGAACGAGTAGCGGTTAACTTTGCTGTCATCCTTAGCGGGCACAATCGTGTCGATGCGACACGGAATTGCCGCGCATGGATCTTACCCGGAACCAGCGCGCCCTCAATCGGGTATTGCCAGGCTCACGACGCGCGCGGTGCCAATGGCCGCCGCCTTCACTTTCTCCATTTGGCCAACGGGCGTGCCTGCCAGAAAGGGCACGCTGAGCGCAGCAGCGACCCGCCCGTCCCGGCCAAAGACAGGCGCTGCGTAGGCCAGAATGCTCGGTGCGGTTTCTCCCTTGTCTTCGGCCCAGCCACGGCGGCGGATGGTCGCGAACTCGCTCTTCAGCCGCTTGGCATCGATCACCGTCTTGCCGGTATAGGCCGGCATGGGACGGCTCAACCAATTGCCGATCGCCTCGGGGCTGAGATGGGCAAGAAGCAACTTGCCCGCCGCGCTGGCGTGGACCGGCATGCGCTGACCGGCCGCCACCGTAAGGGCGTATTCACGCCGGCCCTGGGCTGCCGCGATCACCAGGACACCCTCATCATCGAGAACGCTGAGTTTGACGCCCTCGCCGATTTCGGCAGCGAGCTTGTCGAGGTAGGGCTGGCAGATGGTCGCGATGGCAGCGTCGCCGAACCGGGTCGAGGTATGGGCGGCCAGGGACAGCAGCCGGCGGCCGAGATGATAGGCGCCGCTATCGTCGCGGCGCACCACATCGTGACTCTGGAGCGAATTGAGCAGCCGATAGACGGTCGTTCTGGGAAGCGAGAGTGACTCTGTCAGCTCACGAATGGTGCGGCCTGCGGCATACCGTTCCAGTTCCGCCAGCACCTCCATCATGCGATCAATGATCGGAATTGTGTGCTTTTGCGCCTGTGTTCCGCCTGTCGCAGTCATTCTGGTTTCTACCCTGTCATGGTGGTGCTACTTTGACGCTGACGAGAATAGCATTCTCAATTGAACAAACGTAGTTCATATATGGATAGCATGGAGCGATGTGTCGCCGCGCCCATTCGCTTCGCGTCGACGCATACGGCAGAGCACGGGAACTGACATGAAAATCGTCGCGCAGAAGGTGTTCATCGCCAACGTCTCGCGCACCAATTTCGTCTTCGTCAAGCTGTTCACGGACGATGGCATTGAGGGAGTCGGTGAGGCAACGCTGGAATGGAAGACCAAGACCGTTGTCGCGGCATTGGAGGATCTGGAGCGAGCGGTGATCGGCCGCGATCCATTCGCCGTCGATGCGACCATCGAGCAGCTGCATCGCGACAGCTACTGGCGCACTGGCGCGCCGTTCCGCACAGCGTTGGGCGCCGTTGAAGCCGCGTTGTTGGATATCAAGGGCAAGGCGCTCGGCGTGCCGGTGTTCGAGCTGCTCGGCGGCAAACACAGGAACAAGGTCAAATGCTACGCCAATCATTGGTTTCACGGCGCTTCAACGCCCGAGAGTTATGCCGACAATGCCCGCAAGGCCGTAGCCATGGGCTACCGCGCGCTGAAATGGGACCCGTTCGATAGTGCCGATCTGGAGATGGATCGGCGGCAGCGGCGCCAGACCATCGAGATCGTCGAGGCCGTTCGCGCCGCGGTCGGTTCCGATGTCGATCTCATGCTGGACGTCCATGGCCGGTTGAACGTGCCGACGGCGATCGCCATGTGCCGCGAGCTGGCGCGCTTCGATCTCACCTGGATCGAGGAGCCGACGCCGCCAGAGAGCATCGACGCCCTGGCCGACGTGCGCACCCACAGCCCGGTGTCGATTGCCGCTGGCGAACGCTGGTTCGAGCCATTGCGGGTCATGGAGGCGTTGAGCAAGAAGGCGGTCGACATCCTGCAGCCCGACGTCTCGCATGTCGGCGGGCTCGGCGAATGCAAGCGCCTCGCGCATCTTGCTCATCTGCACATGATCCCGGTCGCGCCGCACAATCCGGTCGGGCCGGTGATGAACGCGATGACGCTTCATGCGTCCCTCGCCATCCCGAACTTCGCGATCTTCGAGACCGTCTCAATCGATGTGCCCTGGCGCAAGGAGCTGGTGCGCGAGACGCTGCAGTTCGAGGGTGGACATATTCTGGCGCCGACCGCGCCCGGCCTCGGCGTCGAGCTCAACGAAGCGGCATGCCTGCGCTATCCCTATGCGGACTATGACGTGCCGCTGTTCGACGGCTCGATGAACACGAGCGGCGTGGCCACCGGCGCCGCAACGCTGTCGGATCGCAAATAGGCGATGCGCCTCCCGGCGCGAAAGAATCGATGGCCGCCGATGCGAAGGCAGCTGACAACTGGCGCCGTTCGCGCTAGTGTCATTCCTCAACAAGTTCAGTTCAAATATGAACAACTCGACGGAGTTCGCCATGGCTCAGTCAGATGCCATTCCGCGCCACGGTCTGGGTACTTATGGCCGCACCGGCGCCAAGGGCGCTGCAGACATACTGAAGGCAATCGAGATCGGGTACCGGCATCTCGATACGGCCCAGACCTACGACACGGAGGCGACGGTCGGCGAGGCCGTGCGGCGCTCTGGACTGCCGCGCGGCGATTTCTTCATCACAACCAAGGTCGCAGACTTCAATTTGGACCGCGCGAAATTCATGCCAAGCGTCGAGAAAAGCCTGTCGACCATGGGGCTTGGTCCGGCGGACCTGCTGCTCATCCATTGGCCGTCGCCGAAAGATCTGACGCCAATCGAGCACTATCTCGAGGCGCTAGCCCGCGCGCAACAGCTCGGTCATGCACGGTTGATCGGCGTTTCAAATTTCACGATTGCGCACCTGGAACGGACGACGGCGCTGCTCGGAAAAGGCGTAATCGCAACCAACCAGGTCGAGATCCATCCCTATCTGCAGGCGCCGAAACTCTGCGCTTACGCCAAGACGACCGCCCTGACGCTCACCGCCTATCAACCCCTGGCTCAAGGCCGGGTCAGTTCCGATCCGGTGCTCGCGGCCATTGCTGCGCGTCTCGGTTCGACGCCGGCGGCGGTCTCGCTCGCCTTCCTCATGGCCGAAGGTCACATCGTCATTCCCTCCTCATCGAGCGAACCCCACTTACGCGCCAATTTCGCCGCGGACAGGGTTCGTCTGTCTGCCGACGATATTGTGGCGATCCGCAAGCTGGAGCGTGGCTTCAGGGTCATCACTCCAAGCATTTCACCGCGCTGGGACGATTGACATAGGGTGACGTAATGCAGCCGACCAGCCAGATCCGCGACATCACGCGGCCACCGCGGGCCTTGTGCGATACGCTTGCCCAGATTGGCTCGGCGACCGCGAGCAGCGAACTCAGCCTGATGGGCATCCGCGATCCGCATATCCGCGGGCCGATGGCCCTGAAGCCCGGCCGCTCCGTCGCCGGACCTGCGCTGACGTTGCAATGCATGCCAAAGCGCGAGGATCTCTACGGCACGAAGGAATACGACGACCCCGAACTGCAATTGCATCGTCATGTTCTCTATCCCGCCCAGGCTGGCGACATGATTGTAGTCGATGCTCGAGGCGACATGGGCAGCGGCATCTTCGGCGAGATGATGCTCACGTTCTTGGCCGGGCGTGGCGGTGCGGGCGTGGTCGTCGATGGCTGCATTCGCGATTCCGGGATGGCCCGGCAGCTCGATCTCGGCATCTGGGTCAGGGGCGTGACGCCCAACTACCACGCCCAGACCGGCATTATTCCATTTGCCGTCAATGTGCCAGTCGCCTGTGGCGGGACGCTGGTAATGCCGGGCGATATTATCGTGGCCGACGACGACGGGGCGGTCGTCGTGCCGGCGGCGATGGCGGAACGGCTGGTTGAGGTCACGAGCCAGCATATCGAGTGGGAAGAGTTCTCCCGCCTACGCCTGTCGCAGGGCGGGGACTTGCGCAGATACTATCCTCTGGTCCCCGAGGCCGAGGCTGAGTATCACACTTGGCGACTGTCGAAGGGCTAGCGAGCGGCCCAGACCGCGCCGCGTTCGAAGATCGTAGCCATCTGCGGAACTTGGAACTCGTCGGCGGTGTGACCGAGCGAGCTGTAGAAGACGCGCGCTTTGCCGTAGCGACGTTTCCACACCACCGGCATCACCACGCCGCCGATGCCGGGGAAGTGGTCGTCCGTGAACGTAGTGGTCGCCAGCACCTCGTTGCTCGGATCGACATGCATGTAGTACTGCTCGGAGCGGCAGGAAAAGCTCTTTATGCCCTGCATGATCGGATCGCCAGCCTTGGCGATATCCACTTGGTAGTCGATGATGTTGCCAGGATGGGCGATCCATTGGCCGCCCGTCATGAACTGATAGTCGGTCTCGTTGCGGAAGCTATCGCACATCGAGCCGTGAAAGCCGGCAAGCCCCGTGCCATTGCGCACGGCCTCAAGCAGGCCCTTCAGCTCGGGTTTCTCGATGGTGGTCATCGTCACGACCGGAACGATAAGGTCGAACTTGCCCAGCTCCGGATCGGTCAAAACCGTGGCGCCAGCTTCGAGCCGGACCGTGAAATCATTCCGCTCCAGCATCGCTTTGACGACGATGGCGCTGCGCTCGGGCGTGTGCCCCTCCCAGCCGCCCCAGAAGATCAGCGCCGACTTTGTCATGCTGCCGCCTTGGCTTTGTTCTTCAACCGCGCGAGGGCCTCAAGCTGCAGGCAATCAGGCATGATCTGCATAAGCTCGATGCGATTGCCATCTGGATCCTTGATCCAGGCCTGCCAGTTCCTGTCCGCCGCCATCTTCTTCTGGATCGTGAGCGGAATGCCAACCGTCTTAATATGGGCAATCGTTTCGTCCAGATCCTCGACGCCGAGGCAGATGTGGTTGATCGCGACCGCGTCACGGTCGGGCGCCTTGGCGCCGACCCCGTCGGGAAACAACTCTAGATACTGGTCATCCGTAATGCGCAGATAGACCAGCCAGACGCCAGGGCTGCCGTCGGGTTTCGGCAAGCGCATCATCTCTGTAAGACCTAGCTTGCCGGTATAGAAATCCAACGACTTGTTGAGATCCTTGACCTTCAGCGCCACGTGGGCGAGCTGCTTGAAAGCTGGCATGATGTCGTCCTTGGTGAGGTTGGATTGATTAGCGCAGCGACAGCGCGTGCGGTTTGGCGCCGGCCTTGAGCGCGGCCTCGGCCTTGTACTGAATACAGTCCGGCGCCATTTCCATGATCTCGAAGCGGTTGCCGTCGGGATCTTCGATCCACATGCCACGGTTGCCGTCGATGCCACGCTTGGTGTTGCGCGGACGGCTGAGTTTGATGCCGGCCTTGTCCAACTTGACGTCGGCAGCGTCGGCATCGGCGACCGTCAGGCAGAGGTGAAAGAGACCCGTCGCATTGGAGTTTTCAGGTGGAACGGTCTTGTCGTTGCCGCCTGGGAACAGCTCCAAATACAGGTTGTCGCTGACGCGGTGATAGACGATCCAAGGGGCCCCCTTCTCGTCCAGGAGGCGCAACATCTCAGGAAATCCGATCGCGTTGTAGAAGGCAATGGACGCATCGAGGTCGCTGACCTTCAACGCGACGTGGCCGAGACTTTCGAAGATCGCCATTTTGGTCTCCAATTCTCATGATAGCGGGTAGGTGTGACGGCCGCGGGGACTGCCAGCCCCGACGACCCGGGACCGGCAGCGGCAGCTCATCTCACTTGAAGACGGCCGCGTATTCCTTCTTCAGCATGGCGATTGCATCGTCCGTGCTCATCTTGGGGTCGCCCTGGAACGTGTACATCGTGTTCCAGACCGAGTTGATCCAGTCGCCGTCGCCGATATAGAAGGGGTTCTGGACGCTGAAGCCCGGCTTCTTCAGGGATTCAAGCACCAGCTGGTTGCAGGCATCGAGCTTGTCTGTCGGCACATCGATGCGTACCGGGCTTGATCCCTTGTAGAACGCGAACTCGGCGTTGATCTTGGGATCGACGACCGTGGCCGCGAAGTCCTCCTCGGCCTTTGCCGTTGCTGCGTCGACGCCGCCAAGAATGCCGAATGAGTCGACAGTTACCGACAACGCCTTGGAGCCCGGCAGATTGATGCAGCCAAAGTCGACGCCGAGCACCTTCTTGTTCGCCCGCCACTGGCCCTTCATCCAGTCGCCGTGGAACTGCATCAGGGCGGTGCCGTTGATGACCGTGTTGGTCGTGTCGTTCCACGCCCGGTTGACCCAGCCGGCATCGGTCTGGCTGGCGATCTTGCGGAACACTTCTATTGTGTCGCGTACGCCCTTCTCGTCGAACACCTTCGCATCGGGCTTGCCGCCATAGAAGCGGTTGAAGACATCGGGCCCGGCGATGGCAGCCAACAGCGGATGGAAAGTGTAGCCAGCCTGGAACGTATTACCGCCCATGGCGATGAAGGTCTTGCCCTTGTCGGTGACCTTCTTCTGGTCGGCCCACATGTCGTCCATCGTCTTCCACTTGGCCGGATCGATGCCGGCTTCCGCGGCCACCTTCTTGTTGTAGTAGAGGATGCCGTCGATGTGCACCGCGGTCGGCACCTTCAGCACTTCGCCATCGATGGTGATGGCTTTCAGCACCGTCTCGGGGAACGCCTTGGTGGCGCCGATCTTGTCAAACAGCGGCCCGACATTGTAGCTCAGACCCTTCTTCTTCAGATCGCGATAGAAGCTGGCGTCGGCGGCTATGAAGAGGTTGGGAGGCGTCTTGGCGACAAACAAGCTGACCAGCGGACTTTCGCCGGCCGTCTCATGCGGCACCGAAGCGGCTTTCACCGTGTTTCCCTTGGCTTCGAACGCTTTGACGATGGTGTTAAGCGCCGCCATCTCGCTTTCGTTCGACCAGGTATGGAACAGCGTGAGATCCGAAGCCTTAGCTGCGATCGGCGCCAAGCCGAGCGCAAGCACAAAACCGAATCCGGCCAGTTGTCTCCTTGACATGTCTCACTCCTTGGTTTGCTTCTTAGTCTACAATCGCCGCCCGGTCTGAGCGTCGAAGACGTTGATCCGATCAAGTGGAAAACTCGCCTGCAGCCGGTCGCCTGCCTTTAGCGTGCGGGCACGGGCCGGATCGATCCGCATGGCGACGAGTTGGTCGCCTGCCTCAAGATAGGCGGTGGCGTCGCTGCCGGCCTTTTCGCAATGGCGGATCGGCAGATCGAACACCGCTGCATGGGCGACGCCGTTCGGGCCGCCGACACTGAAATGCTCCGGCCGCAGACCGATGCTTAGGCGCGCGCCCTCTGCCGGCCGGGCCGCAAATTGGTAGCCGCTGAGGTCGATGCTGGTTCCAGTGTCATCAAGGCGGGCGGAGACAGCGCCACCCGGCCCCACCTTGGCCGTCGCCTCGAACACGTTCATGGCCGGCGAACCGATAAACCGGGCAACGAATATGTTGGCCGGCTGCTCGTAGATGTCGTCCGGCGTGCCGAATTGCTGGATGACGCCGCTGTTCATGACCGCGATCCTGGTCGCCATGGTCATGGCTTCGATCTGATCATGCGTCACATAGACGATGGTCTGGCCGAGCTCAGTATGCAGTTTCTTGATTTCAAGCCGCATTTCGGTGCGCAGCTTGGCGTCGAGATTGGACAAGGGTTCATCGAACAGCAGCACGCCGGAGCGTTTTACCAACGCGCGACCGATGGCGACGCGCTGGCGTTGACCTCCCGAAAGATGCGCCGGCTTGCGGTCCATTAGCGGCTCGATCTGCAGCAGCTTGGCTGCCCAGGCGATGCGCTGCTCGATCTCCGCGCGGTCGAGCTTCTGCGCCGAGAGCCCGAAGCGCAGATTTCCGGCGACGGTCTTGGTCGGATAGAGCGCGTAGGACTGGAACACCATGGCAAGGCCGCGATCGCGCGGGTCGAGATCGGTGACGTCGCGCTCGCCGATCTGGATGCGTCCATCCGTGGTCTCGGTCAGTCCCGCCAGCAGATTGAGCAGCGTGGTCTTGCCGCAACCCGACGGCCCAAGCAGCACCAGGAATTCCCCCTCCTCGACCGTGAGATTGAGGGTCTGCAGCACCGGGATCGTGCCGTAGCGCTTGGTGATGTTTTCGAACTGTACCCGTGGCATCGCCTATCCTTTTATCGCACCGGCAGTGATGCCTTGAACAAAGAAGCGTCCAAGGGCGAAATAGACGACAAGCGGTGGAATGGCTGTCAGCAGGGCGGCGGCCATGTTCACATTGTGGGTCACCTCGCCGCGTGACGTCACCACCGCATTGGCGAGTATGACCGTCATTGGCGCAGCGCTGATGCCACCGAACGTCAGGCCGACCAGATAGTCGTTCCACACCGTTGTGATCATCAGGATCAAGACAACGATCATGATGTTGGCTGACATCGGCAGGACGATCTCCCGGAAAATCTGCCAGAAACTTCCCGAATCCATCATGGCGGCGTTGATCAGTTCCTGCGGAATGTCTTTGTAGAAATTACGGAAGATCAGGGTCAGCAGCGGCATGGCCAGGATGGCGTGCACCAGGGCGATGCCCCAGACCGTGCCATAGATACCGATGTTCGCAACCAACACGATGAGAGGTATCATGATGATCTGGAACGGCACGAAGGCGCAGATGAAAAGCACGAACAGGAACGTTCCCGCCCACCGCACATTCCACAAGGCAAGAGCGTAGCCGGTGACGGAGGAGAGAGCGATCGACAGGACCAGGCTCGGAAACAAGATGGCAAGCGAGTTGAAAAAGCCGACCTTGATTCCATCGCAGGACAGACCTGTACACAGAGTATTCCACGCCTTGTACCAGGGCTTGATGGTCCAGGACACCGGCAGCGCGAAGATGCGGCCGAGGGTGACCTCCTCGATGGGCTTGAACGAAGTGACGACGACAACGTAAAGCGGGATGGCCACGAAGGCCGCGCACATGCAAAGGAACACGAAGACCGCGATCGAGGACCCCTTGATCCGCCGTCGGCGCCGACGCAACACAGGCGCAGCTCTGCGCAGGCCGACAGGCATGGTGGCTGTTGCGGGCTCGGTGCTCATCGGCCCGAAGCCTCGCGCTGCCGGTTGTGCCATGCGGTGACCAGCGCCAGAGGAAGGAAGATCGCCAGGGTGATGAGCAGCATGATCACCGCAGCGGCAGAGGCGAAACCGATATTGCTGCGTGTGGAATAAGCGTTGATAGCGAAATAGGCCGGCGTCCAGGTCGAGGTGCCGGGGCCGCCATTGGTCATCGCAACGACGATGTCGTAGGCCTTCACCACGCCCAACGACAAAAGGATGGCGCACGTCAGGAACGTGAACTTCATCATTGGAATGATGATCTCGGTGTAGAGCCGCCAGAGGCCGACGCCGTCCAGCCGCGCCGCGCTCCAGATTTCGGTATTGATCGATTTGAGACCAGCCAGCATCAGCGCCATGTAGAAGCCCATGCCGTGCCAGATCGAGGCAATGATGATGCCGTACCCGTTCGGCCCTGGCGACATGCGGTTGTAGAGTTTGGTCGCCAGCACATAGTCGTCGCGCTTACCGAGTTCGCGCAGCAGCGTGCCTGTGATCTCCTCGCTGCTGCCCATGCCGTAGATGTTGGCTGTGTCGAAGACGTTGATACCGCTGTCCCAGGCCTGCCGCGCCGACTACCTCGACCTCTTCCAGATCCACCGTTTCGACTATTTCACGCCGATCGAGGAGACCCTCGAAGCGCTGCATGATGTCGTGCGGGCGGGCAAGGTCCGTTATCTCGGGGCGTCGTCCATGTATGCTTGGCAGTTCGCCAAGATGCAGTTTGCCGCCGAACGCCATGGCTGGCCCCGGTTCATCTCCATGCAGAGCGAGTTGCACCTGGCGATGCGCGAGGAGGAGCGCGAGATGCTGCCGCTGTGCGCCGATCAGGGGATCGCGATCATGCCGTGGGGGCCGCTCGGCGGCGGCCTGCTGACCCGGCCTTGGGGTGAGCGCACCTCGCGCAGCAGCACCGACACCTGGAACAAGCTGATGTACGACGATGCCGAGGGCGGCGGCAAAGCCGTGGTCGATGCGGTTGAGACAATCGCCAAGACGCGCGGGTTGCCGATGGCCGAGATCGCCATGGCCTGGCTGTTGCAGAAGCCCGGCGTTACAACCCCAATCATCGGCGCAACCAAGCCTGCTCACATCGCCGAAGCCGTGGCGGCTCTGGCAGTCAGCCTGACGACTGATGAGGTGTCGGCGCTCGAAGCGGCCTATCGGCCACGAGCGGCGCCCGCATACCTATCGAAAGAGGCCGCCGTCCGTGCAGGCCGTCTGCCGCAGTCTTTGCCGACGCCGACAGCGAAAACCTGATCTGCAATTGCATTCGACAGGACAACTCATCGTGCGCAGCGAACTCTGTATCTTCACTCTTGAGACCAACGAGACCGCTGTCGTTCTGACAACGGATCGTCTCATCGAAGCCCCCAACTGGAGCAATGACGGCAGGGCGCTGATCGTCAACGGCGATGGCCTGCTCTACCGGATGACGCTCGATCGCAAGGCGGAGCTGACACAGATCGACACCGGCTTTGCCGTCGCCTGCAACAACGATCACGGCCTGTCGCCCGACGGCCGCGAGATCGTCATCAGCGACGGTACTGAGAACGGCCAGTCCTGCATCTACATTCTGCCGGTGGGCGGCGGCACGCCACGCAAGATCACTCAGCACACGCCATCTTATTGGCACGGCTGGTCGCCAGACGGGCAAACACTCGCGTACTGCGCCGCCCGCAATAGCATCTTCGACATCTATTCTTGCGGAGTTGGCGGCGGCCCGGAGACCCGGCTCACCGACGGCAAGGGCCATGCCGACGGTCCTGACTACACACCCGATGGCAAATGGATCTGGTTCAACTCCAACCGGTCCGGCTCGGCGCAGCTCTGGCGCATGCATGCCGACGGCTGCGGACCCGAACAGATGACGCACGATGAGCGCGTCAACTGGTTCCCGCACCCATCGCCCGACGGCAAACACGTCCTCTATCTCGCCTATGAAACCGGCATCGACGGCCATCCGCGCGACAAGACCGTGGAGTTGCGCCTGATGCCGGCATCAGGAGGCATGCCGCGGACGTTGGTGGCCCTGTTCGGTGGCCAGGGTTCGATCAACGTACCCTGTTGGGAGCCGGGCTCGCGCCGGTTCGCATTCATGCGCTCCGCCGTCTGATCGCGCTATTCTCGATCTATAGGCAACAAGCGAATGCGATCCCACCTACATTGGCATGCTGACACTCATACTGGTTCGTAGCGCCCGTGCAAAAACTCACAGAATGGCAACCGGGGCTCTCTATGCGAACGAGCAAGCGTCCGCCACGCGCTCTAGTGGCTAGCCCCGGCTAATTTGACTCATGGGCATTCGGAGCGAACACTGATTGAACTGAACCGCTACTGCGGAGGGTGGTCGCGGTGAGGGGTGCGTCCTGTCTGTCAGAATGTGGGTGTTGCAAGCCAACATCCCTCTGACAGGAGCACCCCATGGTTCAGCGTAACGCAGCCCGCCCGATCACGCCACTGCGGCAGCGGATGATCGAGGACATGACGATCCGCAATCTGTCGCCCACGACGCAGGCATCCTACGTGCACTCGGTCAAGTCGTTCGCGCTGTATATCGGCCGCTCGCCGGATCAGGCGATAATGGAAGATGTCCGCGCATTCCAGTTGCATCTTGTACGCCGTGGCGTGGCTTGGGCGACGCTGAACCAAGCTGTCTCTGGCTTGCGGTTCTTCTTCGGCATTACGCTCGGTCGAACCGATCTGCCGGTGCGCATTCCCTACGCGCGCAAAGCCAAGTCTCTGCCCGTTGTGCTCGCCGCCGAAGAGATCGGGCGACTGCTGGCGGCGGTCGATGACCTCACCTGCCGGGTCGCGCTGGCCACGGCTTACGCGACAGGACTGCGCACGAGCGAAGTCGTCGCGATCCGCATCGAGCATATCGAGACCGCGCGCGAGTTGATCCGCGTCGCTGACGGCAAGGGCGCGAAGGACCGCTACGTGATGCTGTCGCCGGCGCTGCTCACACTGCTGCGTGCTTATTGGAAGGTCGCCCGCACGCGGCCGTGGCTGTTCCTGAACGACGCCGGGACGGGGCCGCTTTGCGCCGCGACACTGAACGCCGCGATCAAAGACGCCGCCGTGAAGAGCGGCCTCGCCAAGGCTGTCACGGTGAAGACCTTGCGGCATTGCTTCGCCACGCATCTGCTGGAACAGGGCACGGACATCCGCGTGATCCAGGTGCTGCTCGAAACAGCTTCATACTGCTCGCGAACACTGGAGCGAGGGCAAAATTCACTATCGTTTTCACCCGCTCTGCGGGGAGACAGTTGCAATCAAGCGGCGTTTGAGCCGTTACGGCGTGGACCTGGTCGTCATCGAGCAAGCCGACGGATCGCTGGCTCAATTGCCAGCGTGGATGCTGCAGGAGGCGGCGGCGCAATTGGGATTACGCCCCGAGCCGCGTTTTCCCCTTGAAATCCTGAGCTCGCTGCGCGCCGAGGTCGATGCGCTCCTAGGCTTTTTCCCATCCGAGTCGGATCTGGAGAAGGACGGGAATGATGCAACCGATCAAAAATCACCAACCGAGCCTGCTCGAACTCATCGAGGAGGTGCCGCGCATTGCGCTACATCCGGTACAGAAGGCCCAACTGGCGAGGCTGGTGGAAACCCTGCTCGCCGAAATCGCCGCGGCACTCGCAATGAGGGAGGGTCGTGCCCCCGGACGTGGTGTAAGATCAACGGCATGAGCCGAGCCACTGCTGCTCGGGGTCAGGCGGCCGGGATGGCTGTTGGCCTGACGTCGGTAGTATTGCCCAGTCCGGCCAGCGTTTCCAGGCTCATGTAGCGCC
>JANMVX010000121.1:0-11690 GCA_031393505.1 Hyphomicrobiaceae bacterium | reverse complement strand
ACGCGCTGGTCGTTACCGTTCTTGCGGCGCGGGTCTTTGCGATTGCGCACGATCGCGAGCTGCGCTGTCAGGTCTATGTCGGGCCAGACCAGGCTGCAGATTTCGTCCTGCCGCATGGCGGTCGCAACCGCGAATTTCACGATCCGGCCAACCGGGATGGACTGATAGGGATTGTTGTCGTTGTAGGAGATGATGCGTGTCAGTTCGTCTGCGGTTGGCCGGCGGTCGCGTTCTGTCCCTTTCCCAATCAATCCCAACCGCAGCAGCGCCACCCGCGCCAGGGTGACCTGCTCGGTTGGGACGTCAATGCCATGGATGGCTGCGGCGTGAACCAGCACCGTGCGAACGTAACCGACATCCATGCTGATGGTTACCGGACCCGCGCCCTCTTTGGAGCGGGACTTGCCGAAATCGATCAGTCGCTCGCGCGTCAGGTCGGCGACCCGAACCTGACCGATGGACCTTCGGAGCTTTTCCAGACTTGCCGCTTTGCTGCGGCGCGGGGCCTTGCCCACTTCGCACATGTCGGCAATGTGCAATTGGATGAGTTGACTGAAGGTGCTGCAGTGGCCAATACGGGGCGCCTTGGTGCTCTGACCGTTCGTAAGGGCGCGCTCGGTTTCGAGCGCCCAGGTCTCGGCATCCGATTTCAGCCGAAAGGTCTTTGAAGATTGGTTCCCCTTGCGGCGCACCTGGGCGCGCCAGCAGCCGGAAGGCAGTCTGCTATAGGTGGCCATGGGCAGGCCCCGATCCACTTTGAAATTCGTGCACAAAACGTGCACACAGAAGCTGCGTAATGCTGCGAAGAGCTGAGACAAAGAGCGAACAAGCGTGTGCACGTTCTCTTTTGTTCTCTTTGAAAATACAGGAAAATCTGTGCAATATCAATCACATAGATTCTGCGTTGCACCTCTGATGGACTGGACCGACCGGCATTGCCGGGTGTTCCACCGTCTTTTGTCGGGCCGTGCGCTGCTCTACACCGAGATGATCACCACCGGTGCCATCATCCATGGCAAGCGTGAGCGGCTGCTCGGCTTCGATGCCGCCGAGCATCCTATTGCGCTGCAGCTGGGCGGGTCCGATCCTGATGCACTGGCCAAGGCGGCCGAGATCGGGGCGGACCTCGGCTACGACGAGATCAATCTCAACTGCGGCTGTCCGTCGGACCGGGTGCAGGGCGGGCACTTCGGGGCGTGCCTCATGGCCACGCCCGACCTCGTCGCGCGCTGCGTCGCGGCCATGCGGGGCGCGGTCGATGTGCCGGTTACGGTCAAATGCCGCATCGGCATCGACGACCAGGACGCCGAGGCCGATTTTGCACGCTTCATCGACACCGTCGCGGCGGCCGGCTGCACCACCTTCATCGTCCATGCGCGAAAAGCCTGGCTGCAGGGGCTGTCCCCGAAGGAGAACCGCGATATCCCGCCGCTGGACTATGATCGTGTGTTCCGATTGAAGGCGGCCAGGCCGGAGCTGACCATCGTGCTCAACGGCGGCATCGAGACGTTGGCGCAAGGCGAGGCGCATCTCAGCCATGTGGACGGCGTGATGCTCGGGCGCGCGGCGTATCAGACGCCCTATCTGCTGGTCGAGGTGGACCGGCGCGTGTTCGATCCGTCCGCTCACGTCCCGACCCGGGTCGAGGTGATGGCGGGTTTTGAGGCGTATGCAGAGCGAAAACTTACCGAGGGTGTTCGCCTGTCGTCCATGACGCGGCACATCCTGGGGCTCTATCACGCGCGTCCGGGCGGGCGACAATTCCGGCGCGTGCTGTCGGAAAAGGCGACGCGGCCGGGCGCCGGGCTGGAGGTGCTGGCCGAGGCGATGGAGCAGGTGGAGGGCGCCGCCGCAGCGCGCTATGCGGCAGATGCCGGCCGCGAATTGGCCGACGCATCATGACGGCGGTGGTTGCGTCGGGGACGGATTATTCCGCGCCCCTCACCCATCGCGCCGTGCTCGCGATGTCGATCTTCTTGGCCGTGTCGTGCATCCGTATGGACATGCTCGCGTTACTTGGACGCAATGACGGATGAACGCGTCGTTTATACCTCAAATCTGCTAACTCCGTTTCGACGCGCCGCTATGCAATAGCCTTCAACTCGGATCCTCACATGCGTTGGCAAGATGTTGCACTTGGAATTCTGATCACCGCCATTTGGGGGTTCAATTTTGTGGTGCTTAAAGTGGCGCTGGTCGACACGCCACCGCTGCTGTTGACCGCCATCCGCTTCACGTTGGCTTGCCTGCCCGCGCTGTTTCTGCCGCGCCCTCAGGGCATGACCTGGAAGGCGCTGATCATGGTCGGCCTCACCAGTTTTCTTGGCCAATATATTTTCCTGTTTGTGGCCATGGCGCAGGGCATGCCGGCCGGCCTCTCGTCCGTGACCTTGCAGCTGCAGGTTTTTGTGACGATCCTGCTCTCGATCCTATTTCTGGGTGAAAGGCCAAAAGCGCAGCAATATCTCGGTGGGGCTGTTGCGCTGGCGGGACTTGCCGTCATCGCTGCAACAGTCGGGCAAGGCAGCAGCATTCCAGCCATCGCCATGGGGTTGGCCGTGCTGGCGGCAATCATCTGGGCTTATGGCAATTTCACCGTGAAGCAGGCTGGTCCGGGGGCAGGCTTCGGCTCGCTTGCAGGCGTGTGCTGGGCAAGCCTTGTGCCGCCGTTGCCTGCGTGGGCCCTGGCGTTTGCACTCGAAGGACCGGACCGGGTTGTGACAAGTCTGACCCATCTTCAGCCCATCACCCTTGCGGCCATCGCCTACACTGTCATCCTCTCCACCTGGGCGGGCTTTGCCGTTTGGGGCAGGCTGCTCTCGACCTATCCATCGGGAACCGCGGCCCCCTTCGCTCTGCTGGTGCCAGTGTTCGGCGGGCTTTCGGGCTATCTGGTGCTGGGTGAAACACTGACGGCGCAACGGCTGGTGGGCTCGGTTTTGATCTTCGCCGGTCTTGCGATCATACTTTTGCCTTGGCAGCGCTTGTTCGGGTCAGGCGCCATGGCATCGAAGTAGCGGGGATCAGTGCGTAAACTGTCATCGTCGACCCCCCTCACCCATCGCGCCGTGCTCGCGATGTCGATCCCGATCATCTTATCCAACCTCACGACACCGGTGGTCGGCGCGGTCGGCACCGCCATCGTCGGGCAGCTGGGCGATCCGGCGGCGCTGGGCGGGGTGGCCATCGGCGTCGAGATGTTCAATCTTCTGTTCTGGAGTTTTGGTTTTTTGCGTCTTGCGACCTCTGGCCTGACCGCGCAGGCCAAGGGAGCGGGCGACGGTGGCGAAATCGCTGCAACGCTTGAGCGTGCCCTGGTCGTGGCGGTGGCGCTCGGCGTCATCGCCATTCTGATTCAGCATCCGCTTGGCGTGCTTTCGGTCCAGTTGATGGGCGGCTCGGCGGATATTCAGTCAGCGCTGCATTCCTACTATGCCTGGCGCATCTGGTCCGCGCCGTTCGTCTTCGTGAACTACGCCTTGCTCGGATGGTTTATCGGACTTGGCCAGGCGGGACGTGTGTTTGCGGTGCAACTCCTGGTCAATCTCGTCAATGTCGTCGCGGCATTCGTCCTGGTGCTGAATTTCCATTGGGGAGCGGCGGGCGCCGGGGCGGCCGCACTGGTCGCCGAAGCCGTAGCCGCAGTTGCCGGCCTCGCGCTGGCGTGGCGTGAAATCGGCAGGCGCGGTGGGCGCGCCTCCCGCGTCTCCATTTTCGCGCCAGAGGCCCTGCGTCGGCTGTTGGCCATCAACGCCAACATCCTGGTCCGCAATCTCTGTCTCACCTTCGCTTTCGCCACGCTGGCGGCCATGGGCGCGCGCAACGGCGATCTGGCGGCGGCGGCCAACGGCATCCTGCTCGATCTGTTCGGCATCGCGTCCGCCGTTCAGGACGGCTCCGCCAACGCCGCCGAGACCTTCGTCGGCCAGGCCATCGGCGCGCGCCGCCGCGACCGGCTGATCGAGGCGATGCGCATGACGTCGCAATGGGCTGGCGTGCTCAGTCTACTGACGGCCTATGCCCTTTGGCAGTGGGGCGGCGCGGCCATCGATGCCATGTCGGCCTCGGCCGAGGTGCGCTCGGCGGCGCGCGCGTTCCTGCCCTGGTGTGCGCTGACGCCGCTGGCCGGCGTGGTCGCGTTCCAGCTCGATGGCATTTTCATCGGCGCCACGCGCGGGGCGGACTTGCGCAACACGATGCTCGTTAGCATCGCTTTCTTCCTTACCGCTGTGGCGCTCCTGGCGCCCCGCTACGGCAACCACGGCCTCTGGCTGGCGCTCATCCTGTACTTCATGGTGCGCGGGCTCACGCTGGGATCGCGCGTGCCGGCGTTGGTGCGGAATGCGGTTGGCTGAAGCGCCCCAAAAAACGACATGCGAGCGCCTTATCCTCGGGCTAGAGTGCCTGAGAAATCTGATCGTCCGGTGAGGGTTCGTCCGCCATGCTCGCGTCCAATTGGTCCCATCTCTTGCGCGCCGTCACGTCGATCGTGGCGCGCTTTATCGTCTTCCTGTTCGTGATCGTCCTGGTCTGGATGACCTATGTCTATCTGTTCGCGTATCATCCCGACTTCTTAGGCTGGGCTTACAACAAGCTGCGGCCGACCACCGTGCAGCTGTTCAACCTGATCGATCTGTGGCTGCCCGACTCGGTCAAATACAAGGTCAGCGCCGGCCTGACCGATGAGCTTGGCCCGCGCGCGCTGTTTCTGCTGCTGCTGGGCGGCATCGGCGAGGCGGTGCTGTTTTCCGTGCTGTGGTCGATCGTCGGCTTGTTCCGGTTGGCGACCAGCGGACGCAGCAAGCAAGCGGCCGCACCCACGCTGAAAGTGGTCGGCAAGCGGGCGTGAGTCCCGCCAGCCAGACCAACATTCACGGCCGCCCGTCAGCCGGTTGTCGCCGGCTTGGTGTTCGGGCGGAACTGCAAGCCGCAGTTTTTCTGGATCGAGGCTTGTTCGAGCGCGTCGAACTGCCCCTTCAGCTGCCCGAGTTCGGCAGCGGTCTGACCGTCACCCTTGACCAGGAAGGCGGCCGGCCAGAACAGCACCACGGCGACGCCCGTGGTCACCGCATCGCTGGTGCGCTTTTCATCCTGGATGCCGGCCAATTGCGCCGTGCGGGCCGAAACGCGCTGCGCCTCGGCGGAAATCTGCTGGCAGCTGTATTGCTGGAATTGCAGCGGCGACACATAGGACGCCGTGACTTCGCTTGACGCCGTGGCGCAACCCGACAACGCCAAGGCTGTCAACGACAGCACGGCAAACGGCATGACAACCGGAAAACGCATGATAGACCCCCCCCGCATATACAATGCTGGAAGGCTAGCTAGGTTATTACCTGGTTGCAATCGACCCGGACGGAATGTCAGGGGGCGGCAGAGGGAATCTGCCAGTCGTTGACTTTTGTGCCACAGCATCAGGCCAGCAGCTGCTTTGCCCCCACTGCCGGATCCTCCAAACGCGCCGCGTCTACTGGTTTTCCGCTATCGATCAACCGCCGCCCGGCCATATAATCCTTGCTGGCGTTGACCGCTTCCACGCCGGTCAGCCGGTCGCCGCGCAGGCGCCAGACCGTCAGCTGCTTGGCGTCGGGATAGCGCCGCACCACCGTCGCATCGTCGGCAGCTGGAACGCCGGCCATCTGCAGGCGCTCGTCATACTGGTCGGACCAGAACCACGGGACGGCCGTGTACGGCTCATCCTTGCCCGTCAGCGCTTTTGCCGCCGTCACCGCCTGATCGACGGCGCCTTGCACCGATTCCAGCCGCAGTCGTCCGCCTGAGAACCGGCTGGGGTGATTGGCGCAATCGCCGATGGCGTAAATCGCCGGATCACTGGTGCGCATGAAGTCGTCCACCACGATGCCGTTGTTGACAGTCAGGCCCGCAGCGGCTGCGATCTCGACATTGGCGATCGCCCCGATCCCCACCAGCACGACATCGGCCGGGATCGGCGCGCCGTGCGCCACCGCGACGGCATCGACGCCGCTGCGGCCCGAACCGATGAGATGCGACACCGAAGTCGCCAACCGGACGTCCACGCCGTGGGCGCGATGCACGGCCAGCATGTGGGCCGATAGTTCTGGCGAGGCGACGCGCGCCAACAAGCGTGGCATGGCTTCGATGACGGTGACATGCGCGCCGAGCTTGGTGGCGGTGGCGGCGGCTTCCAGGCCCACGTAACCGCCGCCGATGACGGCGAGGCGTTTGCCTGAGGCGATCGCGCCCTGCAGCGCCAGCGCATCGTCGACGCCGCGCAGCACGTAGACGCCCGCAAGTCCGGCGCCGGGCACGGGGAGCGGACGGGCGCGCGTGCCGGTGGCCAGCACCAGGGCGTCGAAGTCCAGCGTGCGGGCGTCGGACAGCAGCAGTTTTCGCGCCACCCGGTCGATGGCGTCCACGCGCACGCCGAGCATCAGCTCAATGTGCTCTTTCTCATAGGTCTCGCGCGGCCGCAGAATGACGTGATCGATGCCTTCTTCGCCCGCGAGGAACGCCTTTGACAGCGGCGGGCGCTGATAGGGCAGATGCGGCTCCTCGCCGATGAGGCGGATGCCGCCGGTAAAACCCTCCTGCCGCAGCGACGCCACCAGTTGGCTCGCCGCCTGCCCGCCGCCGATGACGGTGATGTGGGTGGGGATTTGGGGCATAGGGGAGGTCCTTTTCAACGGGTGCGGACGGTTTTCTCCTCCCCCCTTTTTTAGGGGGAGAGGAGACCGCGTCTCGCCGCGCGTTTCAGCGCAAGAGCCACGCGGTCGGTGAGGGGCAGCGTAAATCGGGGACAGTATACCTATTTCTACGAAAATCTGTCGACAGATCAATCGGTGCGTCGAAATAGGTATACTGTCCCCGATTTACGCCGGAGCAAGCGGCTGCCCCTCACCTGTCGCTGTTTCCTCGGCTTCGCCTCGGGCGACATCCTCTCCCCCAAAAATGGGGGAGAGGAGAAGATCCGTACTCTCCTCTCCCCCTTTCTTAGGGGAAAGGAGACCGCGTCTCGCCGCGCGTTTCAGCGCAAGAGCCACGCGGTCTGTGAGGGGCAGCGTAAATCGGGGACAGTATACCTATTTCTACGAAAATCCGTCGACAGATCAATAGGTACGTCGAAATAGGTATACTGTCCCCGATTTACGCCCGATTTACGCCGGAGCAAACTGCTGCCCCTCACATGACGCTGATTCCTCGCCTACGGCGACATCCTCCCCGTGAAGAGGCGGGGAGAGGAGGAAACATCGTCTCACTTTGCCTCCATCTCCGCCTTATGCGCCGCGACCATATCCGCCATGGAGGCAAACTGGAAATCCAGCTTCGGCATCTTCTCCACCGGCTTTGTCGCGCCCGAACCCAGCCCCTTGGTTCCGCGCGAGATCCAGCAGCGGGCGATGCCGGCGGCTTCGGCTTGGACGTGGTCGTGATAGAGGCTCTGCGCGGTGTGCAGAATATCCGTCTTCTTCAGTCCCAGCTTTTTGATCTCGCGGATCAGATACTGGAAATTCCGCGGATCCGGCTTGTAGGAGCCGATATCCTCCGCCGTGCAGATGGCGTCGAAGGTCACGCCCAGCTTGGGGTTGGAGCCGGCGAAACTCTGGCGGTCGACGTTGGAGAGGATCACCAGCTTGTAGTGCTGCTTCAGATAGGCCAAGGCCTCGGCGCTGTCGGGGAAGGCCGGCCAGGCGGGAATGGACGCGCCAAAGCCCGCATCCAGCGCCGCGGTGGAGCGCAGGCCCCAGGCCGCCGCCATCTTGGCGTGCACCCGCACCAGCAGCTCGCGATAGACCAGGTCCGGCGTCTCGTGCTCCTGCGCCGGCTCGATGGTCGCGTAGGCCGCCAGCGCCGCCTCGCGCGAAATCTTGAAGTCGTTGGCCTGGATCAGCGGCTGCAGCGCCGCCCAGATGCCACTCTCCCAGTCGATCAGGGTGCCGTAGCAGTCAAACGTGAGAACGCGAAAGTCGGTGAGCTGCATCGGCTGATCCTGCTGACGAGGGGTTGGAAGGCCGTTGTTAAAGCACGCAGAAACGGCCCTGCGCAATGGCGGCGGGACGAACTGCCTCAATACGGCACAGCCTTTGCCTCCAAACGAACCATGCCCTTGAGAACTCTCGGCATTTTAATTTTGTAAAGCATGTCTGGCCTGCATCTTCGCGTCCAAAGCGCGAGTGACGTGCCGACGGGTGGACCCCGCTGGCCGCCGCTAAGCGTGTGGATTGTTGTGAGGGTGGCATGATTTTCGAAGATCCGACGGGCCGGCGCTGGCGCGGCACGCGGCGCGCACTGATTGCTGTGGCGGCGATAGTGGGCGTTGCGGGCGTGAGTATTGTCGCTGGCGACCTGACCACGCCCCCGGTGGCATCGGCCGACATCAGCCCCAAGAGCAACCTCGCCGAGCCGGTGACCCAGCCGGTGACTGGGACAGTCCACACAGCGCTGCTGGCGAAGCCTAACGTTGCCGAGCGCGCTGGCGTGGTTCCCTTCGAGCGTGTCCGAACGAGCCGCACGTTCGCCGGTCAGCCCTTCATCCACTCGGCGTTCCTGCTGCAGGACGACGAGATGAGCATGGCCTCGCTCAATCGTCACCTGGGTCAGCTGCAGGCCGTGTTCCCGGACTGGCTTTCGTTTTCCAGCGCCGACGGACACATCCGCCACAAGGTCAATCCGGCGGTTGCTGCAACTCTGAAGGCGTCCGGCGCTCTGGTGCTGCCGCGCCTATCGAACACCAACGAAGCGGGCGTCTGGTTCGAAAAAGGTTTGCTCGATCTCTTCTCAGATGCCGACGCCACCGACGCTTTCATCGATGCGCTGGTCGACAATCTTACGGCAGTCGGCGCCGACGGCGTGAACATCGATATCGAAGGTCTCTTGTTCGAGGACCGCGCGGCCTATGTCGCCTGGCTGGAAACGGTCAGCAGTGTGCTGAAGGCCAAGGGCTTCCTCGTCACGGTGGATATTCCGCTCAATGACGAAGCTTTCGACTACGAGGCGCTGGGCAAGATCGCCGACGCCGTGGTGTTGATGGCCTACGACCAGCATTACTCCACCAGCACACCCGGCCCGGTCGCGGGGCAGGAATGGTTCGACGACGGCGTGGCGGAAGTCGCAAAACGCATTCCGCCCGAAAAGCTGATCGTGGGCCTGGGCGCCTACGGCTACGACTGGACCGAGGGCGGCAAGGAGGCCGAGGCCGTCGGCTTCCAGACCGCATTGGCGCGCTCGATCCAATACGGTGCGCAGATGACGGCGGGCGGCGGCGACGTCAACAGCCACTTTGCCTACACCGATGCGGCCGGCGCCAAGCACGAGCTGTGGCTGCTGGACGCCGTGAGCGGTTGGAACCAGTATCACACCGCGCGGGCCCTCAAGACGCGCGGCGTCGCGTTGTGGCGCACCGGCCTGGAAGACGAAGGTCTGTGGACGTACTACCGCAACCGGAGCGCGGACGAGGACGCTTTCCAGCCGGAACAGCTCTCCGTGCTGCAAGCGCCAGAACTGGTCACCTATCGCGGCAACGGCGCCATGTTGCGCGTGCTTTCGGCGCCTGAAGCCGGGCGCCGGAACCTGAGCGAAAACGGAGCGAAAATCGATTCCGCCGAGATGGTCTCGGCTCCAAAATCCTTCGAAGTGCAACGCTTCGGCCAGTTGGACGAAAAAGCCATCGCGTTGACGTTCGACGACGGCCCCGATCCGCAGTGGACGCCGGCCATCCTCGATGCGCTCGCCCGCAACAACGCACCGGGCACGTTCTTTGTCGTTGGCGACCAGGTGCAGAAGTATCCAGGACTGGTGGCGCGCGCCTACAACGCCGGCCATCTGATCGGCAACCACACCTTCAACCATCCCGATCTGCGTAAGTCGGCCGATTGGCAGATCACCCGCGAACTCAGCACCACGCAACGGCTGATCGAGACCGTCACCGGCCATTCGACCGTGCTGTTCCGCGCGCCCTTCGACACCGACAATGAGCCGACCACGCCCGAACAGCTGACGCCGCTGCATCAGATCTCGGGTCTGGGCTATATCGTCGCCAGCGCCGATGTGGACGCGGAGGATTTTCGCGGGCAAAGCAGCGACGCCATCGTCAATCATGTTCTGACGCGCCTCACCGATGCGCGTTCGCACGTGGTGGTGATGCACGACGGCGGCGGCGATCGCCACGCCACGGTGGAGGCCATCGACAAGCTCGTGCCGTTGCTGAAGGCGCGCGGCTATCGGCTGGTCGGGCTGGACCAGATCATGGGCATACTGCGCACCTCCGCCATGCCGATGCTGCCGGCGGGAGAGAAAACCCTGCTGCTCGGCAGCCAACTGCGCATCGGCGCCAGTTCGTGGGGTTGGACGCTATTGCAGGTGCTGTTCGCGGCGTCGACCGTGGTCGCGCTGTTCCGCATCTGCATGCTGGGCGGGCTGATCTACGTGGGCCGCAAGTGCAAGCCGGTGGTCGACCCGGCGTTCGCGCCGCCTGTGCGTGTGCTGGTGCCGGCCTACAACGAGGCCAAGGTCATCGAGCGCACGCTCTCGACGCTGATGCAAAGCGACTATCCCAACTTCACCGTCACCGTGATCGACGATGGCAGCAAGGACGAGACCGCCGAACTTGTGCGCGCGTTTGCGGCCAAGGAGCCGCGCGTGACGCTCATTACCCAGAGCAACGCCGGAAAATCCGCCGCGCTCAACAACGGCTTTGCGCAGGCGACGGAGGAGTATGTCGTCACCATCGACGCCGACACCATCACCTTCCCGCATACCATCCGTAAGCTGATGGAGCCCTTCGCGGACCCCAAGGTGGACGCTGTTTGCGGCAACGTGCAGGTCGGCAATGTGCACAACATGCTGACGGCGTTCCAGAACGTCGAATATGTCACATCGCAGAACTACGACCGCCGCGCCTTCGATGTGCTGAACTGCATCTCGGTGGTGCCGGGCGCAACCGGGGCGTGGCGGCGCACCAAGGTGCTGGAGGTCGGCGGCTACGCGCATTCAACGCTGACGGAAGATGCCGACATGACCTTCGCCATGCTGGCGGCGGGCGCGCGCATCACCTATGCGCCGGAGGCCACGTCCGCGACCGAGGCGCCGGAAACGCTGTCGGCGCTGTTCCGGCAGCGCTTCCGCTGGGCGTTCGGCACCTTCCAGTGCTTCTGGAAACATCGCCGTAGTCTCGGTCGGGGCACGCTCGGCCTGGTCGCCATGCCGAACATGTTCCTGTTCCAGTTCCTGTTCCCGCTCTTGGCCCCAATTGGCGACGCCCTGTTGCTGTATTGCCTGTGGCGCGGGGATTTCTCTCCGGTGGCGGTCGGCTACCTGATGTTCCTGGGGATGGATCTGGTCGGCGCCGTCGTCGCCTTTATGCTGGACCGCCGCCCGCCCGCCATGGCCTGGGTGATCCTGGTGCAGCGGTTCTACTACCGGCAGTTCCTGTACGTCGTAACATTCGCGGCGCTGCTGGCGGTGCTGCGCGGCGGACGCCGCGGCTGGAACAAACTGGTGCGTACCGGGACGGTTGGGTTACCCTACGGGCGCAGAGCGACGGATGCGGCCTTCTCCTCTCCCCCTGCTTAGGGGGAGTGGAGGTCGCCCACCTGCGCGGAGGCGCAAAAGAAAGAATGGCCGTTAGGCGAGGAATCAGCGACAGGTGAGGGGCAGCCGCTTGCTCCGTACAGGCCTCACCAGGGACGGAGCAAGCTCCTGCCCCTCACCGA
>JANMVX010000117.1:0-3113 GCA_031393505.1 Hyphomicrobiaceae bacterium | reverse complement strand
ATGAAATCCCTGTTCACCCGCATGAACGCCGGCGGCATAACCTCGCACGGCTTTCGCTCCACGTTCCGTGACTGGGCTGGCGAAGCCACCAGACACTCCCGCGAGGTGTGCGAGGCGGCGCTCGCGCATGCAGTTGGCGATGCTGTGGAACTTGCCTATCGGCGCGGCGATGCGCTGGAGAAGCGGCGGGTACTGATGTGCGATTGGGCGGAGTATTGCGGTAGCGCGAAGGGCTCGCGGATTCCGCCGGGAGGAGCGTGAGACGCCAGACAGCGTCTTCAACAGCTCGGGCGGATGTGCTCTTGGCTCAACAGGGGTCGAGCAAGCAAGAGACCGATCACAAGGCCGCAGACAGTTTCACAATTCGGGACGGCTTTCGATCCAATCACGAACATCTGACGCGCGCCAGGCGACCCGGCCGGGTCCCAGTTGACGCTGTCGTGGGAATAGTCCGAGTTTGACATACTTGTAGAGCGTCGTGCGAGATAGTCCGGTTTTCATCTTTACAATTTTCACGCTCCAAAGCTCGTCGCCGAGCGGAGCAGCGAGTGGTCGATGAACCACATCTGCCAAGTCATTTGTTGCGGCCAAATCGTATTGGTCTTGGTGCAACAGATTGACGCGTCGCGTTTGCATTGTCAGCATCTCCTGTCAGAACGTCGGAACTTGTCGCTTCTATCGCCTCGCCCAGTCTCTATTTTACCCCTTTGACACCCAATCTGGAGAGACCATTTGTTGCCTGATGATTGCGCAACCGCGCTATGGCAATTCAGGTGTCGCAAAGCTTTCAATGGCCGTGCATTACCAGACTCATTAGCACCACAAGGATGGACGACGAACCGAGCGCGGCGAACCACCAACTGTCCCTGTGAGCCCTGGCTGAGGAAAGTTGCGCGATCCACTCCCGCCGGACCTCATCATACGGCGAGATCGACGAGTGAGGGCAATGGGCGTGCCACAGCTCGCCAGGCGTAAGGATTTGCGACTGTTGAACACCTCGCTCCGTTTCTGGCCACATGAACCAGATCATCGCGGAGGCCTGCATGGCTATGTTGACCGCGAATGCAACTTGATAGGCCGAGGATGAATGTATGGCGTCGCGAACCTGCCAAAGATCGACAATGGCACCCGTTGCCCACTGCACAACCAAAGCTCCGCCCAAGTGCAAAAGATGCAGAGCGGTGTTGGCGCGCCCTGCGGCTTCGACCGGGAACTTCGACGAGATGATCGTGTGGCTGAGAACGCCAGACGCTCCCATCAGCGCGACCATGGCCCAACACAGATAGGACGGGATCGGCCAATGCAGGAGGATGCTCAGCTCAGATACGATCGAAATTAGCGCGATGCAGCCGAACAGCGATTCGGTGGAGATGCCCAGTTTCCGCAAGCGGTCAGCACAAGTTCCAAGCAGCGTGACGCCGACGCCGAGCGCAACCGCCATGACAAACAGATGCTGGATTACAGTTTGCCTATCAAAGGCTTCGACTTCGCTCAACCAGGGCGCAGCCCAGAGCCCTTGCATGGCCCAGGCCGTGCCGACGCAGGTTGCGGAGACTGGCGTCAATTTCCAGAAGCGGCGATCCGCGAAGATGGCGCGAAAGGTGGTAGAGTCTTTGCTGCGTAGCGGCGAGCGTATGGGTTCAGGGACAATAGCAAAAATGACGACGGCGCAGAAGGCGACAGCCGCAGCCAATCCGAGATGCACAAGTCGCCAGCTGAAGGCATCAATCAGAACTGCGGCAGGCTCGGTCGCCGTGATGGCTCCGAGCGCCCCAATTGAGACGAGTAGGCCATTGGCTGTTGCGACCTGATCTGCGGGGAACCAGACGGCAATCGCCTTCAATCCCGCGATCAAAATGGTCGCAACGCCAAAGCCGATCATGATTCGGCCGAGGATGAGCAGCGCCAAGTTGTCGCCAAGAGCGAAGATGACCGCGCCGGCAGCAGCAATCAGCAGGCACGCGCTCTGAATCCGGCGCGGCCCGTGGCGATCAATGAGGCCACCGATAGGCAATTGCGCTGCTATCAAAGCAAGGAAGTAGCTGGAACCGAGCCAGCCGAGATCGCCCAAACTCAAGTTGAACTGGCTTGTTAGCGAACCCGCAATCAGTGGGCTGATCAGCCAGCAGACATAGGAAACGTAGTAGGCGGCCGCGAAAGGCAACAGGACACAGACGAAGAGACGCCCACGCCGCATTGATCGCTGTCTGCGGGGTCTCATGACCGGCGATCGGGCAATGCTCGGTGACCGCCTCATCGATGACGGCTGCTGCATAGCGGTCCGTGGCTGTCTGTTCGACATGACCGATCACGCCGCCGGCGGCGATGGTTCGTCCCGCTTGGGCCTGCTCCAGACAAGGCGAATGACGCCGTCGTCGGTGGCCTCCAGAAGGACGCCCCAGACCGGTTGCGACCACGCCGGATCATCGAGCCGGACCCGCAGATAGGATTTCTCCGTGCCCTGCTTGGTCTTGCGCCAGGCCGCGCCGATCTCGGTCGCGCCGAGTGTGATCCTGAAATCCGGGGCGTCGCTGTTGACCTTGTGGTCGTTGGCGAGAATCCTGACCTGCGCTCTCAGCGCGAGCGTACGGATGGTTCCGGCATAGCCGTCCTTGACGGCGGAAAATGTTCCTATCACGGGCATGGGAGTCTCCTTTCAAGTTGATCAATTTGGCGTTGCGAGCCGGTAAGGCCTGAGGACGATGTCCGTGTGGACGATGACGCGCAGCGGCCAGCCCGGTCGAACGGTGAGAGTCGGTTGCACGTTCAAGTCCTTTTCAACCAGACGCTGACCGGCGCGGTTCGTGGTCTGACCGGTGGACTCGCGCAAGGCCCGGATGATGTCGCTTTCACCGCTGGTCGAACCAAATGCCAGGCTTGAGCCGACGCTGAGGACCGTCGAGAGCAGGACGCCCTCCAACAGTTTGCGCGTATGCGTATCGACCTCTCCGGCAATTCCGGCATAACCACCCGAATCCGTGGCGGGCAGATTGTCGATGACGATGGACGATCCGTCCGGGAGGATGAGGCGTTGCCAGACGATAAGCGCTCGCTCCTGCCCGAAGCTCACGACGTTGTCGTAAGTGCCGACAAGACGTGCGCCCTGCGGGATC
>JANMVX010000203.1:0-31455 GCA_031393505.1 Hyphomicrobiaceae bacterium | reverse complement strand
AGGGCGACCCACGGGTCGCCCCTACAAATCTTCGGGTTGACGCTTATGTCGAACAATACGATCCCAACCCGCAACGGAGCCGGCTCATGTCCCTTGCTGCCGAATTGAAAAGCAGAACCTGGTTGATCGACGACATGGTCGCGGGGCGCTGGATCAATCCGGAAACCGGCGAGCCGGGGCGTGTGGCCTACGACAGTGTGATTATCGCGGACACGCTGGACGGCGCCGAGGGCGACCTGGTGGCCGGTATCGGCCTGCGCGGGCGGCTTGCCGTGGTCTGCGATCAGAACACGCACGAAATTCTTGGGCGACGCGTGGCGTCAGGTTTGCGACGGTTGGGGACAATCGAAACCATCGTGCTCGATCATCCGCATGCCGATGAGGCCGAGGTGGCGCGGCTGCAGGAAAAGTCGCGTCACGCCGATGCGCTGATCGCCGTGGGATCGGGCACCATCAACGACCTTTGCAAGTATGTGACGGCGCAGGACGGCCGGCATTGCTGCGTGTTCGCCACCGCCCCCTCGATGAACGGCTACACGTCCACGACGGCATCCATCACGCTCGCCAACGGTTTGAAAGTCTCCAAGCCGGCGCAGGGCCCCAAAGGCGTGTTCGTCGACCTCGCCATCAATGCCGGCGCGCCGCGCCACATGATTGCGGCCGGATTCGGCGATTGCATCGTACGCTCGGTGGCGCAGATCGACTGGTGGCTGTCCAAGCGCCTGCTGGATACGTACTATACGGATCTCCCGTTTCAGATCCAGGCCGCCGACGAGGCCGAACTGATGGCGCGCGCGCCAAAACTCGCCAAGGGCGATATCGACGCCGTCGCCTATTTGCACCGCGTCCTGACGCTCTGCGGTTTCGGCACCAGCTTCACCGGCATGACCAATCACGGTTCCATGGGCGAGCACCAAATCTCGCACTACATCGATTGCTTTGCCGGCACGAAACATCCGGGTACGCTGCACGGCCAGCAAGTCGGCGTCGCGACGCTGACCATGGCGCGCTTGCAGACCCAGTTGCTGAACCGCGACACACCTCCCACGTTGAAACCGACGGTTGTCGACAAGGTGGGAATGCGAAACCGCTATCCCGGCGACGTGGCCGACGTTTGCGTGGCTGAGCTGAGCGTGAAGGCGCTCGATGCGCGCGGAGCGGACGCGATGAACGAAAAGCTGGCCACGCTTTGGCCAGAGCTGCGACAAGAGCTGAAGGCGTTCCAGGTTCCAGTCCAGACCTTGCACGACGCCCTCGCGTCCTCGGGTGGCCCCACCAACGCTGCAGAACTTGGGCTTGATGTCCCGTTCTATCGCGAGGCCGTGCTGAATGCCCGCGAGATCCGGCGGCGGTATTCTGTGCTCGATCTGATGGCCGATGCTGGCCTGTTGGTCGATTTCGTTGGCCGCGAGACGTAAAAGGCGCCTGCTGGCCCTAAGCTAATCCCATTACTGGCCTACAAATCCAGTGCGCTGCGCCATCCGTATCCACTCTGCCAGAGCGCATGTGCGCTTTGGCGACAGTGTTGCCGCTGGACAGACGCCCCAGAGAATTGTTGAATAGCCACGATAGCGGGCGTTACAGCCAGGCATCGAACGATAAATGGGAGGACGTGCTTAATGGACGACTTTAAGAGCAAACTCATTGCGGCCGAAAAGCTCGCGGCCAAATCCTCGATGTCGCGTCGCGACTTCGTGCAGGTTGCGGTCGCCGCCGGCATCGCCATTCCGGCCGCCGAAGGTCTGTTTACCGGCATCGCTGCGGCCGCCACGCCCAAGAAGGGCGGCACGTTCAAGATCGGCATGGAAGGCGGCTCGGCCTCGGATTCGCTCGACCCGCGCACCTATGCGGACTCGGTGATGATCGCGGCGTCGTTGTGCCTGATGAATTACCTGGTTGAAATCGACAACGCCGGCAATCCAACTGGCGAGCTGTTCGAAAGCTGGAGCGCCAAGCCAGGCGCCACCGAATGGACGTTCAAGGTGCGCCAGGGCATCAAATTCTCCAACGGCAAGACGCTGGACGCCGAGGACTGCATCTACTCGATCCAGCTGCATCGCGGCGAAACCAAGTCGCCCGCCAAGGGCCTGCTGGAACCGATCAAGGAGATCAAGGCGATTTCGCCGAATGAAGTCTCCATCACGCTATCGGCCGGCAATGCCGACTTCCCGGTCATTCTGGGCGACTACCACATCGTGGTCGTGCCGAAGGACTTCAAGGATTGGGCCAAGCCGATCGGCACCGGAGCCTATACGCTGGAGAGCTTCGAGCCGGGCGTGCGCCTCGTGTTCAAGAACCGTGGCGACTATTGGAAGAAGGGCCGTGGCAATTTCGACATGGTCGAGATCCGCAACATGCAGGACGCAACGGCCCGTACCGCCGCCCTGCAGTCGGGCGCCATTGATGCGGCCAACCGCCTCGATCCCCGCACGGTCAAGAACCTGCAGAAAGATCCCAAACTCAACATCGTGCGCTCCAAGGGCACCGGCAATCGCTACTGCTTCGTGTCGCGCGTGACCGACGCTCCGTTCGACAACAAGGATCTGCGCACGGCCCTTAAGTACGGCATCGACCGTCCCAAGATCATCTCCTCGGTGTTCGCCGGCTTCGGCGTTCCCGGCAATGACCACACGCTGGACGCGCTCAACCCCTTCTACAACAGCAAGATGCCGCAGCGCCCGTATGATCCGGACAAAGCCGCGTTCTACTTCAAGAAGGCGGGTCTTGCCGCCGGCACCAAGATCGAGCTGCAGACCTCGGAAGGCGCCTGGGGTCAGGCCGTCGATTGCGCGTCGCTCTATCAGGAGAGCCTGAAGAAGGCCAAGATCGACCTGACCATCAAGAAGGTCTCCAAGGACGGTTATTGGGACAACGTCTGGCTGAAGGTTCCGTTCTGCGCGGTCTATTGGGCTCGCCGCCCCACGGCCGATCAGAGCCTGTCGACGATCTTCGGATCGTCTTCGTCGTGGAACGACAGCAACTGGAAGCGTCCGGAGTTCGACAAGATCCTGACCGACGCGCGCGTCGAGTTGGATCAGGCCAAGCGCAAGGACCTCTACGGCAAGGCCCAGCAGATGATCGCCGACGACGGCGGCATGATCTGCTTTGCCATTAGCGACTACCTCGACGGCTATTCCAAGAAGGTTGCTGGCGTCGCTCCGCATGCCCGCTTCGACATGGATGATGACCGCGTCGCCGAAAAGGCGTGGTTCATCTGATCTGGAAGGATGGTGTTCGAAGCGATCTGCCTCTACTCCTCTCCCCCTGCTTAGGGGGAGAGGATGTCGCCCGAAGCGCCCTAGCGCTGAGGAACAAGCGACAGGTGAGGGGCAGGAGCTGGCTCCGTACCTGTCGCAACAGGTGCAAGCTGGAAAATGCGGAGCGAGCAGCTGCCCCTCATCCGGCCCAAAGGGCCACCTTCTCCCCCCTAAGCAGGGGGAGAAGAGGTCGTCGGCCATTAGTGTTCGTCCGGGGGGACGGTTCGTATGTTTCGACTGATCGCCACGCGGATCATCATTGGACTGATCACACTTCTGGCTGTTTGCATTCTGCTTTTCCTATTGATCGCGAACCTGGGTTACGACGCCGCCAGCGCCGTCCTCGGCCAAGGCGCAACGCCTGACGCCTTAGTGGTGTACCGCCACGAATTGGGCCTCGACCGACCAACCTATGCCCGCTTGTGGGAGTGGTTGTCGCACCTGTTCCACGGCTCTCTCGGCGTCGCGCTCACCAACCAACGCGATGTCCTGACCACCCTGACGCCGCGCCTCGACCGCACACTGTTCCTGGCAGGATTCGCCGCGCTTATCGCCGTTCCCGTAGCGGTCGGCCTTGGAATCCTCGCAGCGATTAACGAAGGCCGCTGGCCCGACCGGCTCGCCAACATTCTTTCGCTGGCGACCATTTCGGTGCCGGAGTTCTTCGTCGGCTACGTGCTCATCCTTCTGATGTCACAGTATCTCAGCAACTACGTCTCGCAATTTCAATGGGTGACCGACACCTTCGGTGAGAACTTCAAACTGTTCACGTCGGACGCAATCTACTCGTCCGACATGCCGTTGCTGGACAAAATTCATAATGTCGCCTTGCCAGCTGTCGCGCTGACGATGCTGGTGACGGCCCATATTCTGCGCACCACCCGCTCCGCGCTGCTTTCGGTCATGTCACAGCCCTATATCGAGATGGCGTTCCTGAAGGGCCTCTCGCGCGCCCGTGTCATCCTGGTGCATGCCCTCCCAAATGCGGCGGCTCCGATCATCTCGGTGATCGCGCTCAATCTCGCCTATCTGATCGTCGGCGTGGTCGTGATCGAAACCGTCTTCAACTATCACGGCATCGGCGAATTCATGGTCGATGGCGTCGGCAAGGCCGATGCCCCCGTCGTGCTCGGCTGCGCGCTGGTGTTCGCCACCGCCTTCATCTCGCTCAATACGCTTGCCGATGTGCTGGCGATTCTTGTCAACCCGCGCTTGCGGCACCCTCGGTAGGACAAGGACATGTCACGCCCCGGCCACTGGCCATCAGTCACCGCGTGGATCGGCACGCTGATCGTCGCGGCGTTCATCCTCGTCGCCATCCTCGCGCCGTGGATCGCGCCTTACTCGGAATCCGAATCCGTCTCGGATACCTGGGCCGATATGTCGTGGCAGTATCCGCTCGGCACCGACAACATTGGCCGCGACATCCTCTCGCGCCTGATCTTTGGCGCACGCATGACCATCGGAATCGCGCTGGCGACCACCATTCTATCCTTTACCCTTGGCACCACCCTGGGGTTCGCGGCGGCTACCTTTGGCAAGGGCGTCGATCAGGTCCTGTCGCGCATCGTCGATATCGTACTGTCTGTTCCCGTGCTGGTCTGGGCGCTGATCCTGCTGCAAGGGGCCAACGGATCCATTGTCGCCCTCGTCCTGACCCTGGCCGGCCTCGATTCCACCCGCGTATTCCGCCTTGCGCGCGCCGTCGCCATCAATCTCGTCGCCATGGACTTTGTTGAAGTGGCGCGCCTGCGCGGCGAAGGGCTCGGATGGATCATGTTGCGCGAGATCCTGCCAAATGCGCTACCGCCGATGATCACCGAATTCGGACTGCGCTTCTGTTTCAACTTCCTGTTCCTGGCCAGCCTCAGCTTTCTCGGCTTCGGCATCCAGCCGCCCTATGCCGACTGGGGCAGCATGGTGCGCGAGAGCGGCGGCGGCATCAACCAGGGCGTCATCGCCGCTTTGTGGCCAGCCCTCGCTATCGCCCTCATGACCATCGGCGTCAACCTCATCGTCGACTGGGTTCTGTCGATCAACGCGCGCCCCTCGGGCGCCTCGGCGGAGCTTTAGACCATGGCCGGCGGCATCCTGAAGCTCGAAAATCTGCGCGTCGAATCCATCAACGGCGCGGTGCTGGTCGACAACATTTCTTTGGAGCTGCAACGCGGAGAGGTGCTCGGCCTGATTGGCGAGAGCGGGGCCGGCAAATCCACCATCGGCCTAGCCTCCATGGTCTACGCCCGCGCCGGCTGCAAGATCACCGGCGGCAAGGTGATCATTGAGGACTCGAACGCGCGCGATTTGTCCGCCACGGGACGGCGCGATTTGCGCGGCCAGAAAATCGCCTACATCGCCCAGAGCGCTGCGGCGTCCTTCAACCCGGCGCACCGCATCATCGACCAGGTGACGGAAATGCCGATCCAGCACGGCATGATGAAGCGGGCCGAGGCGCGCAAGTGGGCGGTTGATCTGTTCAAGCAGTTGGACCTGCCCAATCCCGACACTTTTGGCGCGCGCTATCCGCACCAGGTTTCTGGCGGCCAGCTGCAGCGCGCGATGGTCGCCATGGCCATCTCTTGCCGCCCCGATATCCTGGTGTTCGACGAGCCGACTACGGCGCTCGACGTCACCACCCAGATCGAAGTGCTCGCGCTGATCAAACGCCTGATCCGCGAGCACAACACCGCCGCCCTCTACATCAGCCACGACCTCGCCGTGGTGGCGCAGGTGGCAGACCGCATCATGGTCTTGCGCGGTGGAAAACTGATCGAGCAGGGCACGTCCTCACAGATCCTCTTGAAACCGAACGATCCCTACACAACGGCGCTGGTCTCGGAACGCAAAGCCGCCGACAAACTGTCCGTGGACACTAGCGCGGAGCGCGGCGACACCGTGCTGTCGATCCAGAACGCCACCGGCGCCTACGGAAAATTCGTCGCCGTCAACGATGTGACGCTGACGGTCTCGCGCGGCGAGACGGTGGCGGTGGTCGGCGAATCCGGATCCGGCAAAAGTTCGCTGGCGCGCTTGATTGTTGGGCTGCTTCCGGTGTCGAAGGGGTCCGTCACGTTCGCCGGCGAGAGGTTGCCGCCGGCCTTGAAGGAGCGTACGCGCAACCATCTGCGCCGCATCCAACTCATCTATCAGCAGCCCGACGTGGCGCTGAACCCGCGCCAGACCATCGGCGAGATCGTCGGGCGGCCGGTGCAGTTCTACTTCAATCGTCCGGCCAAGGAGGTCAAGCAGCGCGTCGCCGAACTGCTGACCCAGGTCGGCCTGCCTGAAGACTACGCGGGACGGCTGTCGACGGCGCTCTCCGGCGGCCAGAAACAGCGTATCGCCATCGCCCGCGCTTTGGCCGCAGAACCGGATTTGATCATCTGCGACGAGCCGACCTCGGCACTCGACCAGCTGGTGGCCGACGATGTGCTGAAATTGCTCAAGCGCCTGCAGGACGAACTCGGCGTCGCCTATCTGTTCATCACCCACGACCTCGGCATCGTGCGCCGCCTCGCTCACCGCACCGCCGTGATGCTGCGCGGCCGGATTGTCGACGAGGGCCCGACCGCCCAGATCTTCGCTCCACCCTATCATCCCTACACGCAGAATCTGCTGATGTCGGTGCCCGAGATGCGTGTGGATTGGCTGAACAACATTCTCGATGCGCGCGCAAAGCTGGTCGCCAAGGTCTGAGGCTGGCAGTAAAACGGGGACAGTTTACTTATATCGCGGCGCCGCCGTTTGAACGACTACGGCCTATCGGCGCGATATAAGTAAACTGTCCCCGTTTTACTGCCCTACCGGAGATCGGCTCGTGCCAACCCCAATTCTCCGCTCCCACCACGTCATCGAGCATTCGTGGATTCCGCTCGCCGACGGCACGCGGCTGGCCGCCCGCATCTGGATGCCCGACGGCGCCGACCTCGCCCCCGTCCCAGCCATCCTCGAATACCTCCCGTACCGCAAGCGCGACGGCACCTGTGTTCGCGACGAGGCGACCTACCCCACCTTCGCCGCCAATGGCTATGCCGGCGTGCGGGTGGACATTCGCGGGACCGGCGACTCGGACGGGCTGTTCACGGACGAATACTCGCCCTCGGAACTCGCCGACGCCGTCGAAGTCATCGCCTGGATCGCGGCCCAGCCCTGGTGCACCGGCGCGGTGGGCATGATGGGCATCAGCTGGGGCGGGTTCAATTCGCTGCAGGTCGCGGCGCTGCGCCCGCCTGCGTTGAAGGCCGTCATCAGTCTCTCCACCACCGTCGACCGCTTCAACGACGACATCCACTACAAGGGCGGCGCGCTGCTCTCGGCCAATCTGTCGTGGTCGGCCTATATGCTGGCGTATAATTCGCGGCCCGCCGATCCGGCGCTGGTGGGCGAGGTTTGGCGTGCGCAGTGGTTGGAGCGGCTGAAGCATATCGAGCCGGGCCTCTCGACGTGGCTGCGGCATCAGACGCGCGACGACTATTGGAAGCACGGGTCGATCTGCGAGGAATACGGCGCGATCCAGATTCCGGTGCTGGTGATCGGGGGCTGGGGCGATGGCTACAAGAACGCGCCGCCTGCGGCTGTGGCCAATCTGGGGGGACCCGTAAAAGCCATCAACGGCCCGTGGATACACAAGTACCCGCATTTTGCCTGGCCGCATCCGCGCGCGGATTTCCTCGGCGAGGCGGTGCGCTGGTGGGACCGCTGGCTGAAGGATATTCCCAATGGCACCGAGGCTCTGCCGGCGTACAGGGCCTACATCACCGAGGACATTCGTCCGTCGAGTGACCGACGGAGCGATCCAGGCCGGTGGGTGGCGGAGGACAAAGGACAGCGCGAGGGGCGGAAAACTTTTCATTCTCGCCTGTGCAAAGGTGGCATACTTGGCGGACCATTTATGCACCGCACTTGGGGGCAGTCCACTTTCTCTTCGCCGAATGATTGCGGCACAATGGGCGGCGAGTACTTCACGCTGAGCCCTGTCGGCGATCTGCCTGCGGATCAACGGACCGACGATGCTGATTCCTTAGTTTTTGACATGGACGTCCCTGACCCTGACTTCGAGTTCTTGGGTCGACCTGAGGTCTCACTGTCCGTCGCGATCGACAAACCAACCTGCGTTTTGGCGGCACGATTGATGGACGTTCACCCCGACGGCACATCGCAACGTGTAAGTTTCGGCATTCTCAATCTCGCCCATCGTCGCGGCAACGACGCGCCGATGCCGATGAGTCCTGGCAAGTTCGAAACCGTTCGCATCCTGATGGACGAGTGCGGGCACCGGTTCCGTTTTGGACACAAAATACGATTGGCCCTTTCCACCACCTATTGGCCTTTAATTCTGCCAACACCACATCACGTCACGGCAACAATTGAATTTGGTCAGGACAGCAAATTCCTGATGCCGCTGCGCTTCGGCGGCGAAGACCACCTCGTCCCCGAGCCCACCAATCCCGATCCGCTCCCGCACTACCGTCAGCTCACCCCCGAAGCCAACCGCCGCTGGGTCGAGCGCGACCTCGCCGCCGGGCTCACCCGCTACCGCGTCGTCGTCGACACCGGCGAGACCGAAATCGCCGCCGCTGACGGGCTGATCGCCCGCGAGCTACGCGACGAGACCTACACCATCCGCCCCGACGATCCGCTCTCGGCCATCAGCGAATGCCGCTGGACCATTGCGCGGCGGCGCGGCGATTGGTCCATCCGCACCGAGACCGTCACGCGGCTGACGATGGATGCGACGCACTTTTTCATCACGGCAAGCCTCGAAGCCTTCGAGGGGGACGCGCGGGTGTGCGAACGGTCGTGGACGGATAAAATTGAGCGGCAATTGATGTAGGGCGCAATAGGCCCCTCTTTTTTTCTTGGGGCCGTATTGCGCCGACGACCTCGCCACATGCGCCGTCGCCAAGTCTCGCCCCCTGCGGCGCAATACGGCGCGAAGAAAAAGCGCCTATTGCGCCCTACGCGTTTCGCGCCAAAACCTTGCCGGCGGCGTCGAACAGATGCACGTGTTGCAGGTTCGGCGTGAAGCCGATGGTCTCGCCGACCTTCACCGGGCTGTCGCCGGGGAGCGACGCTGTCAACGATCCGTTGCCGCCGGTCGTCACATTGACAAGTGTTTCCGGCCCGAGCCGTTCGACCACATCGACGGTTCCCGAGAGTGGCCCACCTTGCGCGGGTGACAAATGTTCGGGACGTATGCCGACGGATACCGCGTCGCCGACCGACGCCTTTGCGGCCACGCCCGGGATGCTTAGCTTGGCGCCGGTCGCCAGCTCCACATTCAAGCCTCCAGCGCCGACGCTCGCGATCTTACCCTTGAAAAAGTTCATCTTCGGCGAACCGATGAAGCCGGCCACGAACAGGTTCGCGGGATGATGGTAGAGCTGCATCGGCGAGCCGATCTGGCGCACTTCGCCCGCCTCCAGCACCACGATCTTGTCGGCCAGCGTCATGGCTTCGACCTGATCGTGCGTGACGTAGATCATGGTCGCGGCAAGATCGCGATGCAGCTTGGCGATTTCGACACGGGTGTTCACGCGTAGGGACGCATCGAGGTTCGAAAGCGGCTCGTCGAACAGGAACACCTTTGGTTTGCGGACGATCGCGCGGCCGATGGCCACCCGCTGCCGCTGGCCGCCCGACAATTGCGACGGCTTGCGGTCGAGCAGCGGCTCCATCTGCAGGATGCGCGCCGCCTCGCGCACCTGGGCGTCGATCTGCGCCTTTGGCGCCTTGGCCAGTTGCAGGCCGAACGCCATGTTGTCGTAGACGGTTTTGTGCGGATACAGAGCGTAGGACTGGAACACCATGGCGATCTCGCGCTCTTTCGGCGTCTTGTCGTTGCAGCGCACACCGCCGATTGTCAGCTCGCCAGCCGTGATCTCCTCCAGCCCCGCGATCATGCGCAGCAGCGTCGATTTTCCGCAGCCGGACGGGCCGACGAACACGACGAACTCGCCGTCCGCCACCTCCAGGTCGACGCCCTTGATGATTTCGGTCTTGCCGAAGCTTTTGCGCACGCCATTCAGGGTTACACTGGCCATAGCTTTGTTCCCGTCAGTCCTGGGGCTTGGATGCGAGACCGTCCGCATCGAGAGGAATTCCGTAGGCGCGCGCATCAATGCGCAACCGTCCGTCCGGCGTGCGCCACATCGGCATCGTGTCGCTGAGCGTGCCGCCGAAGCCGCCGCCCGGCAGCTCGTTCAGGAAGGCCATGAATTTCGGCTTGCCGTCGTTGCCCATCACCATACGGCCAGCATAGAGCCGCCAGTCGGGATCGCCGCCGAAAAAGGCGTGCTCGTTCATCTCGAACGGGCCGCTCGGGGAGCGTGAACGCAGATAGTGCGTTCCCGACATGCGCGGCTGGCCGTTCGGCGGAATATAGGACGCATCCTGATTGCGCGCGGCGTTGCAGAACAGGCAGTACCACCAGCCGCCGATCTCGAACAGCTGCGGCACCTCCATCTCGCCGAAATGCCCGATACGGAAGAACGGCTCCTCGGCGGTCCAGGTGGTGAGGTCCGCCGACCAGGCTTGGGCGATCACGCCACACCCTTTATCGGGGCCGACATTTTCGCGCGCCGTGAACAGCATGCGCCAGCCGCTGCCGCTGGGATCGGGGTAGACCCAAGGATCGCGCCAGGCCTCGTCGTGCCAGGGACGCGTCCCACGCGCCTCAAAATCGTAGAGCTCGTACCAGCGCTTATCGGTGGTCAGCACCGGGTTCTGCGGCAGTTTCGTCCAGTTGTGCAGATCGTCCGACAGCGCCGCGCCGATGCGCTGCAGGTTGATCCCGCCTTTATAGGACGTGCCGGTATAAAACATCATCCACTTGCCATCCGGGCGGCGAATGGTCGAACCGGTCCAGGTGGTGCCGTCGTCCCAGGCCGGCTTTGGCGAGGGGCCAAGGCATTTGCCATGATCCGTCCACGTCTTGAGGTCGGTCGACGTGGCATGGCCGATCACCGCGTTGCGATGCCGGTCGTCTGGAGACGGAAGGTCGCGCGGGGCATTCAGGTAGTAGAGATGAGTTGTGGCGCCGTCGCGCACGGTCCAAAAGTCCCACACATAGCGGCCCTCGACGGCAAAGCTCATATAAACGTCCCGCTTCTTTTTGCTCAGCCCTTGACGGCGCTGCTGACGACGGACTGGATGAACCAGCGTTGGAAGAACAGATAAACGATCAAGATCGGCAGCGACATCATCACCGAGAAGGCCATGACCTCGCCCCACAGATAGGGCGGGGTACCGAAGTATTGCGCCAAGGCCAGCGCAATCGGCCGCGTCGAAGGTCCGCGCGTGATCATCAGTGGCCAGAGATAAGCGTTCCAGTATTCCAGCGATTGCAGAATCGCAACCGTCGCCACCACCGGCAAAGACAACGGCATAACGATCTTCCAATAGACCTGCAGGGGCGTGGCGCCTTCAACGTAGGCGGCTTCGTCGAGGTCTTTGGGCAGCTTGGAAAAGAACTGGTAGAACAGGAAGATCGAGAACGGGTGGGCGATGAAAGGGACGATCTGCGCCTGATAGGTCTCCAGCCAGCCAATCCGAGCCATCATCAAGAGGAGCGGGATGGCCAGCGCCTCCATCGGGATGATGATCAAGGCGACCAGGATAGCAAGTATCAGTCCTTTGCCCGCAAATCTCAGGCGTGAGAGCGCGAAGGCGCAGGCTGAATTGATGATGATGCCAAAAACGACGATCGAGATTACAATGACGAAGGTGTTGAACATGAAGCGCAGAAACGGCGAGGTCGGGTCCGACAGCACGAACCGGTAATGGACCAGGCTCATCTCCCACGGCCAGACCCAGAAGGCGCGCCAGCTGCCGAAGTCGGTCAGGATCTGCTGTTCGTCCGCCTTCAGCGAAATCGCCACCATCATGTACAGCGGAGCGACCACGATCACGCAGACGATCAACGCCGCGATGATCAATCCGTAGGGCGTGCGGCTGGTGTTCATCGCACTTCCTCCTCGGACTTGAAGAGCGTGCGCTGAGCAATCGATACGGCCAGCACCACCAGGAAGAAGATCACCGACGCCGCTGCCGCAATGCCGACGCCGCCGCGACTAAACCCCTGCTCGTAGATGTAGCGCACCACGGTTTGGGTGGCGCCGCGCGGGCCGCCTTGCGTCATCAGGTTCACCTGCGTGAACAGTTTGAAAGCAAAGATGGTGGTCGTCACCAGCACGAAAATGTGCGTGTTGCGCAGGCCCGGCATAGTCACGCCCCAGAACTCGTTCCACTTCGTCGCGCCGTCAACGCGCGCCGCCTCGTAGAGCTCGGGATTGATCTGCTGCAGGCCGGCCAGATAGATGACCATCTGGAACGGGAAGCCCTGCCATGAGGACAGAACGATAATCGCGGGCAGCGCCACCCAGGAGTCATGCAGCCAGTCGACCGGGCCGGCATGGCCGCCGCTCACCAGACTGACCATTTGATTGAAGAACCCATCCAGCCGGAACAGCGCCAGCCAGATGACGCAGACCACGACCATGGTGATGACGGTCGGCAGGAAGAAGATGCCACGGAACACGTTGCGCGCCGGCAGCTTGGAATTCAGCAGCATGGCGGCGGCGAGCGCGAGCCCCGATTGCAGCGGCGTGACGAACACGGCGAAGATCAGGGTGTTGACGAAGGCCTGCAGGAATTCCGGCTGAGCAAGCAACCGCAAATAGTTCCGCAGGCCGATGAACTCGGTCGGCGCGTTCGGGTTGGGCACCAGGCGCTGGTCGGTGAACGACAGCGCGATGGCCAGCACGAACGGCAGGATGATGAATACGGCGATCAACAGCAAAGCCGGCGCCATGATGGCTGCCGCGCTCTGGGTGTCTCTGCTGCGCAATCCGGCCATGATCAGGTTCGGGCTCACGTGGGTCGTTCTAAGTTTGGTAGGAAACAGTCCCGGGGCGCGGACCCCCAAAGTACGCGCCCCGGAACAAGCACTCCCTCCCTAGTAAGTTCGGGGTGCTACATCTTGCCGAAGGGCGGGTAGCCCTTGTTGTCGGCAATGTTCTGGTCGATGTCGGCGGCGGCCTTCGACAAGGACGCTTTCACGTCCTTGCCGTCGACGATGTCGGCGACAGCTGCGGCAAACGCGGCCGTGATGATCGGATAGGCCGGATGCACAGGACGCGGGAAGCCGATGCCCTTGGAGAGCTGGTCCGCATAGACCTGCAGCTTGCCACCCTGGCCGTACAGCTTGGAGGCAGCCGTAATCGACTTGGTGCCGGGAGGGCCACCCTGGCTCTCCATGAACGGCCCGAGGATCTTGTCCGACAAGAGGAACTCGACCAGCTTGCCGACCATGGCCGGGTCCTTAGCCTTGGCGGTCACGCCCCAGCACCAGCCGCCGTTGCCGGTGACCTGCTTGTCGCCCCACTTGGGCATCGGGATCAGCACGAGATCATCGCCAAGCGCCTTCGAATGCGCCGGCCACATCCAATGGCCAACGAACGAGATGGCCGCAGCCTTCTTGCCGTAGAACGCGTCATCGCCAGCAGCGGCGGGAACGACGTAGCCGTTCTTCACCCAGCTCTGGAAGTGCGTCATGGCGTTGACGGCGGCGTCGCCGTCAAGCGTTCCGCCCGACTTCCAGGTGGTGCGGTTGATCAGATCGCCGCCCATCGACTGGATGATCGGCGAGAAGCCATAGGTGTACCACTCGCCCTTGCCGTAGTTGAGCTTGACGTCGAGCGGCGTGGCGATGCCCGATGCCTTCAGCTTGGCCAGCGCGTCTTCGAATTCCGCCAGCGTCCAGGCATCGTCCGTACCCTTGGGGATACGCACGCCAGCTTTGGTCAGCATGGCCTTGTTGCCCCACAGGCCAAGACCCGAGTCGCCCATGCCGAGCGAATAGAGCTTGCCGTCGGGACCATAGGTGCCCTGCGCGATCAGCGAGGGAATCATGTTGTCGATGGTGGCTTTGCCGACGATATCGTTGAGCGGGAGCAGATAGCCCGACCAGACATAGTTGGCGTAGTTCGGACCGTCGAAGTCCAGCAGGTCGGGCAGATTGCCAGCGAGGGCAGCGGCCTGAACCTGCTCGTTGAAGGCGCCTTCGGGCAGAATCTCGAGCGTCGCCTTGCTGTCGGGATGAGCGGCGTTCCACTCTTCCAGCATCTTGCCGATCTTCTCGCGTTCGCCGTCACCCTTGCCGCCGTGGTGCCAGACCTTGATGTCGCCGGCCCATGCGGAGCCTGCGAGCAGACTGACGGCGCCGGCCACAACCAGGCTGGCGGTCAGTTTTGTCAACGAAGTCAGTTTCATTCTTTGGTATCCTCCCTAGGTACTACACGTCAGACCACGAAAAGCGTCCGCACTTTGCCGCTATCGGCTCGGGGGCGGACGGCAACTGTCCCGCTCGACGAGCGGGCATCGCATCATCACCGGTTGGCCGGGCGAGGCCTTGCCAGCGATGAGTTCGTCGAGAATGGCGGTCGCCTTGCGACCCATCTCAAGATAGGGCAGCGCCACCGTGGTCAGCGCCGGACGCAGCGCTTCGGTAATGGTGTGCTGATCGTCGAAGCCGATGATCGAAAGATCGGCGGGAACCTTCAGGCCCAGCTCGAGCGCTGCCGACATGACCTGCAGCGCGATCTGGTCGTGGCCGCAGATGATGGCGGTCGGTCGCTTCTTGCGGTCCAGCAGCTCGCGCGCCGCTTCATAGGCGATGAGACGTTCACGCCCGATTGGGCCGGTCATGCCGGGACGGACCAGGGTCTCGTCAAAACTCACGCCAGCGTCCGCAAGCGCCTTGTTCATGCCCGCGCGCCGTAGATCAGCCGCCGCCAGGATTGGATTGAGCGAAACCAGGCCAATTCTGCGGTGTCCCAGCTCCAGCAGATGGCGCGCCTGCGTGTAGCCGCCGTCCTGGTCATCTGGTAAAACGGTCGCCATGCGGCGCTTACGATCAGTGCAATTGACCAGCACGATCGGCGCATTGAATCCGGTCTCGCCCAGATCGACGGCGCGGTGGAACATGGTCGCAAACAGAGCGCCAGCGGCGCCTTGCGCGCGAAACAGGCGCCAGTACTCGATTTCCTGCTCGCGCGAGCCGCCCGAGTTGGCGATCAGCATGGTGCGGCCTTCGCGGCGCAACTCTTCCTGCACGCCGCGCACGATGTCGACCGAATGGGGCGTGGTGGCGATCACGTCGGTGAGGAAGCCGACCACGCGCGAGGTTTGCGTGCGCATGCGGCGGGCGGCGTCGTTGGGAACGTAGCCGAGTTCGGCGACGAAGCGCTCGACGGTGGCGCGGGTTTCCTCCGACACCATCGGATCGCGGTTCACGACGCGCGACACGGTCTTGGGCGAAACACCCGCAAGCCGCGCCACATCTTTCAACGTCGTCATGACTGACATATCCGCTCTATGACAACGTTGTCATAACGCGGGGCGTTCGGAGTCGTCAAGCAGGTCGCTTCGCACCTGCAGCAAAACGGAGCATTGCCGTTGGAGACCTCTGAAATATGCTAAGAGTCGTAGCAAAATCGTCATTCCCGCGAAGGCGGGAATCCAGCCATGCCAATGGTGCGCTCGCATGTCGATCCGAAAACGCAAGCTCTATCAGAAGCTTCCGTGGTTCATAGTTCGAGCCAAACACTGGTTTGGCTGGATACCCGCCTTCGCGGGTATGACGAGGTTGGAGCCGGTTCGAATTTTTTCAGAGGTCTCCATTGGGGCTTGGAGCATTCGTTCAGCAGTCTAACCTCCCATTAACGCACACCTGCGATGATCGATCTTGAATGAGCCTGGGCGGCGGCTGGTTGACAGTCTTGCGTTCCGGAGCCCGGGCCATTCACCCTCGCCCTGTGCGTTGCGTACCGGCGGCCGGCGAGCGATCCAAAAACCAAGAACACGTCTCCTCAGGGAGGCACGCTGTCACCCCAAGTGCAAGGCGGGTTCATCGTGTCTCAGTTTCCATTTCAAGCCACCGCTGCCGCGGTCGCTCTTACCGTTGCGCTACTCTATGGCACGCCGCAGGCTTGGCCCTCCTCTGACCGAGCAACCGTAACCGCCGCATATGACGTGGCGGCGCGCTGATCGGTTGGCGCTGTCAGGCGAATGCCGCCAGCAGCGGCTCGATCGACAGCGCGGCCGAGAGTACCGCGGCGTCGCGGCCATGGCTCGCCGAGAGCAGCAGTCCTGTCGGCATGCCATGAGCGCCAATGCCGTTGGGCAGGGCGACGCCGCACCAATCGAGAAAATTGCCGACCATGGTGTTGCGCAACGTCTTGGCGTTGGCGCGGAAAAACGCGTCGTCGTCCGCCTCAAGGGGCGCCAGCGGCATGGCGACATGGGGGGCGGTTGGGCACGCGACAATGGTTTCACCGATTGCTGCATTGGCCTCCGCGATCAGCCGAGCGCGCGCCTGCAGGACTTCCACCAGATCGAGCGCGCTCATCTCGGTCGCCAGCCGAAGGCGCTTCAAAACCCGGGGGTCCATGCGCGAGGCATCGGTCCCGTGGATGCGCCCCTGGTGCACCTGCAACGCCTCGGCGGCGAGCAGATGTCCGTGCTTGCCGATGAGTTCGGGAATGGCCGCCAATTGCGGCATCGGCGCGCGCACAATCTTGGCGCCCGCCTTGGCCAGGCGCGCCAGGCTGGCCTCGAAGTTCGCCAGCACCTCCGGCTCGCAAGCGTCCAACACCAGCGTTTCTGGAACCAGAATGGTCAGCTCCGCGATGCTGCCGGCGCGCGCCACTGGCCATGCTCGACTGCGCAAAACCATGTCGGTCAACACGCAATCTTCCACCGTCAGGGCGAGCGGTCCCAGCGTGTCCAGCGTTCGCGACAAGGGGAACACGCCGGCCATGGAATAGTGTCCGGTCGAGGATTTGTAGCCGGTGATGCCGTTAAAAGCCGCGGGCACGCGGATCGATCCGCCGGTATCGGTGCCGATGGCGATCGGAACGAGACCCGCCGCGACGGCCACTGCCGAGCCTGACGACGACCCACCTGGCGAGCGAGCGACCTTGGGGTCGCGCGGATTGCGGGGCGTGCCGTAATGCGGATTAATGCCAATGCCGGAATAGGCGAACTCGGTCATATTGGTCGTACCGATGGTAACCAGGCCTGCACGAACGCCAGCCTCCAACAGCGCCGCATCGCGCCCGGCGGGCGGATTGCCTTTGAGCACAACCGAGCCTGCGGTGGTCACCCGGCCCTCCACATCGAACAGATCCTTCCAGGCCGACGGAACTCCGTCGAGCGCGCTCGCCGGCCGGCCCTCCTTCAGACGCTTGCGCGCGGCCTCGGCTTCGCGCAGCGCACGCGGCTTCAGCACCTCAGTGAAAACAGCGCGATCCGGATAGGCGGCGATCCGGGCCAGCGTGCGTTCCGTCAGTTCGACGGCATCGAGGGCTCCGGACCGCAAATCCGCCGCCAAACGCGTAGCCGTCAAACGGTTGTCTTTCGCACTCATCGCCGACTTTCCTTGCTGTGAGACCATCGCGGGACAGGGACCCTATTGAAGCGGCCGACGCCAGTCCGCGCAAGGCCCGCGCTGCGCACCTCATACCAACCTTCATTGATGCTGACTCATCGTTGATTTGTAACAAGCGGCGCGCAGCAGCGCGCCCGGTTTGCAACACTGATAGTTCGGCGGATGCGGCGCGCCGGGCGCACTGCTGTGCGCCCCTACAAAACTGGCTTCCGATACCACAAGAGTCGATGGGTCAAGATCAATGCAGGTTGTTGTTACAGATCGGTAAGCTCGGCGCCGACAGCTGGTAACCAATCCCCGGCACAGATGCCACAGAGGCAAGGCGATGCGATAGGGCTAGAAGCCATCGCACCCACCATCGACGCGCCCCTCGCTCTCCGAGCGCTGCGCGTTTGGCATGTGCGCAGCTGCCTGATCGTTTTGCATTTCTGGGTGACTCGCATGAGCCGGCAGGCCGTTTTTCTCGATCCGACCAACCGCCGCAGCTGGTATCTGCTGCGCATGAGCCTGGCGGTCGCGGCGTTCAGCGCGGCGGTGGTTGCGACCTTCGTCTACGGCGTCTTCAGCGTTCCCGATCTGCCCACCCTTGGACGCATCAATCCACACCAACTGTTCCCAATCGCAGTCGCCAATCCCGCCATCGCGCCGCGGCTCAACGTGCAGACCGTGCACACCCGCATCGTCAAGTCGCAGCGCCGCGCTCGCCGCACCAAAGGCGGCAGCGCCAACAGCCCCTATGAGCGAAAGCCGCCGTCCAACGCCGGCAAGGTCACGCAGTTCACGCAGGTGACGACCCACACCATCGCCCATCGCGTCGATCCCCTGCTGCTGGCGAAGGGGCCGTTCGATACCAGCGCGCCAGACGCAGCCGCGATGTCGGCGCGCGCGCTGACCATCGGTTTTTATGACAGCGACGACGCCAGCGGCCGCGCCGCGTTGAAACAGGCGCTGCCGCATCTCGATTGGCTGTCGCCCGCCTGGCTCACGATCGATGCGGCCACATCAGCGGTCGTCAGCCGCGCCGACGCGGCGGCCATGGATCTCGTGAGCTCTGCCGCGCCAAAAGTGAAGGTGCTGCCGCTGGTGCAAAATCTCAAGGAAGGCGCCTGGGATGGCGAAGGCACGGCGCGCGTTCTGGCCGATCCCGAGGCACGCCGGGTGCTGGTCGCGAGCCTTGCCGCCGAAGTGTTGGCAGCAGGCTATGTCGGGGCCGTCGTCGACATCGAATCCCTGCCCGCCGCAGCCCAGCCCGACCTGGTCAGGTTTCTCGGCGAAGCCCATGCCGCGTTCGAGGCGGACCATCTGATTTTGGCCGCCACGCAGCCTTTTTCCGCAACCATCGCCGACGACGCGGCCCTGGCGTCAGCTACCGACTATGTTGTGTTGATGGCCTATGACGAGCATTGGGCGACCGGCCCGGCCGGCCCGATCGCATCGCAGGATTGGTTTGTCCGCGGGCTGATGCGGCACCTCCAAGCCCTCAAATCCGACCACACGATCATAGCGCTGGGAAGCTACGCCTACGATTGGACGGGCGACGCCAAAACCGCCGAGCCCTTGTCGTTCGCGGACGCCATGCAGACGGCGCGCGACGCTCGCGCCACCATCGCCTTCGACCGTCATGATCTCAATCCGCACTTTGCCTATGGCGAACAGTCCGGGCAGCGCCACGAGGTGTGGATGCTGGATGCCGTGACGGCCTACAATCAAGTGCTCGCGGCCGACGTGTTTCGTCCCGCAGGCTATGCGCTGTGGCGCATCGGCAGCGAGGATCCCTCGATCTGGTCCGTGTTCGGGCGACCCTATCTGGCGCCGTCGTCCGCCGGTCTCGCGCGCATCGGCGCCGGCGTCGGTGTGGACTACCAAGGCGACGGCGAGATCATGCAGATCACAGCCGAGCCCCATGGCGGTGCGCGAACCATCGACATCGACCCCGTGAGCCAAATCGCCACTGGCGAGACCTACACCGCGCTGCCGAATGCGCTCGAGATTTCGCAATCGGGCGACCTGCCCGGAAAAATAGCGCTCACCTTCGACGACGGACCGAGCCCGGAGTGGACGCCGCAGATTCTCGATATCCTGAAGGACAAGGCGGCGCGCGCGTCGTTCTTCATTGTCGGGTCCGAGGCCAACGCCTCGCCGTCGCTGGTCCGGCGCATGGTGGCCGAGGGACATGATGTGGGCAACCACACCTTCACCCATCCCAATCTCGCGACGGCGCCGGCCGAAGTGTTGAAAGTCGAGCTGAACGCCACCCAACGGCTGTTCCAGGCGCTGACCGGGCGCGCCATGCGGCTGTTCCGCCCGCCCTATCTCGGCGACGCGCACGCCAATGACGAGAACGCGCTGCGCGTGCTCCGCCAGGCGCAGGATCTGGGCTACATCACAGTCGGCCTGAAGGTCGATCCCGACGATTGGCAGCAGCCCAAGGCAAACGAGATTGTCGCCCGCGTTTTGGCCGCCGTCAGCGATCCGAACCCGGACAACCGCGGCCGGATCGTTCTGCTGCACGACGCCGGCGGCGACCGGCATGAGACCGTGGCCGCCCTACCCGTGCTGATCGATGCCTTGCGCGCAAAAGGGTTCGAGCTGGTTCCGGTATCGGAGCTGGCGGGACTGACGCCAGATGAGGCGATGCCGCCGTTCCCGGGGGAAAGCGTGTTGCCGGCGGTGAATTCGTCGGTGTTCCTGATTTGGGGTTGGCTCGGCAGCGCGCTGCATTGGCTGGCGATCGCCGCGATCATCGTCGGGTTTGGCCGCTTGGCGGTGCTGTGTTCGCTGGCTGTGTGGGGCCGGGACGGGGTCAATGGCTTTCCTTCTCCCCTCCTTTCGAGGGGAGAAGGTGGCGCACTGCGCCGGATGAGGGGCAGCCTCTTGCTCAGTCCTTCGCCGCACGCGGCACGGAGCCAGCCTCTGCCCTTCACCGACCGCCCAGCTCTTGACGCCAAAGTCGCCGGCGAGGGGCGGTCTCCTCTCCCCTGGCAGCGCGTGGGGAGAGGTGGAACCTCCGTCTCCGTGCTGATCCCCGCCTTCAACGAAGAAAAGGTCATCGCCGGATCGATCCGTGGCATCCTGGCGAGCACGGGCGTATCAGTCGAAATCATCGTCATCGACGACGGCTCCAAGGACGGCACGGCGGACGCTGTGCGCGCGGCTTTCGCGAACGAACCGCGCGTGCGCCTGATCTCGATCCCCAACTCCGGCAAGGCGCATGCCGTGAACATCGGCCTGCGGCTGGCCACCGGCGAGGTGATTGTCGCGCTCGACGCCGACACGCAGTTTGAACCCGAAACCATCGCACGCCTGACGCGCTGGTTCGAGGACCCGACGATCGGCGCGGTGGCCGGCAATGCTAAGGTCGGCAACCGGATCAATCTCCTCACGCGCTGGCAGGCGCTGGAATACATCACGGCGCAGAACCTGGAGCGGCGGGCCCTGGCGGCGCTGGGATGCGTCACCGTCGTGCCCGGCGCCGTTGGGGCCTGGCGCGGCTCCCTGGTTCGCTCGCTCGGCGGCTTCCCCGCCGACACCTTGGCCGAGGACCAGGATCTCACCATTGCGGTGCAGCGCGCCGGCTTCAAGGTGCGGTTCGATAGCGAGGCGGTGGCTTGGACGGAAGCGCCGGACACCGTGGCCGCGCTGCTGAAGCAAAGATTCCGCTGGGCCTTTGGCACGCTGCAGTGCCTTTGGAAGCATCACCGCGTCACCTTCAATCCGCAATTCGGTGCGCTCGGGCTGATCGCGCTGCCGCAGGTCTGGCTGTTCCAGATCCTGCTATCGCTGCTCGCCCCTGTCATCGACCTGATGCTGGTCAGCCAAGTCGTCTCAAGCGGTCTCGACTATCTGCAGCACGGCCAACAGCTCGACACCACCGACATCGGCACGACGGCGCTTTACTATCTCGCCTTCATGCTGGTGGACATCATCGCCTGCACCATCGCTTTCGGTTTTGAGAGGGGCGAAGATTGGCGGCTGTTGTGGTGGTTGCCATTGCAGCGCTTCGGCTACCGCCAGCTGATGTATTACGTGGTTGTGAAAGCTGTGCTGACCGCCCTCAAGGGCAACCTGGTCGGTTGGGGCAAGACCGAGCGCCGGGCCAGCGTGGTGCTGGCGCCGGCGGAGTAACGGGCTCAAACCACCGTCAGGTCGATCTCCGCGTTCCGCACCCGGACCGGAGAGGCGAGCTGCGGGTTCTCATTGAGGATGTTCTCCAGCGCATCGACGCGCGTGACCGACTCGCGCCAACCCTTGGCGGTGGCCTTGTTCGCCGGATGCAGCAGCACATCGCGGCGCACTTCCAGGAAGGCATAGAGCAGATCGGTCTCGGCCATCTCGCCGGCATTGGCGGTCGCCGCCCGCGTGCGCTTGTAGATGGCGCGCAGGGAATCCTTGTCGTTGCCGTCGCCGTGCTGCAGCGCGGTGTCGTAGACGATGGCGCGGCCCAGCGGGCTGGCCATGCCGAATTCCTCGGCCGCGGCCATGGCGGGATTGAAATAGAGCTTGTCGGCGACCTGTTCGCAGGCATCCGCCAAATCGGCCGATGCATTTGCCGCCGACATCCAGGCGGCTGGGAAATCCTTCAGGGCCTTGGTATTGGCGCCACGCGCCTTGGGCGGCAGGCGGGGCAGAAACGCCTTCAGCGGCGCATCGGGAACCTTGGCCAGTAGCCGCGCAATTACATCGGCCACCTCCCGTTCCTTGGTGACGAAACCGTAGTTGGTGACGGTGAAGCCGCGCCCATCTTTCAGGTCCTCGACATAGGCGTAGTCGGCCTCGACCTTGCCGACCTCAAAGACGTTGGTGATGGATTTGATGCGCGCCTTCAGGGCGGGATCGAGGTCGCTTGCCAGGGTCATCCTGGGCAGCACGGCGATGCCGGCCAAGGCCATGGGAACCGCCATCAGAAAGGTGCGTCGATGTAGCGTCATGTTGCGTCCCATTGCGCTAAGGCGCCAATTCGAGCGCACAACGCGACCATCCTGTTGCAAACGCTGTCACGCGATTGGGGCGGCGTCTTGTCAAGATGGTTAACGCCAATGCCTGCCTTGACGCCCTTTCCGGGCCGGGCCTAGATCACCATCCCGCCGCAACATACTCCGATCCGCCCACAAAGAGAAGGCTGCCCCGATCATGGCCGAGCGATCGTTTGCCCGCGAGGTGCAGGACCTGACGCTTGGCGAGGGCGACACATTCCGCGGCGAGGGCATCCTGGCCATCACCAAGGCGCTGCTGCAATCGGGCGTGGGCTATGTGGCCGGCTACCAGGGCGCGCCGATCTCGCATCTGATGGATGTGCTGGCGGACGCGCAGGATATTCTGGCGGATCTCGGCGTGCGCTTCGAGGCCAGCGCGTCCGAGGCGGCGGCGGCGGCGACATTGTCCGCGTCCGTCATGTATCCGATCCGCGGCGCGGTGACCTTCAAGGCCACGGTGGGGACCAATGTCGCCTCCGATGCCTTGGCCAACCTCGCGTCTGGCGGCGTGACAGGTGGTACACTGATCATCCTGGGCGAGGATTATGGCGAGGGCTCCTCCATCATGCAGGAGCGCAGCCACGCCTTTGCGATGAAATCGCAGATGTGGCTGCTCGATCCGCGACCAAATTTGCCGAGCATCGTGGACGCCGTTGAGAAGGGCTTCGAGCTTTCCGAAGCCTCCAACACGCCGGTCATGCTGGAGGTGCGCATCCGCTGTTGCCACGTGCACGGAAGTTTCAAGACCAAGGCCAACAAGCGCCCTCTGTACACGCTGCGCGAGGCGCTGGAGAACCCGAAGCGCGATACCAGCCGGATTGTACTGCCGCCAGCGTCCTATTTGCACGAGCGCGAGAAAGTCGAGAAGCGCTGGCCCGCGGCGGTCGAATACATCAAGGACAACAGGCTCAACGAGGTGTTCGACGGCGACATCGGCAGGGTCGGCATCATCCTGCAGGGCGGCATGTACAATGGCGTGATCCGCGCGCTGCAGGGGCTGGGGCTGGCTGATATTTGGGGCGCAAGCCGCGTCCCGCTCTATGTGATGAACGTCACCTATCCCTTGATCGACGACGAGGTGACGGCGTTTTGCGCCAGCAAGGACGCCGTGCTGATCGTGGAAGAGGGCCAGCCGGAATACATCGAGCAAGCCATCAACACCATTCTTCGGCGTGCGGATATTCAGACCAAGCTCGCCGGAAAAGGCATGCTGCCGATGGCCGGCGAATACACCGGCGCGGTGATGGCCAAGGGCATCGGCGCGTTCCTTGAGAAATTCTCACCCGAAGCCATTCCGGACCAAGTGCGAGCCCCCAATCAACCCTCGGTGCTGGAGAGCGATGCCGTCAAAGCGTTGGCCGCCGTCGTGCCGCCACGCCCGCCCACATTCTGCGTCGGCTGCCCGGAGCGGCCGATCTTCTCCGCCATGAAACTGGTCGAGCAGGAACTCGGCCAGCACCACGTCTCGGCCGACATCGGCTGCCACCTGTTCTCGATCAACGCGCCGTTCCATATTGGCGCCACCACCATGGGGTATGGGCTGGGCACGGCCTCGGCCTCCGCCTTCAACGTCCCGGCCAAGAAGCGCCCGATCTCGATCATGGGCGACGGCGGCTTCTGGCACAACGGCCTCACCAGCGGCATCGGCAACGCCGTGTTCAACAAATCCGACGGCGTGACGATCATCGTCGACAACTTCTATTCGGCCGCGACCGGCGGGCAGGACATTCTCTCCTCGCGCGCCAACAACACAAGCCGCTCAACCAAGCATCCGATCACGCGCGCCGTGGAAGGGATCGGAGTAGGGTGGGTACGCCAGATCGATAGGACGTACAATGTCGCCCAAATGCGCGATACGTTGCGCGAGGCGCTAACCACTACGGAGAAGGGACCGAAGGTGATCGTCGCCTCATCCGAATGCATGCTGAACAAGCAGCGGCGCGAAAAGCCGATCCTGGCCAAGGCGGTGAAGGACGGCAAGCGTGTGGTGCGCCAACGTTTTGGCGTGGACGAGGATGTGTGTACCGGCGATCACGCCTGCATCCGCCTCTCGGGTTGTCCCTCGCTGAGCGTAAAACCGTCTGATGATCCGCTGAAGGACGACCCGGTGGTGGCGATCGACAACTCCTGCGTCGGCTGCGGAACCTGCGGCGATGTTGCCGAAGCCGCCGTGCTGTGCCCGAGCTTTTACCGCGCCGACATCATCCAGAACCCGAACCGGTGGGATCGGTTTTTGGCACGGGTACGGAGCAAGGTGATCGGCACGCTGCAGCGGCGTCGGGAGGCTGCACGGCCGAGTTTGGCATGACCTGCGATACCAACAACCGGACTAGGTGTCAGACACTTAAGGCGCCTCGCACCGCTTCCGATACATTTACGATCCAGATTGGCGCCATAAGTGTCTGACACCCAGTACCGCCCCATCACACTCGCCGTACACGCCATGGGTGGCCAGGGCGGCGGCGTACTGATCGATTGGATCGTGGCGCTGGCCGAAGGGCAGGATTACGTCGGACAAGCCACGTCCGTCGCGGGCGTCGCCCAGCGCACGGGCGCGACGTTGTATTATGTCGAATTGCTCGCTCCGCCCACGGAGGGCTGGCGGGGCCGCCAACCCGTGCTCGCCCTGATGCCGACACCCGGCGACGTCGATATCGTCATCGGCGCGGAATTGATGGAGGCCGGGCGGGCCATTCAGCGCGGGCTGGTGACGCCGGACCGCACGACGCTGATCGCATCCTCGCATCGCGCGCTCGCCGTCTCGGAAAAATCCGTACCCGGAGATGGCTCGGCGGACGCGAGCCGGGTCTACGCCGCCGCAACAACCGCCGCCAAACAATGGATCGCTTTCGACATGGCGGAACTGGCGGAAAACTCCGGCAGCGTCATATCGGCGGTTCTGTTCGGCGCGTTGGCAGGATCGGGCGCACTGCCGTTTGCGCGCGAGGCCTTCGAGGCGACCATCCGCAAGGGCGGGATCGGCGTCGAGCCGTCGCTGACGGCGTTTGCGTTGGGGTTCGAAACGGCCACCCAGCAGCGCGCTGGCGGCAAGGCGGTCGCGCCGAAAGTCCCCGCCAAAGCGGAAAAACGCATCCCGAAATTGGAACCCGTCGGCTGGGAGCCGTTCGATGCGCTGGTTGCACGCGCGAGCGGTGACTTTCCCGATCCCCTGCACGGCATGATCGCCGCCAGCCTGCGCCGCACCGTCGATTTTCAGGATGCGGACTATGGCGCGCAGTATCTGGATCGCCTGGCGTCCGTGCACAAACTGGATGACGCCAGGTACGACTGGCGCCTGACCGCCGCCGTAGCAAAACACCTCGCGCGCGCCATGGCCTATGACGACGTCATGCGCGTCGCCGATCTGAAGACCCGCAGCACACGCATCACCCGCGTTCGCGCCGAAGTCGCCGCCAAGCCGGATCAGCTCATCACCACCACCGAGTTCATGCACCCGCGCATCGAAGAACTCGCGGGAGCCCTTCCAAAATCCATTGGCCTACGGATTGAATCCTCATCCACCCTGCAATGGCTGCTCCGGCCCTTGGTCAATCGCCCCCGCCGCGTGCAGACCGGGACCGTCCGCTGGTTCGTGCCGCTCTATCTGATAGGCGGTCTACGGAGTTTTCGTCGCGGGTCTTTGCGGCACGCGCGCGAGGACGCACACATTGAAGGATGGCTGGCCAAAATCATCGCCACCGCGCCCAAAGACTACGCCCTCGCCGTGGAACTCACGGAATGTCGCCGTCTCATCAAGGGCTACGGCGACACCCACGCGCGCGGCGGATCGAAGTACGACAAGGTCCGATCCGCCGCTGATCGCCTCATCGGCCGCCCCGACGCCGCCGACTGGCTGCGCCGCCTGCGCCTCGCCGCGCTCGCCGACGAGGACGGCAAATCGCTCGATGACGCGCTGAAAACCATCGATAGTTTTCTTGCCCCGCCGCCTGGATCATTGACCGCAGACGTTCCGATCTGATTGTGTAGTCGCCAACCAACAAGCCCAAACCGGAGAAACGCCAATGCTCATGGACTTCGCCGCCGCCATCGCATCCGGAAAGATCCGCGTCATCGACCTGTCGCAGACGCTGCGGGCCTCGACGCCGGTCATCCAGCTGCCGCCGCCGTTCGCGCAGTCGAGCCCGTTCTCGGCCAGCGTCATTTCCAAATACGACGAGCGCGGCCCGGGTTGGTACTGGAACAACCTGGCCATGGGCGAGCACACCGGCACGCATTTCGATGCGCCAATCCATTGGGTGACGGGTAAGGACAACACGGCGGGTTCCACCGACACCATCGCGGTCGAACGCTTCATTGCGCCGGCTTGTGTGATCGACTGCTCAAAGGAGTCCGCAGCCAACGAAAAGTTCCTATTGGAACCCGCGCACATAACCGCTTGGGAGGCCAAGCACGGCCGCATCCCGAAAGGCGCCTGGGTTCTGATGCGTACGGACTGGTCCAAGCGCACGGATCCCGCCAAATTCCTCAACGCCAAGGAGGACGGCCCGCATGTGCCCGGCCCGAGCGCCGCGGCGGTGACGTTCCTGATCAAGGAGCGCGACGTCAACGGTTTTGGCGTCGAAGCGGTGGGGACGGACGCCGGCCAGGCCTTCGCGTTCGAGCCGGCGTTCCCGGCGCATCACCTGATGCACGGCAACAACAAGTTTGGCCTCGCCAGCCTTACCAATCTCGATCAGTTGCCGCCGACGGGAGCGGTGCTGATCACCGCGCCGCTGAAGATCGAGAATGGATCGGGCAGTCCGTTGCGCGTGCTGGCGCTGGTGGGCGCGTAGACGGACCATCCGCGAAGGGGCGACCCGTGGGTCGCCCTCGGGCAGTGTGGAATGTGGCACGAGGGCGAGACAAGTCTCGCCCCTACGCCGCGCCTTCCGCATCACGCCGGACGCTTCGGAATTTCCAACCCGCGCTGCACCGCCGGTCGGGCCAGCGCCCGCGCCTGCCAGGCCGGAACATGCTTCAATTTCTCGTACTCCATGATCTCGCCCGCGCCGTAGAACCCGACCAGATTGCGCACCCAGCCCACCAGCGCGATATCGGCGATGGTGTAGTCGTCGCCCATGATCCATTGGCGGCCATCCAAGCGGGTTTCAAGAACACCCAGCAGCCGCTTGCTCTCGTCGCGATAGCGCTCAAAGGGGCGCTTGTCGGGAATATCTTTGCCGGCGAATTTGTAGAAATAGCCAAGCTGCCCGAACATCGGGCCGACGGCGGCCATCTGGAACATCACCCACTGGAGGGTTTCGATACGCCGCACCGGATCGGCGGGCAGCAGTTTTCCCGTCTTCTCGGCCAGATAGAGCAGGATGGCGCCGGATTCGAACAGGCCGATGGGTTTTCCACCTGGCCCGTCGGGATCGATGATGGCCGGGATCTTGCCGTTCGGGTTCAGCGCCAGATAGGGCGGCGTCCAGGTCTCGTTCTTGCCGATATCGATGAAATGCGGCTCGTAGGCGAGGCCCAGCTCCTCAAGCGCGATCGACACCTTCACGCCGTTCGGGGTCGGGGTGGAATAGAGCTGGATGTGGGTAGGATGGGCGGCGGGCCAGCGGGCGGTGATGGGGAAGCTGGAGAGGTCGGACATAGGGCTCCTTGTGAGGACAGGACTGCGGCGAAAATTGCGCCATAGTGTTGCAGGACGCTTGACCCCTGCCAAGCCAAGGCCGACATCACAGCCATGCCAATCGAACACACCATTGCCGGGTCCGCACCTGCCCAGTTGGCCACCGACCGGCCCTGGCTGCAGGCCATGGCGCGCGGTCTTGCCGGGCGCTGCCCCCACTGCGGGACCGGGGCTCTGTTCCGCGCCTATCTGAAGGTTAACGAGCGCTGCCCCCACTGCGCGGAAGAGTTGCATCATCACCGTGCCGACGACGCGCCGCCCTATTTCGTCATCCTGATCGCCGGCCACCTGGTGGTGGGGACGGCGCTGACTATCGAGGCGACCTACAGCCCGCCGCTCTGGATACAGATGATCGGCTGGCCGCTGCTGGCGCTGGTCGTCTGTCTCGCCCTGTTGCCGCCGGTGAAGGGCGCGCTGGTCGGGCTGCAATGGGCGCTGCGCATGCACGGCTTTGATCCGGCGACGCGCAAAACCGGCATCGCCGGCGTCGATTTCGACCCGTTGTACCGAGCCAATGACTGACGCCCCGCCCCCGCGCGACGCCGCCAGCCTGGTGATCGTCCGCCAGCGGCCGGGCGGACGGGAAGTGCTGCTGGGGATGCGGCGGGCAACACAGGTGTTTGCGCCGGGAAAACTGGTGTTTCCCGGCGGCAGCGTCGATCCCGCCGATCACGCGCTGACGCTGCATGAGCAACTGGCCGACCATCACCGCGTGCCCCTGCTTGCCGAGCAGGGCGGCCACCGACCCGAGACATTTGCCCTGGCCGCCCTGCGGGAAACGTTCGAGGAAGCGGGGCTGTTGTTCGGCACAAAAGGCGCAGCCGTCCCGCCATCAGCCACTGGCGGCTGGCCCGCCTATTTCGCCACCGGCTATGTGCCAAACCTCGCCCCGCTCGCCTTCATCGCCCGCGCCATCACCCCGTCCGGCCGCAGTCGCCGCTTTGACGCGCGGTTTTTCCTAGTCTCGGCCGACGACATCGCCCTGGACACCGGCGCCACAGACGGCGAATTCGAACAACTGCTCTGGCTGCCGATGGCCGAGGCCGGCGCGCACGGGTTGCACAGCATGACGAAAATCGTGGTCGAAGAGGCGATAGCGTTTCTGGCGCTGAGCCACGAGGCGCGGCAGGTGACGCCGGCGCCGTTCTTTTATCAGGACGCGGCGGGATGGCGGCGGGGGGAGTTGGCGCGGAAGAAGGGACTAGGTACTAGGGACTAGGGACTAGTAAGAAGGGGGCTGCGGCGTCCCCCCTTGCTCCGCCCCCCTAGTCCCTAGTCCCTAGTCCCTTCTTCCGGCCCCCCATGATCGACATCGCCACCCGCGTCTACAACCACACCTGGAAGATCGATCCGATCGTGCGCTCGGTGCTCGACACGGATTTCTACAAGCTCTTGATGGCGCAGACGATTTTCCGCCGCCATCCGGATGTGGCGGTGACTTTTGCCATTAAGAACCGCACCGCCGACATCAAGCTCGGCGATGTCATCGACATGGGCGAATTGCGCGAGCAGCTGGATCACGTGCGCCAGCTGCGCCTCTCCCGGGGCGAATCGACCTGGCTGCGCGGCAACAGCTTTTACGGCAAGCGCCAGATGTTTTCGGCCGAATTCCTGGCCTGGCTGGAGAATTATCGCTTCCCCGATTATCACCTCGAGAAGGATGCTACCGGCGACATCCGGCTCACTTTCGAGGGGCGGTGGATCGAGACCATGCTGTGGGAAATCCCGGCTCTTTCCATCCTCAGCGAGCTCCGATCCCGCGCCGTCCTGAAGGGCATGGGCAAATTCGAACTGCAGGTGTTTTACGCCCGCGCCATGACGCGCATCTGGGACAAAGTTTTGCGGCTGAACAAGCTGAAGGGCACGCGCATCGCCGATTTCGGCACCCGCCGCCGCCACGGTTTTCTGTGGCAGGACTGGTGCGTGCAGGCCATGGGCGAAGGGCTCGGCGACGCCTTTTCCGGCACCAGCAATTGCCTGATCGCCATGCGCCGCGAAGTGGAGGCCGTCGGCACCAACGCGCACGAGCTGCCGATGGTTTACGCGGCCTTGGCCAACACCGACGCTGAACTGCGCCAGGCGCCCTACAAAGTGCTGGCCGACTGGCAGGAGGACTATGATGGCAATCTGCGCATCATCCTCGCCGATACTTTTGGCTCGAGCGAGTTCCTTAGAAACGCCCCCGATTGGGCCGACCGCTGGACCGGCATCCGCATCGACAGCGGCGATCCGTTCGAAAAGGGCGAGGAAGCGGTGGCCTGGTGGACCGCCCGCGGGCAAAACCCGAAGGACAAGCTGATCATTTTCAGCGACGGGCTCGATGTCGAGCGTATGGAAGCGCTGCATCAGCGCTTTTCGGGACGGGTGCGGCTCGGCTTCGGCTGGGGCACGCTTCTGACCAACGATTTCCGCGGCCTCGCCCCCGGCCGCGGCACCGATCCGGTGAGCCTGGTCTGCAAGGTCTGGTCGGCTGACGGCCGCCCCGCCGTAAAACTTTCGGACAACCCCTCCAAGGCCACCGGCCCCAGCGCCGAGATCGCGCGCTACAAGCGCGTGTTCCACACCGAGGCGCAGCGGGCGTTGCCGGTGACGGTGTGATTGAGGGATGAGGGACTAGGGACTAGGGACTAGGGACTAGGGACTAGGGACTAGGGACTAGGGACTAGGGACTAGGGACTAGGCGAAGCTGTCATCGCCAGCAGAACTAAGCTATTGATTTTACTAACTAGTCCCTAGTCCCTCGTCCCTAGTCCCTGCCCTTCCCTTCTCCTCCCCCCGAGACTTGCCTGCCACAATTGCCCCGCCTAACGTCACATTCATGAGTCGTGCCCGCGCGCCAGAACCACTACCCAAATCGCGTGTGGACAACGGCTCGAAAGCCACACTTGTTGCATTTACCTTTGGGCCTCGGCCCGCTTAACTGACGCCATGGTTCGTGACGCGTAGGGGTCCTGATCTCCCGTATGGAGCAGGCGGTCACAAAAGTGGTCCGGGGGTTAACCTCCCTGGGCTTTCCGAGTTGTACTTGTGAAGTGGAGAGCATCATGACCGGGGGATTCCCGAAATCCGCCAGCGCTTTGGCTATTGCAGCCGCCGCTGGACTCCTTGGCCTCAGCACCAGCCTGACGCCCACCG
>JANMVX010000376.1:0-2926 GCA_031393505.1 Hyphomicrobiaceae bacterium | reverse complement strand
CAGGTCTGCCAAGGGGTTGCATGACATCATTCGAATATCTCCTCTCTACATCGCCCACACCAACGCCGCGCGGTCCCCCGCGCGGCGTTGCTGCGCGTGGCGTCCAACAAGCGCTTCCGCGGTGCTGTCCTGGCGCCTGTCCGACACCGCCAAGCTCGACGAACGTCGACCTGACGACATGGCTCGTCGACGTCCGCGCGCGAATTGCCGATCATCCCGCGCACCCCGTCGCCGACCTGCCTGCTGCGCTGGAAACTGGGCCCGGTGACGCTGGCCAGCAGAAGCTGCCTGACCGAGCAACGCCACCCGGCTGCTCGCCGGATGCGTACTCTACGCCTTGTTGATGTCTCGATCGTCGGCTGCGACGAGACCCCATATTTGTCTTCAGCTCAGCTTCTCGATCAACGCGAGCGCAGCGGCCGGATTGCGCTCTTTGGCGCCGGCGATGAAGTAGGCGAAGACGTCGCCCCGGGCTGCCCAGGTCTCGACCCGCTTGGCGATGGCGGCAAGTTCCGTGTCGGTGACGCCAGCCGGCTGATCGGCGTGGCTCGACATCAGCCGTGTATAGGTGAAGTCGGCGGTCGGCTCATCGATTTCGGGAAAGTCCTCGCCCATCGCCGCGCAGATGGCGACCCCGTGCCGACGGGCCAGATCGTAAAATGCGGGCGTCGCAAAGCTCGGATGCCGGACCTCGAGCGCGTGCCGCAATGCCCGCCCATCCCTTTCCCTCGGCAGCAACGCGAGAAACGCCGCGAAATCGTCAGGATCGAATTTCTTGGTCGCCATGAACTGCCAGTTGATCGGGCCGAGCTTGGCGCCCAACTCGGTCAGGCCTTGTCCGACACAGCGTTCGATCGCCTCGCCGGCGGACCCGAGAATTTTACGATTGGTGCAGTAGCGCGAAGCCTTCACCGCGAACACGAAATCGTCGGGCGTCTCGTCCCGCCACTTGCGCCAGCTGTCCGGCTTGAACGTGGAATAGTAGGTGCCGTTGATCTCGATCGAGGTCAGCGCGCGCGAGGCAAACTCGAGCTCACGCTTATGCGCCAGCCCCTGGGGATAGAAGGCCCCGCGCCAGGGCTCGAAGGTCCAGCCGCCCACGCCGACCCGGATCGATCCAGTTGGTTCTGGTTTCGCGGGCTTCGATTTCGCCGGCGTTGATCGGGATGTGGTAGCCTTTGCCATGATCGTCGCACCTCCGCGGCAGACCGGCAACGGCCCGGCCGGCGGGAAGTTCCACACCTGTGCCTGCCGGCGTCACGATGCTACACGATCGGACGGGGGCCAGTCTCAGCTGAAAAGTCTCAGCTGAGACATCTCAGCCGAAACGGCCGGTGATGTAGTCGCGGGTACGCTTTTGGGCGGGCGCGGTCATGATCATGGTGGTATCGCCGAATTCGATCAGCTCACCGAGGTACATGAAAGCCGTGCGCTGGCTGACGCGGGCGGCTTGCTGCATATTGTGCGTGACGATTGCGATCGTATAATCCGATTTCAACTCGTCGATCAGCTCCTCGATGCGGGCGGTCGAGATCGGATCGAGCGCCGAGCACGGCTCGTCGAACAAAATGACGTCGGGCCGGATGGCGACCGTGCGGGCGATGCACAAGCGCTGCTGCTGGCCACCCGACAGACTGAGGCCGCTGGCGCCGAGCTTGTCCTTGACCTCGTCCCAGATCGCGGCGCGGCGCAGCGAAGATTCGACGCGCGCATCGAGATCGGCCTTCGACAGCTTCTCGTAGAGCCGGATGCCGAACGCGATGTTGTCGTAGATCGTCATCGGAAACGGCGTCGGCTTCTGGAACACCATGCCGACACGCGCGCGCAGCAAGTTCAGATCCTGACCCGGCGCCAGTATGTTCTCGCCGTCGAACAACACCTCACCCTCCGCGCGCTGACCCGGGTAGAGGTCGTACATGCGGTTCATGACCCGCAGCAAAGTCGACTTGCCGCAACCGGACGGCCCGATGAACGCCGTCACCTGACGATCGTAAAGCGGCAGGCTGATCGACTTCAGGGCTTGCGTTTTGCCATAGAAGAAGTCGACATTGCGCAGCTCTATGCGCGTTTTCAAAGCGGTCGCCGGCGCGGTCTTCGTCGACATGTCGTTCATGTGTGATTTCCTCGCGATGCGAGCCAACGTGCAGCGATGCTCAGCGCCAGAACGGCGAACGTGATGATCAGCGCGCCGACCCAGGCTAGTCGCTGCCAATCGGCGTAAGGACTGAGCGCGAACTGGAAGATGACGACCGGTAAGCTGGCGAGAGGAGCGTTGAGATTGGTGCTCCAGAACTGATTGTTGAGGGCGGTGAACAGCAGCGGCGCAGTCTCGCCGCTGACCCGCGCGATCGCCAACAGCACGCCGGTGATCATGCCGGTCTGGGCCGCCTTGTAGGCGACGCGGCGGATCACCAGCGACCGCGGCATGCCGAGCGCACTTGCCGCCTCGCGCAACGGATTGGGCACCAGCAGCAACATGTTCTCGGTGGTGCGAACCACGATCGGAATGACCAGCACGGCCAACGATACCGCGCCGGCGATACCGGAAAAATGGCCCATCGGCGCGACCATCACGGTGTAGACGAACAAGCCCATGACGATCGAGGGCGCACTCAGCAGAATGTCGTTGATGAAGCGCACGACCTCGGTCAGTCGGGAGTGGCGCCCGTACTCGGCCATGTAGGTGCCCGCCAGGATGCCGATCGGGGTGCCGATCGCAACGCCGAGCGTCGTCATGATCAAGCTGCCGACGATGGGGTTGAGCAGGCCCCCGTCACTTCCCGGCGGCGGCGTCATCTGCGTGAAGACGCCGACGCCCAGACCGGTGAACCCCTTGTACAGCAACGTACCGAGGATCACGCAAAGCGCGCCCAGCCCGATGAACGTGGCGGCCCAGCACAGGGTCATGGTGACCATGTTGCCGGCG
>JANMVX010000322.1:0-6143 GCA_031393505.1 Hyphomicrobiaceae bacterium | reverse complement strand
GCCGTCAACGCAACGAGAGCGAAACCGCGAACGCGTCGCGGCAGAACAAAACTACGGCGCCGCCACGACCACAACCGCCGGGCAGGCCAGCGCCTCGGTCGTTCCGCACACCGTGTACTTCGACTGCTCCGTACCGATCGTATCGGCGCCGAGATAGCTCGCCGGGTCCTGGTGGCGGTGGCGGTCGCGCAGCGTCATCGGCTCGCCGATGGTCAGGCGCAAGCCGCCCGTGATCTGATAGGTGTCGCTGGAGTGCCAATCGCTGGCGGCATAGAGGCCCAGGCCCAATTCATGGTCGGAGCTGAACTGATATTCCGCGCGCGACGAATAGTAGCCGACGCCGGCCTCGGAGGTGTAGCCGCCCGAGGTCATGAAGTTGGGCGTCAGATAAAGGTCGAGTTTGGCGTTGCCATACATCCCGCCGACATGATTGCCGGTCTCGTATCCCAACGCGCCGCTGACGGTCAGGTTGGCGAAATAGCGCTCGGCTTCGATGCCGTAGTGGTCGACGCGCTGCGTGTGGTTGGTTCCGACCTGCCGCGCCATGCCGGCATAGAGGCCGAACAGCCCCGTGCCCGGATCGCGCCAGAACAGATGCGCGCCAGCATCGAAGAAGAAGTCGCCCGAGGCGCCCGCCGCCGCCGCATCGAACTGAAATCCGACGTGCTGCTCGATCGGTACGGTCAGGCTGCCCGCGACGCCGGCCAGCCGCCCGCCGCCGTGGCCGGCGTTGGTGTAGCCGCCAAAACCGCTGAGCTTCATGTTGATATCGGAGACTGCGGCATCGTCGGCGCGTGCCGCTCCGCCCGCCAGGACCAGGACGCCGATGCTCAGCAACGCACCAATTGACGGACGTGGTCGTGACATGACGTGTTCTCCCCAAGCTGCCCGAGCAATAGGAAGAACCGGCTGATTCGGCTAGAGAAAGTGGCGGGGCGGAGGCGAAAACGTCTCAAACGCCGAACGGCGCCAAGCGTATTGTTTCGCAACTGTGACTCGATGACAACACTTGTGGCCAGCCGCTACTTCATAGGTTCGTGGCAGCTGAAGGTGTTGTCGCCGCCGTCGATGGCTATCGTGAAGGGCGGGCACATACAGGTCTGCGGCAAGGCGTAAGCGACGTCTGCCGAGCAATATTTCGCCGCAGCCTGCTCGGTGGCGATCAGATCCAGGCCCAGCAGCATGTCAGGGTCCTGTTTGCGATGCCGGTCGATCAGGCTCATGGATTTGCCAAAGCTGATCTTCAGGCCGCCGAGGATCTGGTAGCTGTCGCTCGCATGGTAGTTGCTGTCGTAATACAGCGACATGCCCGCCATTTCGTCCGAGTTGAATTGGTACTCGGCGCTGGAAGAATAGAAGCCCGTGCCCTCAAAAGTGACGCCGCTCGAGGTTTTTAGGTTGGGCGTCCAGTAATAGTCGAGTTTGGCGCTGCCGTAGGCGCTTGAGCCGCCCGCCCCGTCCCGGATGCCGCCCGCGCCTCGCAGCGTGAAATTGCCGATGAAGCGTTCAGCCTCGAGGCCGAAGCGCCTAACCGATTGCCCGCCAAACGCTTCGAGCTTGGCATAGCCGGCGTAAAGACCGAACAGGCCTTGGCCGGGATCGCGCCAGAACATATGTCCGCCGGCGCCGTAAAAGCCGTTGCCGTCGACTTTGCCCACCGCGCCGTCGAGCTGGATGCCGAAGGCGTGCCCCACTGGAAGGGTCAGGCTGCCCGCCAGGCCGCCAATGCCGACACCGGTGGCGCCGGCATTGGCGTTGCCGCCAAAAAAACTGAGCTTGAGGTTGGAGTCGGAAACGGCCGGGTCAGCAGCCTCAACGGGCGATCCCGCGAGCGCTGCGGCCAAGCCAAGCAGTCCTGCAAGGCTGTTCCAGAGTCTTGCCCGCTTGGCCATGTCAATGCTCCCCGCAGATACAACACGAGGAGACCGTCACCGAAATTCACAGCGCTGGCTACGAGAATGCCTGGTTTGGCTCTGCGGACTCAGCTCAGAATCGCGAATCTAATCCAACTGTGGCGCTTGGGCTACGCTAAGGCGCTGAGATTAATACGGGCTGGCCCCTTGCGGTGGGGGCGGCGTCGGGCTGGCCGCCTCGCCCTTGTCCGCCGCGCGTCGCGGGCCGCGACGGAACACGTCGCCCAGTTTCTCGAACCGGCCGTGCAGGTCCTCGAAGGTCTTCATCCAGCTTTCACCGCTGCGCAGGCGACGGTCGAGCACGGCCATGGTTTTGGCGCGGCCGACGTCCTCGTCGGTGAGCCATTCCTGGAACGTGCGGGCGTAAACGCTCAGCAACGCGGCCTCGCGGGCGCGGCCGGCCGGGCCGTCGGCGGGAATACCGGCGGCCACCAGCATCCAATGCTGCGAGCGCATCATGCGGCCCAGCGTATCCAGGCCGGGCGGCGTGGCGCCGCCGTGGAAAATGCTCTTTAAGGCCGCGCGATAGGGCTGGAGAATGTCAAACCGCGTCATGATGACGTCGAACACGCGGTCGCGGGCGCTTTCCTCGGCGCCGTGGACCAGCCGGGCGCGCGCGAGCACCTGTTCGTCCACCAGCTTGGTGAAGGCGGCCATGATGGAGAGCTTGCCGTAGAATTCCTTCGACAGCTCCACCAGCGTGACGCCAGCCGATTGCGCAATCTCGTTCAGGGAGACGTCGCGCCACGGCTTGGCGGCAGCGAGGCGCAGGGCGGCGTCGATGATGCGGCCGCGGGGCGTGGCGAGGTCGAGCATGGGGGGCTCCTGGTTGGTGGTGAACCGTTGAGCAAAGATAGGCGTGTGCGGCGGCAATGCAATGGCTGGGGACACGATGCTCATCATGCGTTGAACCAACTGCGGTCATGCCGCATGATTTGGGCGGCGCATGATGACCATCATGTCCCCAGCGCCAATTCCCGCGCACGTTGGTCGGCGGCGGCGACGGCGCGGGTGAGGAGCGGCTGCAACCCGTCGGCGGCCATCAGCACCTCCAGCGCGGCGGCGGTGGTGCCCTTGGGCGAGGTCACATTCTTGCGCAATGTCGCGGCGTCCAGGTCGCTTTGGTGCAGCAACTCGCCCGCTCCCGCGACGGTCGCACGCGCCAGTTGCCTGGCGACCTCGGGGGGCAGGCCCGCCTGCCGGCCGGCTTCGGCCAGGCACTCCGCCATCAGAAACACATAGGCCGGCCCTGAGCCCGAGACGGCGGTGGCGGCGTCGATGAGCCGCTCTTCGTCCACCCAGGCCACTAGGCCGACCGCGGCCAGCAGACCATTGCAGAGCGCGCGCTGGGCCGGCGACACGGCGGCGTTGGCGAATACGGCGGTCACGCCGCGCCCGACCGATGCGGGCGTGTTCGGGATGGATCGCACGATGGCCGTGCCCGGAGCAAAGTGGCGCGCCAGCGAGGCCACGGTGCGCCCCGCCGCGACCGACAGCACCACTGTGCCGGGGCCGGCCAGCCTCGCCACCGGGGGCAGCACCTCGTCCATGATCTGCGGCTTGACGGCGAGCACGATCACCGCGGCCGGCGCGGCCAGGACCGGGGGTGTTGCATGACAGGCAATGCCGTGGCTCGCCAGCAGCGCGCGCATCGGCTCAGGCGGAGCGGGGTCGAGCGCGATGACTTGTTTCGGATCAAGCCCGCCGGCCAGCCACCCCTTGAGCAGCGCGCCGCCCATGTTTCCGGCTCCGAGCAGCACCAGCGGTCGGTCGAGCGTCAGGGACATGGGCAGGCTCCAGGGCGGGGACGGGATGGGCCGCACCCTAGGAGGGCGGTTGGTCCCTGACAAGCGCGTCCGCCCGCCGCCTGGCGCGAACAAGTCAGGTCCGCGTCCCGTTCTGGCACGACGGAAAATCCATCAGTAGGCAGTCCGTCTGCATTCGTATGAATTTAAGAAAATATTTGCCAACGAGGGCTACCACTTAGGACTGAAGGCGGGACGGGGGCTCCGCCGGAACGTTCGCTATGCATGTTTAGAGCCAATTGCGGAGTTTCAGAATGTTGGAGTCTCGCCACCAAGCGCCATTCGAATCGCTGTTTCGCGACCGCCGGGGCAATGTCTCACTGTTGTTTGCGCTGGTCGCCATACCGGTGATGGGCTGCATTGGCCTGGCCATCGACTACGGCCACGAAGTGAGTATGCAGAGCCGCATGCAGCAGGCGATCGACATCGCCGTGCTGGCGGGCGCCAGCACCGGCTCGCACCAGGGCGGCGGCGAGGACAACGAAGACCCCGATGTCGATATGACTTCTGTGATCGAAAAGCGCCTTGAGGTTGCGCTGGCAGGCACGGGCGTCAAGCCGACGGTCATTGTCAGCATGAACCCGTCCGAAGGGTCGATCACCGCTCGGGCCGAGGCATCCGTCCACACCATGTTCATGGGGCTGTTCGGCACGGAGCACACGAAAGTCGGCGTCGAAGCGACCGCTGTCGCCGGTGCGGGCGGGCCAATGGAAGTGGCGATAGCGTTCGACACCACCCACTCCATGGCGGGCGCCAAGTTGGCCGCTGCGCAACAAGCCGCGTCCGATCTCACGGACCTGCTGTTTCATGTGCCGGGCTCCTCGGACCCGAACCCGAACATGAAAGTCGCCCTGGTGCCGTTCACGCGCTACGTGAATGTCGGACTCGGCAATCGCAGCGCGTCCTGGCTGACAGGCGCCGTCGATTATTCGGTCGCGTCCTCCAGCTGCACGGATACCTGGGAGCAACTGGCGACGCCCATCCATCATCACACCGACGCCACCTGTTACAACGATGGCCAGCCTTACGACTGCAGCTCCGACTATGACGACGCCAACGACTACTCGAAGCCGGCACTCACCCATATCTGCACGCCCACCACAGACAACTATGTCTGGCACGGCTGCGTCGGCTCGCAAACATCGCCTGGCGACGCCACAGTCGCGGCCTCGGCCGCAAATCCAGTGCCGGCCTGGATCGTCGGCGATTGGGTGACCGGCGAGTGCCCGGCCGAATTGACGCGGCTGAACAACAATCCCACCGTCATCAAGACCTCCATCACCGCCTTGACGGAAGGCGGCGAGACCTACATCGCTCCGGGACTATTGTGGGCCTGGCGCACGCTGTCGGCCGATCCACTGGCGCCATTCCACGATGGCGGGGCTGCCGGGTCCACGCGCAAACGCCTGATCCTGATGACTGACGGCGCCAACACGTTTTCGCCAAGCTATCCGTTGCATGACGGCACCGATGTCGCTGCCGCCAACGCCAAAACGCTCGAAGTCTGCACCAACATCAAGGCCGCTGGCATCGAGATCTACGCCATCGCCTTCGACGTCACCGACGCCTCGGCGCAGACGCTGCTGTCGCAATGCGCCTCAGGCCCGCCATTCTATTACAACGCTTTGACGGTCGCCGATTTGCAGTCTGCGTTCCACAAGATCGGTAAGGAGCTGATGGCGATGAGGCTGACGAAGTGAGGGATTAGGGACCAGGGACTAGGGACTAGGGATTAGGACTAGGGACTAGGGATGAGGGATGAGGGTTTGTGAGGCGAAAGTCTTCTTACCAATCCCTAGTACCTAATCCCTAATCCCTTCTTTCTTACGCCTGCCCCTCCGTCTGAAACATCGTCGACGTCAGCGCTTCGCGCGCTTCCTTGCCAGCCCAGACCACGAACTGGAAGGCCTGGTAGTAGCGCTCGCAGGCTTCCAGCGCCGAGTGGATCATGGCCTCGCACTGGCGCGGCGTCGCCACATTGCCGTTCAGCAGCAAGCCGTGGCGGTACATGAGCAGGCCCTCGTTCAGCCAGAGATCGAAGTGGCCGATCCATAGCTGCTCGTTGATCTGCGCAATCAGGCGGTAGATTTCATTCAGCCGCGCGTCCGGCACCTTGCAGTCGAAGGCGGAGGCGACGTGCAGGGCTTCCAGGTCGTCGCGCCAGTTGATGCTCACATGATAGTCCGACCAGGTGCCCGGCACCGTCAGCGTCAGCTCGTCGTCCGAGGCGCGCTCGTAGGTCCAGTCCTGCGCGGCGGCGAAGGTCTCGATCATATCGATGGGGCTGGAGGCGCGCTCGTATTTCAGCTGGGTCGAGGCCATGAAAAGTCCTTCTTATGGGGCGGGCGCTTGGGGCGGAGTCGCCGTATTCGCCGTACCTTGTCGCGGGGTCCCGTTGAGTCGCAAGCGAGCCTGATCGTTCTCC
>JANMVX010000306.1:0-4418 GCA_031393505.1 Hyphomicrobiaceae bacterium | reverse complement strand
CATTTCTCGACGGTTTCCACCGCATAGCCGCCAGACAACGCGGCCCAAGCCCCGGCGCGGTGACACTCGATGATGACGTTGGTGTCCACCAATACGGGACCCTTGTGCCGAGCCATGCCTCCTCACAGCTCGTCTTGAGCTTCCAGCCCGTAGGTTGTGCATAGATCCGACACGTCTTCAACATCGACGCCCAACAGCTCTGAGGCGCGGCGCATCGACAGCAGACCCTTGGTGAGCGCGAGGGAAATCACCTCCATGAAAGTCTTGGAGAAAAGCGCGGGCACCTTCGTTGTCTTCGCGGCACGCCCATTGTTTCGCAGACCCACATCGTCGATCCCGGCCGCTGTCGCCTTTTCCAGACGCCCCGTGGCGACCAGCCGCCACTTAAGGGCGTTCGCCGTAACGCCGAGCAAAAGCGCGCCCCTGTTCAGACGCCTGACCGTATCCTTTTCCCAGGGGCCGAGGCGATCGAGCGCGCTTTCAGGCATCAGAACCGCGCCGGCGAAATTGTTGGCCAGCTGCTCGACACGCTTCTTGCTGAACTCGCTGTTATCCTCGACCGGATCGGGCGGCATCGCATCCCACGTCAGGATGTGAAACAGCTCGTGCGCCAGATCGAAATTTCGGCGGCCGACGATCTCGTTGCGATTGATCAGCACCGCATCCAAATCCCGCAACCGGCAGGCCGCGCCCGACACACCATCGATGGCATCGACCATAAGCACGAGGATGCCGAGCTTGCTCTCCATGACCTCGGCCAGCCGCTCGGCAGGCGCATCTCCAAGCTGGTAGTCGGCAACAAAGCGTTCGCCGTCCGCCATCGCCTGTTCGAATTTGCTCTGGGCACTGAGGCGGAGAGACGGCCGGACGATGTTGGGTTGCCGGCCGACCTGCGGCGCATAGTTGCGGTAAGCGGCTATGAGGCGTCCGGCAGTCCGCTCGAAGCCGCGCAGCTTGTCGGCGGGTACAGCCGACTGGCGCCAGGAGAATTGCCCCTCACCGACCAGCAGGAAGGGGTCGGTAAAATACTCCAGCGGCACCTTCAGCGCCGACATGGCGCGCAGCAATTCGTCAGCCGAGACGCGGCGGTCGCCATTCTCGATGGCCGAAACGGTCTGCCTGTCCTTGAAGCCGAACACGGAGGCAAGCTCGTCTTGCGACAGCTTGCGCTCCTCGCGCAGGGCCTTCACGCGTGTACCAATGAGATCGCTCATGGCATTCATATAATCTTGCGAAGCACGGAACGCAAGATTTTTTTGCGAAAGAGATGATGAGGGTGAACGAGCGGTGAACCGGCGGTCCTGCGTGCTGCTCGCTGGTGGTCGGCGTTCAGTCAGTTCGCGACGACTGTCTGATATTCGGCGGATCGTAGCGAGCGCACCAACTCTCGAAGCTGAGCGTGGACGTTGCCTCGAAGCACGATCCAGCCGCGAGAGGCGAGTTGGTCAGACTCCGAAGTCCAATGGCCGTCCACATCGAATATGTAGCATCGCCCGTAGGCCTGGCGAACTTGGGTTAGTTCCTCGATGCCGGGCTCGCCGTCGCCCGGTGGCCAGTAGTTGCGCGTTGGGCAATGAATGAAGGTATCGCCATGTTTTGCGGCAGCGATCACTGCCTCCACCCACTGTCGGGCGCTGCCGAGCCGTCGGTCAGTGAGCAGCCGAACGCCATGGTCGATCGATTCCGGTTCCTCAACGGCTTCATATTCGTGTCGCCCAGTGGGATCGCGATCCGTTTCTCCCGACGTGATGCTCTGGAAGAGATCCGCCAAGCGGCTTCGATCAAACCAGGAGCAGCTTAGGATCACAAAGGCGCTGCGCAAGAAGGCATCGATCTCAGCCCAGGGCGATTGCATGAATCCGTGAGTGACAAGCCGCGCGAATGCTGAATCTGTGGTGCTCCTCTGATTCGCGAGGGGGCCACGCATGACGCACGGACAATCCCAGGCTGAGCTTGTCTACGATCAAGTCATTGAATGGCTGGAGCATTTCGAGGAACTCGATGATCCGCGCCAGAGCGGCAAGGTCGCCTATCCGCTGGACGAGATGCTGCTGCAGTGCCTGCTGGCGGTGCTGGCCGGCGCCGACAGCTGGGTCGAGATCGCAGCGTTCGGCAAGCGGAAGCTCGACTTCCTGCGCCGCTTCCGGGCCTTCGAAAATGGCACGCCGTCTCATGATCAATTCGGCAATCTGTTCGCCGCGCTCGACGCCGAGGCGTTCCAGAGCTGCTTCATCGCCTGGGTCGCCTCGCTGACCGGGCTCGGGCCGGAGATCGTGGCCATCGACGGCAAAACGCTGCGGCGCTCCTATCAGGAGCGCGGCGGCAAGGCGCCCATCCACGTCATCTCGGCTTACTCCAGCCGCCAGCGCATGGTCTTGGGGCAGAGGAAGGTGGCCGACAAGTCGAACGAGATCACGGCGATCCCCGAGTTGCTGGATCTGCTCAGCGTCACAGGCTCGATCGTGACCATCGACGCCATGGGCTGCCAGAAGGAGATCGCCGCCAAGATCCTGGCCAAGGACGCCGACTACGTGCTGGCCCTGAAAGGCAATCAGGGAACCTTGAGAACCGATGTCGAACTGTTTTTTACCGAGCAAAAGGCCCGCAAATACGCCGATTGTGCTATCAGCAGGCACCAGACGCTGGAAAAGAGTCACGGCCGCATCGAGACCAGGACGTGCACGTCGATTGGCGCCATCGATTGGCTCACGAAGCGTCATGATTGGGCCGGCCTTGCCAGCATCGTGATGGTCGAGAGCCGGCGCGAAATCATTGGCGGCAAGACCGAAGAGGAGGCGCGCTTTTACATCTCTTCGCTCCCCGCCGACGCGATGCGCCAGGGCGACGCCATCCGCAGTCACTGGGGCGTCGAGAGCCATCACTGGGTGATGGACATGGTGTTCCGCGACGACGAGTGCCGCATCCGCAAGGCCAACGCGCCGGCCAACTTCGCCACCGTCAAGCACATCGCCAGCAACCTGATGCGCCGCGCTCCCGGCAAACACTCCATGCGCGTCAAACGCCGCCTCGCGGCCTGGGATGACGATTATCTCGCCAGTTTGATCAGTGGCGCAGGGTCGGGGTAAAATCGTTCATGCGATTCCCCTGGGGTGTACGTCTTGAGCCGGCAAGTGCTGGTCGCCGCTATCGCCATAACCGCCTTTGTCCATGCCGCGCCGCCATCCGCCCTCGACCGCGGCATGGCCCTATGCTACCGCCAAGCCAACGTCCTCCCGCCAGCTGCAAAGCTCACCCATGATCACCATCTACGACAGTCATGCCTCTGGGCTTGCCCGCCGCGACGGCCTTGTGACGCCCGAAGCCGGTACGGTCTGGATTGATCTCTACAATCCGACGCGGGAAGAAGAGTTGCACATTGAGGGCGTGCTCGGCATCGAGCTGCCAACGCGCGAGGAGATGAAGGAAATCGAGGCGTCCAGCCGTCTCTATCAGGAGGACGGCGCGCAGTTCATGACCGCGACCCTGGTGACCCAGATCGATGACCCCTGGCCCGTCACCTCGCATGTTACCTTTGTGCTGGTGAAGGACAAGCTTGTCACCATCCGTTATTGTGAGCCCTACGCCTTCTATATGTTGACGAAGCGCGCCATGGCCAATCAGATCGAGAGCGCCAGCGCCGGCGCGATCCTGATCGGGCTGCTGGAACAGATCATCGACCGTCTTGCCGACCTGATCGAGCGCATGCAGGGCGATATCGACAAGCTGTCGCAGACAGTGTTCAGCAGCGGCAAGGATCAGCGGGCCAATGGCGAGCGCTATGACCAGGCGCTTAAAATTGTCGGCCGGCAGGGCGATCTGACAACGCGCGCGCGCGAAAGCCTATTGTCGATCAACCGGCTGCTGACCTTCTTTGCCTTTGCCTGCGAACAGGCCAGCGACAGCACCGACAACAAGGCCGTGCGCCAGCGCATCAAGACAGCCAGCCGGGATGCGGGTTCGCTGTCCGACCATCTCAACTACCTGAACGGCCAGATCACGCTACTGCTCGATGCCACGCTTGGCCTGATCAACATCGACCAAAACCGCATTATCAAGATCTTCTCGGTGGTGTCGGTGGTGTTCATGCCCCCGACGCTGGTGGCCTCGATCTATGGCATGAATTTCCACGCCATGCCGGAGCTGAGTTGGCAGTGGGGCTATCCGCTGGCGATCCTGGTCATGGTGTTCTCGGCGGTGGGGCCACTGATGTTTTTCCGGCATAAGGGCTGGTTGTGATGCGTTCGGATCGATCAGAAACTACGCCCCGCTAGTGTTCGGTAACAATCATTTGGAACCCCGAAAAATCGTCATCCCGGCGCAGGCCGGGACCCGTCCAAGTCGATGCGAGGCACTCAGGACGTACGCGGCAAGTCTCTGTTTCAAAGCACTTTTTCCGAATTGCCAACTGCCGCAGATCC
>JANMVX010000297.1:0-15194 GCA_031393505.1 Hyphomicrobiaceae bacterium | reverse complement strand
GCCGCCGGAGCAACGTCAAGCATCTGATCCTTATCTGACTGCGCTTTGCTATTTCAATGCATTGAAAGAGCTGGGTGGTGCTCTTCGCATCGTCACCGACGAGGTAGCCAGCGGCGTGCAGAACTACGGTCGGCAACGCCGGCGCGTTGATCCTGTAGATCAACCCTTTCATGATCGAACGCTCAGGGAAACATTGGAACTGACCTCACGTGTCTCCACCGATCAAGTGGCAGCCGCCAAGAAGCGACTTGAGCAGGCCTTCGGTTCCGATGGACCTGTTGTTGATGTCGCCCTAGCCACAAACATGATTTCCGTTGGCCTGGATATCACTCGCCTCGGGCTGATGGTTGTTCAGGGCCAGCCGAAGACTGCATCGGAGTACATTCAGGCGACAAGCCGTGTCGGACGTGAGCAGTCGAAGCCAGGCTTGGTTATTACGGTCCTCAACTTGATGAAGCCGCGAGACCGAACCCACTTTGAACATTTCACCCAGTTCCATCAAACCTTCTACCGTGCCGTGGAGCCGACGAGTGTGACTCCTTGGTCTGCCCGCGCCTTGGATCGATCCCTGGCTGCGCTCATCGTCACGCTGGCGCGTCACCTCGATCCGAAGCTGGCGCCTGAAACTGGCGCCGGAGAGATAGAGCGGCGAACTGCGACGATCACCGCTTTGACGGCAGCACTGCTTGATCGAGCAAGAGACGCGGAAATTCCTGGTGGTGTGCAAACCTTGCAAAACGCCATCACGGAGTTAATCAACGCGTGGACTACCGTCGCCCAGACCTTCAGAGGGGACGTTTTTAACTACAGCGACGAAAGGCGACTTTTGAGCTACCCGCTTGATCCTCGAAACCAGGCACTTACTCCGGAGCATCGGCGATTCGAGGCCGCTCGTTCGATGCGAGATGTGGAACCGAGTGTAGTGCTGAAATTGCGTGACCCTTACAACGGCCCAATACGAGATTGACAGGGGTGAAACACAAATGACGAACGCGCTGCGGCTCAGTCAACTGATCAGCACATTCGGACCGGGAGCGATGGTAGACCTACCCACTAGGTCGATAATCGTTAGCGGGCTCAAACATTGGCAAACGCAAGATCCCCAAGTTTCGCAAATAATCAACGAGCCTCGATTGCAGAGCCTCCTTGAACGCACAATGCGCGAAGCGGGCCGGCTTGATGCCGGCAAGTCTATCACGCTCCGCACGCCTCCGGTAAACGTCGACAGTTCAGGGCACCATCAGCCTGACGGTGTTTCGGCAATGGTGTTTCCCACCCTTTTTGTCTGTGAGCGCAACGAGTCCCCAACTGATGCTTCCTTGCGTCGCCGGCGGCTCGTTCGTTGGGAACAGCTCGATGCCGGCGCCTCAATGCACAAGTATCGGATGCCCGATAACGATAAACTTGTCGCTGTTTCACCGATCCGATTCGTGGGTGCTTGCGAACGAGGTCATATCGAGGACGTTGATTGGCGATGGGCGATCCATCGTGGGGAAGACTGTTCACGCCCGATGTTCCTAGAAGAGCGCGGAACCAGCGGTTCGCCAGCAGACACGGCCATCGCTTGCGAATGCGGCAAACGGATTACCCTACAGGATACCACTATCATCGGGCGGCTCGGCCCATGCCGTGGTCGCCGACCATGGCTGGGCCGCGGAAGGCACGAAACGTGCCAAAACCAACTCAGATTGCTAACCAGATCAGCAACTAATACCTATTTTCCTCAAGTGGCGACACTGATCTCGCTTCCTCAGGGTGACGACGAGTTGGCCAAGGCAGTCGATAGTGTCTGGATGGATCTCAGAAAAACAGAAAGCTTCGAAGAGCTAAAGACCATAGTTAAGATAAGTTCAGCGATAAGCGGAGCCTTGTCGCGATTCAATCTCGAACGAAGTTTTAAATATATTCAGTCAAAGCAACAGGAAGAAACCTCGACCACCTCTACGTCACCTCGGGTTGCCGAGTTTGATCTTTTAGGATCTGGCAACGCCATCATCGGAAATTCGGATCGCGAGTCACGTCTATTTGCTATAACGCTTCCACGCGAAACCTGGGAAGGCCTTAGCAGGCTTGATCTGTCTCTCATTCGAAACATTGTCGCCATACATCGACTCCGCGAAGTGACGTGCCTTTACGGTTTTACGCGGTTCGAGCCAGCGACGACAATTGAGGATGATATCGAGGAGGTTCGGTTGGCGGTTTCTGGAGCGCCAATCAGTGAGACCCTAGAATGGTTGCCGGCAATAGAGCAATTCGGGGAGGGCGTTTTTATTCATTTCGAACCAAGCAAAATCGCTGAGTGGTTTAACCGCGTAACTGTGAAGTCGCGCAGTGCCGCGCTGAATGCAGGTTTCGAAAGATGGAGGGGCGAGAGCCCCTCAAGGAACCATCTCTCGTTTCCAGGCCTGCCGTATATGGCTCTCCACACTCTGGCTCACGCTCTGATGATTGAGATCGCACTTGAAAGCGGGTATCCAGCGAGTTCCATCAAGGAGCGCATTTATGCCCTTCAAGACCGCGATACAGAAGTCGAGTTCGGTCGATTTGGTGTCTTAATCTATACGGCGTCGACAGGTGCTCAAGGAACATTGGGCGGCTTGGTTGCTACCGCTTCCAGGATAGCCCAAATTCTAGAGCGATCACTGGCTCGAATTGAAATTTGTTCAAACGATCCAGTGTGCGCCGATCATAGCCCGGACAATGGCAGCAGAGATCGGAATTTACATGGCGCGGCTTGCCATGGTTGTCTACTCGTAGCCGAAACCAGCTGTGAAAAGCGAAACGAGTACTTGGATCGAGCTTTGCTGGTGGAGACAATGTCGGGAGATAGCGCCGCACTTTTTCGACACTCGTAGGCACGGTGCTGAACTGACCGATTATGATTCTCTGAGAGGCGGCGCGGTTGGTGGTGGTCGAAAATGAGGTTCGTAATGACATTGTCGGTACAATCTGATATCGATTTTCGCAAAGGAGATCGCCAATGACAGCCCCTTCGACCACCACTCGAGTTCCCCGCCGCGACAGCCTCAACATTCGCATCAAGGCGGACGAGCGCGGCCTCATCGACCGCGCGGCCGAACTGACCGGGAAGACGCGCACGGACTTCGTGCTCGATGCCGCGCGCCGTGCGGCGGTCGAGGCGCTAACGGACCGTTCGCTGTTTGTGGTCGATGCCAAGACCTACGCCAAGTTCGTCGCCGCTCTCGATGCGTCGCCGGCGGTCAATGAAAAGCTTCGTCGCACGATGCAGACGCCCTCGCCCTGGGACCGGAAGTGACTGTTGCCGCGCCTGTCCTGCTTGACGACCGCCATCAACTCGATGTCTTCGATTGCGGCGTTCCGGCGCTGGATGATTGGCTCAAGAGACGGGCGCGCGGTAACGCGGCGAGCGGTGCATCACATACCTATGTCGCGACAGAAGGCAATGTCGTCGTCGGCTACTTTGCATTGGCTGCAGGCGCGGTCGACGTGACGTCCAGTCCAGGCCGGTTCCGGCGAAACATGCCCGATCCGATCCCGATTGTAGTGCTCGGGCGGCTTGCCGTCGATCGCTCGCAACAAGGCAAGGGGCTCGGCCGCGCGCTGTTCAGAGACGCGGGGCTGCGCGTGGTGCAGGCGGCGGGCATCATCGGCTTGCGCGGCGTGCTGGTCGATGCGATATCGGACGAGGCCAAAGCATTCTATCTGGCGCTTGGCATGGTGGTCTCACCGATCAATCCGATGGTTTTGATGGTGACGCTGGCCGACCTGAGGGCGAGCTTTGGGCTCACGCCTTAAGTCCATGGGCGCCGGACGATTTCGATGCGGTACAGTGCGGCTCCAACTGTGAGGCTCAAATCATGCAGCCCTTCGATCCCGAATCCACTGGATTTATCTGTTTACGGAACTTTCAAATCCCCGTCGGCGTCGATGTCTATGAATTGCACAATCACGCCGTCGTCGATGGCATGCTCGATGTGTTGCGGCTCAATATCTATCTGAGTAAGGATGGATCGTACGTCACGATTTGGAATGGACTGGTTGAGCCTATGCTCGCCGAAGGGATGTTTGAAATTCCAGACTTGCCAAGTTTTCACGGCATCTATTTCGAGACCCTGTTTCGCGGGTACATCGAATTCAACGAGGACGCGCTCGTCATACTGAAAGCTCTCCGGATCGACAGCGATCGGCACGGCGTACCGCAACGCCTGGCTGGCGCACCGAGTGATTTGCGATGCGAAACACTGTTACATCCTTGAAGCAAGACTCGCGGGTGGTGTTAGGACAAAATAGCTGGGGTTGGGAACGACTCCGCCACATTGGGAATCCCATCAAGCTCCGAATCGGGGTTGGGACCTCAACCTACTATATCTTGTGTTTCAATAAGTTACTTGACACGGGTTGGGAACGCTAAAGTGTTGATCATTCAGTGCCCCCATCCTTCCGTAGGGAGCGCCAATTCTGCATTTTCTAATGCCTTGAAATTGCACATTTTTCTGAGATAATCGGCCCCGCCCTCGACGCATTCAGCGATATGAGGTGCGACAAATGGGGCAACAAATTATGGGCAGGCCCGCCGCCGCCGCGCGCCCTCACCGACACAATGGGTTCTGGTTCCTGGTTCGCCGGGTGCCTGGCGAATTCGTGCCGTTCGATCGCAGGAACCCAGTTCGCATCAGCACAGGCATAAGAGTCGCCGACGATCCACGCGGCGTGAGAGCTCGCGAGATCGTGACTCGTCTTGACCGAGACCTCGCCCGCTATTGGAAGGACAAGCGCAGCGGCAAAGACGCCGAGGCAGAGGCTCGCTACAAACAGGCCTGCTCAAGTGCGCGCTCCCTTGGCTTGGCCTACGTCCCGGCGGCCGAGGCGGCTACCCAATTGCCGATTGAAGATATGCTGCGTCGGTTCGAGACAGTGATCTTGCGCGGCACAGCCGCTAAGCTAACTGAGGTCAGTGCCGTGCTCGGTGGCGATAGGCCGCCGGACGTTATGACGGCGACCATGTTCGAGGACGACGAGGACATCGTTCGAGCAACCGTCGCGGTCAAATCCGATCGCCAACGGAAGAAGTGGCGGGTGGGCAAAGAGACAGCCGTCAAAGTCTTCGCCGATCTGATTGGAAACCGGCCACTTACCTCGCTGACGCGTGCCGATGCCTTGAAGTTGCGGTCACATTGGCAGGACCGGGTCGTGGCGGGCGAAGTCGAGATCGGGACTGCGAACAAGTCTATCGGGCATATCAGCGGCATGTTCCGCGCCATCAATGAGAGCCGGCAATTGAATGTTCCATCCATCTTCGACCGGGTCCGTATCAGCGGCGGCAAGGATGGACAGCGCCTCGCCTGCGCGCCGGAGTTTGTTCAAAACCGCATCCTGGCCGACGGGATGTTTGAGGACATCAATCCCGAGGCCCGGCGGGTGGTCTATCTCATTGCCGAGACCGGGCTGAGACTCTTAGAGGCGATCACATTGACGCGGGAGACCATTCATCTCGATGCCGATGTTCCTTATATCTCTGTGCTCGCCGACGGCCGTGAGCTGAAGACCGATGAGTCCAAGCGCGATATTCCTCTGGTGGGCGTCGCCTTGAAGGCCATGCGTCAACAACCGGATGGCTTTCCGAGGTATCTCTACAAGGCCGACACTCTCTCGGCTCTGGTCAACAAGGCAATGGACGCGCGTGGACTGCGACCCGAGGTCGGTCAGTCGCTCTACTCGCTACGGCATACGTTCGAGGACCGCCTGACGGCCGTCGATGCGCCGGACAAGATCATCGCCTGTCTGATGGGCCATAAATGGTCAAGGCCGCGCTATGGCGTTGGGCCGTCCTTGGAGCACAAGCGGGAGTGGCTCAACCGCATCGCGGTGTCAATCGGCGCGGAACTTTGCCCCCCGATCGGCGTGCAATCTTGACCCCACCTGGTGCTGTGTTCCCGCCGGCCAAGACCGGAGCGGTGGAGCCTAGCGGAGGGCTTGGCCGGCGGGCGCGTCAGGAGCGGTGTTTGTAGCGCCAGCTGTCGTTGCCGGTTTCGATGCTGTCGCAGTGATGCGTCAATCGACCGCGCACTTTAGCTCGTCTGCTTGTTGGGGGATCGCGTCAGGCTTCAGATGACGTTCCTCTCAGCGATCTCCACGGCGTAATCGACCTCAATACCGAGATAAGGAACAGTGTTTTCGATCCTCGCATGTCAGTACATGAAATTGTACCACACAAAGACACGCCAAAGTCGCCGCATCCGACAGATTTGACCTCCAACTTTCAAACGAAGCTAGTGGCAATACGGGCCAATATCGCTGAGAAAAAATCACACCATGCCCTGCCGTGTTAGCGTGCGACTCAGCTTCAATTGCAGCTCCGTGCAATTTTGAGAACACTCGCAACCAGACCCCTGACTAACGGCGAGCCCGAGTTGTAGGTCGCACGCTCTGCAATTTGATTTTGGCGGATTTGGCCGACGGCATGGGAATGCGGAAAGCGCAGTCGGTGGCGAGCGGCAGCAGTGTTGCTTCCGGTGCGATTCTACTCAGCGCAACTAAGGGTACATCGCCAATCGCAAATCCACCCGGTCCGATGTGTTGGTCACGCCGAACTCCGTGAAGCCGCGCACACGCAACGCGGCGGTGGGAACGCGACCTTGACCGCGCAGCCAGGCGGCCAATGTCCTGGCCCTGAGGTTTGCCAAAGTTAGGTTCGCTTGCGAAGTGCGGGCGGAAGAGGTGTACACATCCAGATACGCCAGCGGGTGTGGGGCGACTGTGATCTGCCGCGCCAGTTCGGTCAGCCTCGGCAACGCGTCTGTTTTCAGAACTGCGGTGTTGGCTTTGAACAGCTCATCGGCATGCAGACTGCTCTGCTTGGCCTTTGGCACGCCATCCAGCTTGATGCGCCAGACGCCCCGCCCCATGGAGCCGATGATCAGCGCGAGCTTGCCGCCCTCGCCATGATCGAAAATGGCCTGGAACGGCCGCGGAATATGCGGAATGCCGCTCGTAGCGGGGCGGACCGGATCGGTAAGCATCTTCCATGTCGTCCCGCCATCGATGCTCAGGAACAGACCCGAATCAGCCGCGCCGCCCAACATCACATAAGGATTTTCAGGCGAGATCGCGAGCAATGTCGGTTGCGAGTAGCCATCGTCCCAACGGCGGTATTGCAACGTGCGACTTGGACCGGCGATCGGGTATTCGACAAAGGCGCCGCCGCCATTCATCCGCGAAATCAGACTGCTTAGCGACGTCCAGGTTCTGCCCCCGTCAGTCGTTTGTACAATGTCGAGTTCCTCATTGCCGATGTCGGCCGCGACCACATGATCGTGGTCGAACGGGTCGGTGGCATAAATGCTGTTCCAGGAGCCTTCTGGCCTTGCGAGGCGTTGCCACCGGCCAGTGCCCGCCGTTCCCTGATAGCGAAACAGAAAGCGAACCCCCTCACCCGAACAGGAATTGTCGATCACGGTGATGCGCGGGTCGGCATCGGGATTAATATGTGAGGGGTCGACACCCAGGGCGTAGAAAACCGGGACCGGGCCGTTGCGCGAAATCTGGATGCCACAGGGTTTGATGAGGCCGTCGCGCGCAGGCCGGCCCAGCGCACGCCAGCTTGTGGTGTCGCCCTTGTACGCGGTCGTTACGAACACGCCAGCAACCGTGGCCAGAGCAAAAGAGCCGGGGCCGAAACTTGTGACTGAATCCAATTGCGAGAACGGCAGTACCTCGCGTGGTTCTCCAAGTTCGACATATTTCGTTTCGCGCAAGCCGGGCTTGGAGTCCTGAAGCATGTTGCCCCGGTCGCCGCAACAAATCGTCGACAGGACACGCTGTCCATCGGATGCCAGGCCACTGCCGTCACAGCACCCGTCGATCGTCCAACGCGGTGTGTCGGCCAGGCCATCAAAGGTTGCAAAGGTGCCGTTGTCCTGCGTGCCGAGGTAGAGGGCCAGTTTGCCCGTGACCCGATCGCGACTTGCCAGCAAATCGAAAGACCACAGGGTCTGCGGCGTGCGGTCCGGCTGGGTCCAGCGGGGTGAATGGCAACCGGGTTCCGTCACCTTAGTGTTAAGGAAGACGCCGCCATCAGACGCAAAGGCCAGCGGACAGGTCGTTGGGCCGGTGGTGGCAAAGACGATGTCGCCCGTATCGTCGTGGCCGCCTGCTTCGCGGGTAAAGCCTTTGAACCCGCCATCAGGGGTGGTGAGGCCGTCCCAGGCCTGCGGATCGGCGCCACAACGAGGCGCGGTTTCCGTTGTCGAGGCTGGGGTCAGGCATCTGCGGCGCCAAAGGCTGACATCGCCAAACCACAAATCGTAGGCCTTGGGTCCACGCGGATTTGTCGCCAAGAACGGTATCCGGCCGCTACCCTTTCCCTCGGGGTGCTTCAATCGGTTGCGCCAGCGCCGGCCGCCATCCACGCTGTCAGAAAGGGTTGTGCCGGTGACCGCAAAGAGGACGTCCGGTTCGTCAGGAGACACCACGATGCTGCAGGTCCCTCCGGCCAGCGGCTGGGCCCCACGATCGGCGCTGCGCCAAGTGCGTCCATCGTCCTGAGAGCGGAAATGCCCGCGGTCGCTGCAGATGTCGATGATGCCACCGTGGTGGACGACGGCGGACCAGACGACTTCATTGTAGCCACTCACCTGCCCCGTCCACGGTCGCGCGTAACGCCAGGTTGCGCCACTGTCATTGCTGATGGCGACGCCGCAATTGGTGCCCACCACGACATGGGCGGGACGCTGGCTGTCGATGGCAATGCCGAAAGCGTGCGGCTGCGCCCGGGTCTCATAGAGATCGCAGAAATTCCCGGGCGGAATCGTGCTGGGCGGCTTGACCCAAGTCCGTCCGCCATCATTGGACAGACTGATGCCCGCCAGCGATCGCACCTTGCCGTCGAACAGGGCGGTTGCATAAAGGTGCTGCGGGTTGGCCGGGTCAACTGCGACATCCCAGGTGGCCTGCGGAAGAAAACCGTCAAGATGGCTCCAGGTCTTGCCCCCATCTGTCGCTTTCCAAAGGCCACCCCATGCGCTGGCGGCGTAGAGGATGCGGTTGTTGTTGGGATCGACCGCCAGGTGATTGATCCGTCCACCGCTGGCCGAGTCGGGGTCAATGTCCAGCGAGCCATTCTCCGCCTCAGCGCGCGTTGGACTGATGTTCACGATCGACGTCACGGTTTGCGCGTTGGCCACAACAAGCGTCTGTCCAGGCCACAGGCTGACGACCAAAAACAAAGAGGTGAGCAGCACTTTCCAATGACAGGCGCTTGTCATTCCACTCTCCCGCTGAAGCCGGCTGCGTCAGTCTGCGCTGCAATCGCTACACCCTTGGGCGCAGTGTCGAGACAGTCCGCGCTATTCTTTCTTCTCCCGCACCTCGTCGCGCACGCAGATCGGTGCACGGCAACGCGCAACCAGGGAATACCCAGTACCCGCTGGGCCGCTGAAGCGCATGCGCCACTGATAGATGAGGCCGGCGCTCAAACCTTCGACGTCGATCGATGTGGTCTGGGCGCTGGACGGACCACCGCCAGCAACCGGTTTTGCCAGCGCGAAGGTCTTCACTTTCAGGTCGAGACCGGGGATGGGCGTCGCGTCGTCACTGGCAATGGCTTGGCTCGGCCGAATACCGGGCTTCGCTACCTTGGTATCGAAGGTAGCGAACTGCTCGTTCTCAAAGCCACTATCGAAGATTGTCGCTTCAAGCGTGATCGATGTTTGGGCTGCGGCTCCTGCCGGGCGCATGGATTTGGGCCCCAGCGGCATGCCGGCCTGGAACCAGCTCAGCTTGGCCACGGGTTGCGGGTCAGCTCCCGATCCGCAGGTCACCGTGCACGACAGCTGCGGCGCACCTACGCCCGGAGCAAGCTTGCCCTTTGACAGGCGCGGCGGCTGTTTTTGCTGTGACAGGGGCGTTGCTGTAGTGGAGAGCAGGCTGGCCAAACTTAATGCCGCTATCGCAGCGAACCGCGCAGTACGAACGCGATACGACATAACCATGCTCCGGTAACTTGTCTGTTATCGACTATCGCAAGTTTCGACTGGGTGTCAAGAATGTCAACGCACCGGAGGGTGCAGCTCAAGCGCCCAGTTTTTCATCGGCGGCCGGAGGAGATCCCGGTTGGTGAGGCGGGTGCGGAAAGTTCCGACAGCAACGGGCAATCACGGCGCAGGGCAAGGGTGCAAGCTGAGCTGGGTCCATTGACACATGCGCGTCGCGAGAGACGTCGAAAAGCATCGGTCCCGCCTATACAAAAGTTGCCATCGACCGATCGGCGGCGGTGCCGCCGCCGACTACGTCAGCTAGCTGAGGGACTGCGTCGACCCTCAGATGTCGATCTTCTCGGCAATCTCGATGGCATCATCGACTTCGATGCCGAGATAGCGAACGGTGCTTCCTATCTTCGAATGTTTGAGCAAAAATTGAACAGAAACCGGCAGTTTGACAATGGAAGCGCCGTTGTCGTTCATGGTCTGTCTCCATCGTTGAGAGACAGACGAGCTTGCGCCGTTGGCTCGCAAACGATAAATTTCACGACCGGTTTCGGACCAGTTCTTCCATGCCAGGGTTGGCGCGTGATGTTCATGACCGTAGCGGTCGACTTCGCGCAGCCCAAGGTGGCAACACAAAACTTTTCACGCCCCCCTGTAACCTTTCCCGCGCCATCAGCGAACTATCACTCAGACAGGTGCGACGCGCCTGCCAGGACGGCACTGACGAGACCGTCACGCCGCCAATCCACGCTTGGAGGAGTCCAAAAAATGTCGAACCGCATGTTGTCCGCTCTGGTCGTTGGCGCTTTCGCCGCCGCGTTGAACCCGCTGACCATTGTCACGGCCAACGCCGCCGACGAAATGATGATGAAGCCGATGACCGAAGCCGAAATGATGAAGATGCGCGACACCGTCGTCATGGAAGTCAAGGGCGGCAAGATGGAGAAGTGCTTTGGCATTTCCCTCAAGGGCCACAATGACTGCTTTGCCGGCGCCGGCACCACCTGCGCGGGCACCAGCACCGCCGATTATCAGGGCAATGCCTTCAAGCTCGTGCCGACTGGCTCGTGCGTGACCATGAAGAACCCCGATGGCAAGATGGGTATGCTCGAGCCCAAGGCCTAACGCCTAAGAATTGCCTGTCCGGGCGGGCTGGTCCCCTGCCTGCCCGGACGCATCTTGCGACGCTGGAGGGCTGTGATGCCAAGTACCAAAGATGGAAACCGCATCCCACCGCGCGCCGGCGTGGGGCTAAAACCAGCGCATTACCGCACCATCATGGAGACGCGGCCGGACATCGGCTTCTTCGAGGTGCATGCCGAGAACTACATGGGCGCGGGCGGGCCGCCGCATCGCTACCTCGAAGCCATTCGCGCTCACTATCCGCTGTCGCTGCACGGCGTCGGCCTGTCCATTGGTGCGCAGCAGCCGCTGGACCGCGAGCACTTGACGCGCCTGAAGACTCTAATTGATCGCTACCAGCCGGGGCTGTTTTCCGAGCACCTGGCCTGGTCGACGCACGAGGCGAGCTTCCTCAACGACCTGCTGCCGCTGCCCTATACGGATGAAACGCTGACGCAAGTTTGCGAGCATGTCGATGACGTGCAATCGACGCTTGGGCGGCAGATGCTGTTGGAAAATCCGTCAACGTATTTGGCCTTCACCGAGAACACCTACGGCGAAATCGACTTCATCACGCAGATCGCCAAACGCACGGGCTGCGGTTTGCTGCTGGACGTCAACAATATCTATGTCGCTTCGACCAACCAGGACTGGGATCCGGTCGCCTATCTCGACGCCTATCCGCTTGCCGCCGTAAAAGAAATGCACCTCGCCGGCCATGCCACGCGCACGGACGAAAAGGGCCGCCCCCTGCTGATCGATAGCCATGACCGTGCCGTCGATGATATCGTGTGGGGCCTGTATGAACGGGCAGTTCGCCATCTCGGCGCAACCCCGACGCTGATCGAGTGGGATGCCGATGTGCCGGACTGGCCGGTGTTGAAGTCGGAGGCCGAGCGGGCCGAGGCCGTCATGATGAGCGTTGAGCGCCAGGGGGCCAAACGTGTCGCAACGGGCTGAACGGCAGCGGGACTTTGCTGGGGCGATCCTCGACCCTGACCGGCCGATCCCCAAGGGGCTGGTCGGACCCGATGGGGAACCGAGCGCGGCGCGCTTTGCGGTCTATCGCAACAATGTCTTTGTTGGCCTGATCGACGCGCTGAAGGAGTCGTTTCCCGCCACCTGCCGGATCGTCGGCGAGGACTTCTTCCGGGCCATGGCGCGCACCTATGTGCTGGTCGCGCCGCCCGCCTCGCCGATCCTGCTCAACTATGGCGCGGGATTTGCCGACCACATCGCGGGCTTTGAGCCGGCGCAGAGCGTGCCCTATCTCGCCGATGTCGCACGCATCGAGCGGGCCTGGCTGGAGGCTTATCACGCGGCTGAGGCACAGCCCATGGAGGCCGAACGCATTGCCGCCATCGATCCGGAGGCTTTGCCGCAACTGCGCTTGCGGCTGCATCCATCGTCGCGCGTTGTGCGCTCGAAACTGCCGGCGCTTTCCATCTGGCGTATGAATGTCGCCGACGGGACGCCAACCGAGATCGATCTGGCGGCCGGGGGCGAGGATACACTCATTGTGCGCCCCAACGCCGATGTCGAGGTCCGGTCGCTGCCTGCCGGCGGGGCCACGTTCATCGGTACGCTGGCCACCGGCGCGCCGGTTCTTGAGGCGGCCATGGCGGCCTGGTCGGAAGATGCGCAGTTCGACCTTGTGGCCAATATTTCCGGATTGATCGGATCGGGCGCCATCGCCGGTTTCGACCTGCCCATTGACGCACAACATGAGGAAAAGAGGTAGACCTTGAGCACCGTCAGGACCATCGCCGAGCGGCCCAAGTCGGGTGGCATCGAAGGCCTCGTCCGCTTTGTTTTCGACCCTATGGTGTGGGTCGCGATGTTGGTTGCGCCGATCGTGCTGCGCTTTGCCCTGGCGACGCCGTTCCTGCGCTCCGGCCTGACGCGTTGGGAGGGCTTCCTCGCGCTGGCGCCGAGCACGGTTTATCTGTTTACGGAGGAATTCAAGCTGCACATCCTGGGCGGCGTCTACGCCATTCCCGCCCCCGCGACGGTCAGCTTACTCACCGCCTGCGCCGAGATCATCCTGCCGATCCTGCTGATGCTGGGCTTGGCCACCCGCTTTGCCGCGCTCGGCCTTCTGATCATGACGGGCGTCATCCAACTCGTGATGCCTGATGGTTGGGCCAATTTCCATCTCCTTTGGGCAGGACTGGCGCTGGCGATTATGGCCATCGGCCCCGGCCCGCTGTCATTGGACTGGGTGTTCGGCAAGTTGTTTCCGCAGTGGAAGCCGCGCGTATCATGACGGCTCCCCCGCGCAACCGTCCCGCCGCTCTGCGGCTCGTCGACAAGACGACGCTGGGACGGGACGTTGCAGTGGACACGGATGACCGCGATCTCGACTGGTCGATCCTGATGGCGCGCGCACAAACCGGCGACGGGGTGGCCTATCGCCGTCTGCTCGCGGGCGTCACGCCCTATCTGCGCTCGCTCGCCGCCCGCCGGCATCGCGATGCCAGAGACCAGGAAGATGCGGTGCAGGACATCCTACTGACTGTCCATGCCATCCGGCACACGTACGACCCAACTCGCCCCTTCGCCCCGTGGCTCGCTGCCATAGCCAACCGCCAGCTGGTGGATCGTTTGCGCCGCCAGGGCCGCCGCAATCTACGTGAAACGGCATTGACCGAACAGCATGACTGGATCGGCGCGGAGCCGGTGGAGGGGATCGACCCGTCCGACCAACGCGCCCTTCACGCAGCCCTCGCCGCGCTACCGCCGGGTCAGCAGCGTGCTCTGCGTTTGTTGAAACTGGAAGAGATGTCGCTGAAAGAAGCCGAGGCGGCCAGCGGGTTATCGATTGCCACGCTCAAAGTAACCGTGCACAGAGCGTTAAAGACCATGCGTAGACTGCTGACTGATCGGAGCCGGTCGTGACCACAACCCAGGATCTTATTGGCACGCTCGCCGCCAACCTCACCCCGGTCCGCCGCCTGCGCCCGCCGTTGTTGCGCGCCGCTGGGTGGCTGCTGCTGGCGGTGATCGTCCTTGTGCTGCTCTCCATCGGCCAGGGCGTCCGGCCCGATTTGATGCAACGCCTGCATGAGCCGGGCTTCGCCCTCAACGCCGCATCCGCGTTGCTGACCGGAGCGCTCGCGGCCATCGCCACCTTCATCGTCAGCATACCGGGACGCTCCCGATCCTGGTTGCTATTGCCGGTGCCGGCGCTTGCAATCTGGCTGTCAAGCGTCAGCGCGCAGTGCCTCACGCATTGGGTCGCGCTGGACGCCGGCAGCATCACGCTCGGCGAAACGGCGCGATGCCTGGCAACGCTGCTGTTGACGAGCCTGCCGCTGTCAATGGGCATGCTGATCATGCTGCGCCATGTCGCCGTGCTGCGGTCGCCTGACGCCACGCTGATGGGTAGCCTCGCCGTCGCAGCAATCACGGCGGCGGCGCTGCCATTGTTCCACGCTTTCGACGCCACAGTCATGATCCTCTTGTGGAACTTTGGTACGGCGGCGCTGATCATCGCCCTCGGCAGCGTCGCCGGATGGCGGCTGGCGTTGTAAAACAGGGTGTTGTCGTCGTGCAGCGCCTGCAATCCGCAGCCTTCCCGAGCAATCCGCAATCAGGGCCATGACGTCTGCTGGGACGCTGCCGGAATCTGCACCGATGAGATGGCTGCAGACATATGTGGCGTTCGGCCAAGCTCTGCTGATCGAGGCCTCACCGCCGTGGTTGACGCAGCTTGAGGACGACATTCTAAGGGGTGGATAAATCCACAACGAGCAATGGCTTCAGTTTGGCGCGTACAGTTGCACATTGAATTAGCCCGCTAAACTTCTCTTTACTCCAAACATCTGCCGTCTTCCTATCACGGCGCCGCGATCACTCCGTCAGCCCAGGTGACATCAATGTGACGCCGGATCAAGTACTTGCGAATGGCTCCTTAACAGCACTGCGCCTATTCTTGATCCCATCGACCCGGCACCCGGCCGGAGTTCCCCAGATCGGGACGTCTTCCATGATCGCACTCCTCTTCGCCCTGCTCGCTGGCATCGTAACCATCGCAGCGCCATGCACGCTGCCGGTGCTGCCGATCCTGCTCGGCAGCGCACTCGGCAACCACGGCCGCTCGCGCCC
>JANMVX010000272.1:0-11729 GCA_031393505.1 Hyphomicrobiaceae bacterium | reverse complement strand
CTTTTGCATTTGCCGTCAGCCATTCGCCGCGTGAAAGCTGAGCCGCTTCCAGCTGGGGTCGATGTGTTGCTGCAGGTCGTCGCAGGCGACGCGGCTGTTCAGCGAGAGGCGGCCACCCGTACCGAACGGCCAGTCGACATGATCCGCGAGGCTGCAGAATTCTTTGTCGAACAGATTCTGCTAGCCCCCGAATCCGGCTCCTATCGTATTCTCGGCGCCGCAGCCGAAGCTCCGGCCAGCGAACTCCGGCACAATATGGCGCTGCTCTTGCGTTGGCTGCATCCTGACAAAATGCATACGGACGATCGCCGGGCGCTGGTCGAGCGGGTGACATTGGCTTGGGAGAATTTGAAAACGCCGGAGCGCCGCGCAAGTTACGATAGGCAACAGCAGGGGCAACGCCAGCCATCGAAAGCATCGGGCCGTCGGCATCGTTCGCAGAACATGACGGGTCCACCAACGGTTGGCCACAACCACCGAACCCGAAATGGCAAGCCGTCACTCTTGCGCCGCGCGCTCTATCTCCTGCTGGGCCGATGATGCGCTTTTCAGTGAAGCGCGATGGGTGAACAAAATTTTGGAGGCAAGCTATGATGTGCCGAAGCCTTTCGAGGGTCCAGTGAGCAGCAAGACGCGCCGCCCGAAAAATGCGACGTCGCAACGGCCAGGGATCGCCGAGAGCCCGGCCGCCAAATCTGGCGCGAGAGGCGCCCGTTCGCCGTTGCGGCTTACGCTGATGGCGATCCTGGGCGTGGCGCTCACTGGCCTCATCTTGAGCAACAGCTTGGTGGCCTATCTTGGCGACCAGTTGCCCGAGTTTGCTGTCAGCCTTGGCGTGGCTCCGCCGCGTGCACTGGTAAAGCTTGCTGATGAGGCCATGCGACAGACGCCGAAAGTCGACCAGACCGATCCCGCCAAGAGCCCGGCCGACGCTCAATCGACCGTCCAGACTGCAAATGCTGGCCTCTCCGATGCCGATATCAAGGACTACGCCGTACAGGCTTTGGCCGCCGATCCCTTGAACGCAGGCGCCTTTCGCATTCTCGGCCTCAGCGCGACGCACGCTGGCGATAAGGCTGCGGCGGCAGGTTTTATGACGGCGGCAGCGGCGCGCAATGTTCACGAGTCCGAAGCGTTCACTTGGCTGCTTCAAGATAGCGTTGAGCGCGGCGATCAGGTGGCTTCGGCCCGTTTGGCCAACACGCTGCTGATGACCCACGGCAGCACTACACGATTTGTGGTCGGTGTTCTCGCCAAGCTCGCTGAGGATGAGACTGGCCGCAAGGAAGTGGTGCGCCTACTGGCTGACAATCCTCGCTGGCGCAGCAGCGCACTCAGTTTGATGCCGGCCCAAAGCGCCGATGCTCGCACGACCTTCCTGGTGCTTGAGGCGCTCAAGCAGACGCCCAATCCGCCGACATCCAAGGATATCTCGTCCTATCTCAGCTTCCTTACCGCGCACAAATTGCACGACTTTTCGTACTATGTCTGGCTGCAGTTCCTGCCGGCCGATCAGTTGAGTTCGCTTGGCCTGATCTACAATGGAAATTTCGAAGCGCCGCTCACCGGCGGCCCCTTCGATTGGACGCTCACCGATGGATCGGGCAGCAGCGTCAAGATTGAGCCGACCCAGGATCAAAATGGCCACGCACTCTATGTCGAATTCGGGTTGGGCCGGGTTGATTTCGGCGGCGTGCGGCAGACCATCATGCTGGGTCCTGGGACGTACAAAGTTGAGGGACGGTACACGGGCGAGATGCAAGCCAAGCGGGGGTTGGAATGGCGCGTTTCGTGCCTTGAGACCGCCAGCAAACCGCTTGCCGCTTCCGAAATGTTCACCAAGTCCGCGCCTACCTGGACCCCATTCGAATTCACGTTCGAGGTGCCGGCCGTTGGTTGCGTTGGGCAATCCTTGAGCCTTGTGCTGAACGCGCGCCTCGCATCCGAGCACATCCTGTCTGGCAACCTGTGGTTTGATGATCTGCAGATTTCGGCGCTTCCCGTTGAGGCGACGGCATCGGCGGCGCCTTTGGCTCCCGTCCCAGTGCAGCCGCGCTGAAGTCCGGCAGAGGCGGATTCCCGATAAATGTTCTTCCTCGCCTCGAAGCTGATCTGGTCCGTTGCGCAGCCCTCCAGCGCCGCGATGTTGCTGCTTGTGGTGGGCATGCTTCTGGCTAAGCGCGGTTGGATGCCCGGCAAGCGGCTGGCGGCGATGGGCGCGACCGCGTTGGTCATTTTGGGCTTTTCGCCGGCCGGCAATTTTTTGGTCTATCCCCTTGAGCAAAGGTTCGCGGGCCTGCCCGAGCCGGTTGCAGCTGACCACATTGCCGGCATTATCATGCTGGGCGGTTTCGAGGACCCCTGGCCGACGGCAACCCGGCCCGGACTTGCGCTCAATGAAGCCGGGGAACGGCTGACCGGCACGCTGTTGCTGGCGCGGCGGCTGCCGCAGGCCAAGGTGATTTTCACCGGCGGCAACGGCAGCCTGCTGGACGGAACGACCGCCGAGGACGCCATCGGGCGCTACTTGATCGACAGCAGCATCGCCCCTGATCGCATCGTTCTGGAGCACCGGTCGCGCACGACTTTCGAGAACGCGACGTACCTGCGCGACATGCTCCGTCCCCAGCCCAGCGAACGTTATGTGCTGGTGACGTCTGCGTTCCACATGCCGCGCTCGGTAGGCACGTTCCGCCAGGCGGGTTTCACTGTCGTCGCCTATCCCGTCGATTACCGCACGCGCGGGGCGGTCGATCTGATCAGCCCATTCGCCAGTTTGCCCGATGGGCTGGCGCGCGTGGATTTCGGGGCCAAGGAGTGGGTCGGCCTGTTGGCCTATTGGCTGAGTGGACGCACCAATGCGCTTTGGCCGGGGCCATGAGGTCATGCAAGAGCCTCGCGCCAGCCCCAGGTTTTGGCCAACCGTAAACACTCCTCCCAGGGCACAATCGATCCCGTCGTGCTGTCGGCACGCAAGCTCGATGCGGCCGAGGCATGCGCCAGTTCCAGCGCGCGATCCAGCGGCCAGCCCTCGTGCACGCCATAGAGGATGCCAGCGGCGAAGGCATCGCCCGCCCCATTGCTGCTCTTAATGGCCTTCTGCGGTACACGCACCGATGGCCGCTCGAATACGCGCCCATCCCGTGTCAGAACCATGCCGCCTTTGGGGAAGTGAATCGCCACCAGTTCAATCTTGGAGCGCTCCAGCACGCGCGCCGCCGCCATCCGGCAGGCCGCAACATCCGTCTCGCCGTTCAACACGGTATCGAGCCCGGCGACCGCGCCTACCTCCAGATCGTTGACGATGAACATATCGAGATAAGGCAGCATCGGCTCGGCGTGGGCGCGAATTTTTTCCGGAGCAATCGACACCAACTCGACGTTGGTTTTAAGCCCCTCAGCCTGCGCCGCTTTCAGGATCGTCACCCAGCCGGACGCATCGCCCTTCCAAGGCGCGTCGAGAATGTTGTGCAGACCCGGCAGGCCCAGATGGACAAAACGGCCTTGGGTGCGTTTGAAATCGAACCCGTCCGGGGTCTGAATAGCATGCGCGCCGGCGCCGTAGAAAAACGAGCGCTTTCCGGTTCCCTTGGCGATCATCGCCAAGGTTTCAGAGGTTCTTACGCCCGGCCGGACCTCAAGCTGCGCTCGGTCAATCCCGTGCTGGTCGCAGATTTCCGTCAGCATACGCCCATTTGCGTCATCGCCAATCAGGCCAATGGCTTCGATGGGAAACACCGCGCCGAGCTTCTTCAGCGCCGTCGCCATGTTGTGGCCGGGGCAGCCGCCTTGCGGCGTCTCCGACAGCATGCGCGCGACCGTTTCCTCGGCCGGCCAATGATCGACGGTGATGTTGCGGTCGATGCACCAGGCGCCGGCGCAGACGACGCCGCTTCGGGCTTTCGCGTCCGCCATGCCGCTATGCCTTCAGGATCGGATCAGTGATCTCGCTGTCTGCCTTCAGATCGCGGTCGGCCTTGATCTTCTTCTTGGCCAGCACATCGTGATACGATTTTACCGCTTCCGCTCCCTTCAGTTCGCCCTCGACCACCAACCGCATGTGTTTGACCAGATCGGTCGGCGACTCCGCCAGATTGATTTTTCGCCCGAACAGGGCCACGCGCGCTCCGGCCTTTTCCGCCTGCGCGGCCAGCTCGAACGTATCGCGGTTGGTGCCTTTGCCGCCGCCCAGCACGCCGATGATCAGCCGGCTGGGGTCGTAGGCCGCCAATTCGCTCACGGCCTTGGCGCCGTTGTACTGCTGCTTCAGGAACAGCGGCTGCTGCGTTTTCGTGACGCCGGCGAGGGTCTTGATGATGCAGTCGTTGCAGTATTCGGCAAGCGTCCCCCCTTTCAGGCCGATGTCCATGGCCGGATTGAACACTTCCAGAAAGTGCCGCACTTTGGTCGCCGCCAGCTCCTCGCGAAATGCGCCGTAGCCCTCCAATGTGGCGATGTCGAGCGCCACGTTGTTGTTGAAGGTCACGGAATAGAGCCCGAGGTCCGACACCTTGGCGGCGGCGGCGATGTTCGCGGTACGGAACGGATGTTGCGGCGTCTGCTTGTAGGTCGCGCCGCGCATGCCCCAGATGTCGGACGTGTCGTTGAGGCGTACTGAGAGCGTGACTTTGCTGTCCGCAAACAGCCCCTGCTCGATCAGGATTTCAGCCGACGACAGCGACGTCAGCATGATGTCGACGAGCCCCGACTTGGTCATCTCGGTCATGGCGGCCAGATGATCGACCCGCGATTTCATCCCGCTGCCGTCGCGCTTTGGCCCTGGCGACTCGCAACCCGCGCCCATGTCGCCATCTTTGGCGTCGGCGATGATGAAGTCTTTTGGCGTATATGTGCCGGCGCGGATTTTTGCGAGCTTGGCGTCGAGGGTTTTCATGGGGCTGTGGCTCCGGTTGCCGAGTTTCGAGACGTTGATAGCCGACTGGTGGGAGTTGCGGCTAGCGGATTTGTGGCGCTGAGCCCGGATCACCGCGCACATAACGATGCTCCCCGCCAAACATTGCCGACGCAATGCCCTTCACATTTCCTTAACCACGTCTTTGCTGTCGCCTTCAATCGTGCACGGAGTTTGCATGACTTTAGACATGGATCGCGGCAACACACAGGGGATTGCAATGTTCGCTAACAAATTGATGGGTCTTGGTCTGGCGATTGCGTTGACAGTGTCGCTGACTGCCGCCGCCTGGTCCGCCAATTCGGAACACGCGCAAAGCACCTGTTCAGCCTCGCAGCATGTTGGCGCCGCCAAGCATCAGTCCGTTAGCGCCGCATCGTCAGTATGCCTTGCGAAAACAGGAGTAGCGCAGTGCTTGATTTCGGACGCATCCTCAAAGCCGTTGGTCTTGGCGCAGGCCTCCTTTGTGGTGGCCTCCACGGCCAAGCCTATGCCTTTCTGCCCCAAGACGAACTGACCCAGCGCGAGTTCCAGGCCAACAAGGCCGCCATGCTGCTGCGCTACGGCGATCTTGAGGGGGGCGAAACCGTCTGGAACGGCTGTCTACCGTGGGTGGCGGCGGCTGCGCCCTTGGCCAAGCCGGGCGTGCTGGATATTACGGCGAATCCGGTGGGGCGGGGCAATTGATGTCTTTTGCCTTATGACATGACTCGGGTTCGGATGCCCGGGGCGCTGGCGTTGCATCAGGCGAACGGTGCGCAAACCCTGACGGCTGTTGAACCGCCCTGCGAATCACTCGATAAAATTCCCATGTCGTCCTTGCGCAAACCCACTTTGGTCGTGACCGACGGGGCGCCCTACGCATCCCGGCCGTTCGCGGACGATGTGGACGACCACCTCGCCGACCTGCGCCAACAATATCTGCACGATTGGACCATCGTGAAGCGGGCGCGCTTCAACGCGGCCAAGCGCTATGAGCGCAAGCAACAGGCCAGCACATTCGCCTTTGCGACGCTCGGCGTGGTCGGGTTCATGCTGCCCTACTTCATTCTCAACTTCGGCGCGATGCTGAGCGAAGAGACCCGCAAGCTTCTGGATTTCGTGGGCTTCTCGACCGGATTGTTTGCGCTGGTGCTTGGCCTGGTCGAGCTGGCGCGCGGCTATGAGTCGATGGCGCGGCGGCTCAACAAGAGCGCTCTGGAAGTGAACTCGGTGGTGCGCCGGTTGCGCGCCGCCGCGCTGATCGACGAGGGCACGCTGAACCATCTGGTCGCTGAGTATGAGGGCGCCCTCGAGCGTTGCGACATCAATCACGACGACATCGACAGCGAGATCGCAAGCGCCCAGCAGATGCGGCACGAGAACCGGTCAGCCCCCTCCCCGTACCACCAGCACGCGTTGGCGAAACTGAAATGGCGCGAGGTCTTTCAGATTTGGGGGATGTATCTTTTCGTCCTGCCGCTGCCGGCGATCTGCGCGCTGTTCGTGTGGATTGTGCTGTGATGGGACGTAGGGCGCAATAGGCGCTTTTTCTTCGCGCCGTATTGCGCCGCCGGACGTGCGGTCGGGCGACGGCGGTTGCGTTGACCCCCTGTGGCGCAATACGGCGAAGAGGCCTATCGCGCCCTACGCAATGCCCTAAGCCGCCCGCTTCAACAGGTTGCGGTTGATCAAACTCTCCGCGATCTGCACCGCATTCAGCGCCGCGCCCTTACGAAGATTGTCAGACACGACCCACATGCTCAAGCCATTATCGACCGTCGAATCCTCGCGGATGCGGCTGACAAAGGTCGCATACTCACCAACGCATTCGACCGGCGTGATGTAGCCGCCGGGTTCGCGCTTGTCGTAGATCATGACGCCCGGCGACTCGCGTAAAATGTCGCGCGCCTCGTCGGCGGTGATCGGGTTCTCGAACTCGATGTTGACGGCCTCGGAATGGCCGACGAACACCGGCACGCGCACACAGGTGGCCGTCAGCTTGATCTTGGGGTCGAGTATCTTCTTGGTCTCGGCCACCATCTTCCATTCCTCTTTGGTAAAGCCGTCTTCCATGAAGACGTCGATCTGGGGAATGACGTTGAAGGCGATCTGCTTGGCGAATTTCTTGGGCGCATATTCGACGCCGGGGACGTATTTGGACTTGGTCTGATCGAACAGCTCGTCCATGCCTTCCTTGCCCGCTCCGGACACGGACTGATAGGTCGCGACCACGACGCGCTTGATCTTGGCGTGGTCGTGCAGCGGCTTCAGCGCCACCACCAGCTGGATGGTCGAGCAGTTCGGGTTGGCGATGATGTTCTTTTTCTTGTAGCCGCTCACCGCGTCGGGATTGACCTCCGGCACAACGAGAGGCACGTCCTGATCATAGCGCCAGGCCGACGAGTTATCGATCACGACGGCGCCCATCTTGCCGATCTTGGGGCTCCAGATCTTGGAAACGTCCGAGCCGGCCGACATCAGGCAGAGATCGACTTTGCTGAAATCGAACTGGTCCATGTCCTTGCATTTCAATGTCTTATCGCCGTAGGAGACCTCGGTTCCAACCGAGCGGCGCGACGCGATGGCGTGCACTTCGCTGGCGGGGAACTTGCGCTCCTCGAGAATGTTCATCATCTCGCGGCCCACATTGCCCGTGGCGCCGACAACTGCAATTCGGTAGCCGTTCTGGCTCATTGAAAGGGTGTCCTTTGGCAGGCGATTGCTAGAGGCGCGAGGCATAGCGCATTGGGAAAGGCTGGCAATGGATTTGTTGGCGCAGGAAGGGGCAGAAAGAAAGACGCGAAATCGCCAAGTCGTGAGGTCGCCAAGTCGGGTAGCCCGATTTGGCGACTTGGCGATTTCACGATTTCACGTCTTTCTTGCTCACTACAGCCCCAACATATCCGCAATCGAATACAGCCCCGGCGGTTGTCCCCGCGCCCACAGCGCCGCCTTCACGGCGCCACGTGCGAAAATCCCCCGATCCATCGCCTTGTGGGTGATCTCGATACGCTCGTTTTCACCCGCGAAAATCACCGTGTGTTCGCCGACCACGTTGCCCCCGCGCAAGGTGGCAAAGCCGATTGATCCCCGTTCGCGCGCGCCGGTGTTGCCGTCGCGCGAGCGGACGGAGTTTTTGGCGAGATCGATCCCACGCCCTTCGGCGGCCGCCTGGCCAAACATGAGAGCCGTGCCCGAGGGCGCGTCCACTTTATGCTTGTGGTGCATTTCCACGATCTCGATGTCAAAATCCTCATCCAGCGCGGCCGCGATTTTTCGCGTTAGTCCCGCCAGCAAATTCACGCCAAGGCTCATATTGCCGGCCTTCACGATGCGCGCCTTCTTGGCGTAGCCGGCGATCTTTTTCTCGTCGTCGGCGTTGAAACCGGTGGTGCCGATGACATGCACGATCCCCGCCTTGGCGGCGATGGCGGCGACCTGCAGCGATGCGACGGGGGTCGAGAAATCCAGCACGCCATCGACATGGCCGGCGATGGCGGCAAAATCGTCCGTGATCGGCACGGTCAGCTTACCCACGCCCGCCAGCAGCCCCGCGTCCTGGCCCAGGGCGATCGAACCCGGCATCTCAATGGCCGCTCCGACGCAGCAGCCATGCACGTCCTTCACGGTGCGGATCAACGTCAGGCCCATGCGGCCGGCTGCGCCGATGACGGCCAGCTTCATATCGGTCATGGATTGCGCCCCTCCATGGGCACGCAGGATCGGATCGGGGCGGAAAGCCTATCACACTTCCAGATCGACAATCACCGGCACATGATCGGACGGCTGGGTCCAGCCGCGCGCATCTTTCAGCACAGTCATCGCGGTGGCCTTGGCGCTGGCCTTTTTGTTCAGCCAGACGTGATCCAGCCGACGGCCCTTGTCGGCGGTCAACCAGTCGGCAGAGCGGTAGCTCCACCACGTATAGAGTTTTTCCGCTTCGGGCACGAACCCGCGCATGACATCGCCCCAGTCGCCGGCTGCCATGACCTTGGCGACGGCTTCCACCTCGACCGGCGTGTGGCTGACAATGCCGAGCATTTTCTTGTGCGACCAGACGTCGTGCTCGAGCGGGGCGACGTTCATGTCTCCAACGGCCACGCGGTTTGTGCCGCCCTCCGCTCCCGCGCTCATCCACTTGGCCATGCCGGCTAGATAGTCGAGCTTGTGACCAAATTTGGCGTTGACCTCGCGGTCCGGTTCGTCGCCGCCCGAGGGGACGTAGAAGTTGTCGACCACCAGGCCCTTGTGTTTGGCCTTGGGCACGACATTCACCGCCAGATGCCGCGCCTCGCCGGTGCCATTGTGGTCATGCCGGACGATTTCAGTGAGCGGGAAGCGCGAGACAGTCGCTACGCCATGGTAGCCCGGCTGGCCGTGCACGACTGCGTGTGGATATCCGGCTGCCGCAAAGGCGTCCCGTGGGAACAGTTCGCTGGCGCATTTGATTTCCTGCAGGCAGAGCACGTCCGGCGCGTGCTCCTTCAGCAGCCGTTCCACCGAGGCAATGCGCAGCCGCACGGAATTGATGTTCCAGGTCGCCAGTCGGAGTTTCATGGGGTCACCAGGGTGGGGACATGATCGTCATCTTCAACGGCCGCCAACCTTAGAAGTGGGACAAACCGCCAGCTCGTTCGAAGATGAGGTTCGTGTCCCTGGTCTGCCACGGACAGCACGGCAGAGCGGGGACACGAACTTCATCTTCGGCTCGGGCATAGTGCCTTAAACGCGCGTTCTGTGCATTGCCGAAGATGAAGATCATGTCCCCCAACGAAAAAAAGGCGTCCAACTCGCGTTGGACGCCTTCTGCGCTAGAGGCGCAAGAGCGTCGGGAGGGGGCCGACGCTAGCAAGCACACCATCGGTTAGACGGGGGGGCACTACCGATATAGGAAGTGCTTGCGATCATCAGAAAATAGGCCGGTTGCTCCCGATTTCAAGAGCCGTCCTAAACAATCACGAATAGTTGAATTGTATACGCTCCGAAAACTCCATCCCAGGTTGAGCGATTCGCCCTGTGGACAACCTAGTGTTTCCCCTGACTGGCCTGCAGCTCCAATGGAGCGTTCTCGAAAAACTTCGGATCGGCTGGCTTGTCGCGCACCAGATTGGCGATTTCCACCCGTGTGTTGTCGCCCTGCGGACCGGCGATCACCCACTCCTTCAGCTCCAGTTTGCCGTCGGTTTTGACGAAAAACAGCTGAATCTGACCCTGATTGTCGGATGTCTTGTCCTGCAACGTCATGGTCACGAGGTCATCGGTGGCGGTCAGTTCCTTGATGTCGGCGTCACGCGTCAGGTTCACGTCCTTGGCCAGCAGCAGGCGGAAGGGTGTGGAATCGACTCCGTAGCGATCAGCGTGCTTGAGATCATAGTCCTCGAACGACAATGTCTCACCGTCCGACAGGATCACCAGCTGGCTGGGTGCGCCGTAGACGAAGCGGAATTTGCCCGGGCGCTTGATGTAGAAGTCGCCCTTCTGCTGCTGCTGTTCGGCGTCCGTTTGCAGGAATTTACCGCGCAGCTCATTGATGCCGTTGAAGTAGGCGTTGATGTCGGTCATCGCGGCGGCCTGCTTTTCGTCCATCTGGACGTTGCCCGCCGCGCCGGTCTGGGTGCCGACCTTGGCGCCCCAATTGGACGCCCCCACGGCCTTGCCGGCATCCTTGGCGTCGGCGGCGTGGCTGATGGTCGTCTGCCCCAATATGGCGACGCCGGCCAAGGCCGCGCTCAAAACGACCAGGCGAAGAGTTTGTCCCGCTGCGCTCATACGAACTGGCTCCAGGTGTAAAGTGATGTTCCGCGTGGGCCCGGCCGGCTCGCGCCTCGCCCCTCTTGTGCCCACATGCAACTCAAAACTGATCGCTTGGCCATTCCATGCAAATATGAGCCAAATTAGGCGGAGGCGGTGCGGCCGAGCAACACGGGGCGACGGCCTTTGTCGTCTACCTCGGCGGAAACCAGCCCGGTCTCCTGCATGCGGCCCATCAGATCGTTGGCGACGCCATAGGCCAAGCCCAGGCGCGCACGCAAGTCCGCTACGGACATGCCGCCCTGCTGGATGGTGAGGCTCACCGCCTGTTGGTAGGTCTCGGTATCCACCGTCGGCTTGGCCTGCGGGGTCATAGCTTGGCTGATCGCTGCCTCGTAGTTGGGCGGACCCTGGCGGCGGATGGCTTCTACCACTTTCGCCACATCACGCTCGCCCAGCATCGGGGCTTGTCCACGTACCGGAGCGCCGCCGACGCCGAACAGAAGGTCGCCGGCGCCCAGCAGCAGCTCCGCGCCGCCGTCGTTGATGGCGAGCCGGCTTTGCGCCTTGGACGGCAGCTTGAAGGTGAGGCGCGCGGGCAGATTGGAGCGCAGTCCTGCCGACAGTTTGTCGGAGTCCAGCCGCCCCGTCGCAGCGATAATGTGAATGCCGGCAGAGCGGGCCATCTGGCCGAGGCGCTGCAGCGACTGGTCCGCCTCTTCGCCCGCGCCCTGCAGCAACAGCTCCAGGTCATCGACGACCACAACGATGTAGGGCATCGCTTTTGGCGCGAAGGATTCTTCTTCGTAGATGGCGCGGCCGGTCTTGCGGTCGAACCCGGTCTGCACCTTGCGTTTGAAACCCGTCCCCTGACGCAGAGCGTTGCGCACGGAATTGTTGTAAGTACCGATGCCACGCAAGTTGAGCTTGGCCATCACTTTCAGGCGCTCTTCCATCTCGGCCACGCACCAGGAGAGCGCGCTGGACGCCTGCGCCGCATCGCTGAGCACGGGCGAGAGGAGGTGGCTGACGCCATCAAAACCGCGATGGTCGACACCCTTGGGATCGATCACCAGCAGCCGGA
>JANMVX010000184.1:0-2368 GCA_031393505.1 Hyphomicrobiaceae bacterium | reverse complement strand
CAGATCAAAACCCTCTTCGAGACACTTCCAGAGTCCGATAAGTCGGCATTGAAACGCTGGCTGGAAGAGAAAGATGCCGAATTCTTCGACGCCAAGATCGAAGCGGATGCGGCAGCCGGTCGGCTAGACGGCATGATCGCGAAGGCGCGCGCCAACTACAAGTCTGGCCGCCGGACGCCGTTGTAAGGCATTGGCCATGGCGCACACGGCCGACGCTGATTTCTGGCCGCTCTATCGTGCACTTCCCAAGAATGTTCGGTTGCGTGCCGACAAGGCGTTTGCGCTTTTGCAGAGGTCTCCGGACCATCCATCACTGCGGCTGAAGAAGGTCAAAGGCCACGATGGTCTTTGGTCGGCCCGCATCGGTCTGGACTATCGTGTACTGGCCACGGAAGAAGTCGGTGGCTTGCATTGGTTCTGGATCGGAAGCCATGCGGAATATGATAAGGTGTTGGGGCGGTGAGCATTCAGCCGCATTTTGACGATTTGGGCGTAGCGATCATCGAGCATTCACTCACGGCAACCGATCTGGCGGCAATGGAAGCGGCGTTCCCGCACTTGGGACCGCGCAGTGCGGGGGCTCGCACTGCTGACTTTTCTGCGAATGATCGCGAATGGTTTGCCTCACACCCCGCCCTGCACTTGATAGCGAGCGGTCTGCTCAAACTGAGCGCGCGCCTCTCACGTTTGCAGGCCTTTGACAAAACCTCCGGCGCCAACTGGTTCGTGCCCTGGCACCAGGACCGCGCCGAGGACGGCCAGGAGCGATCGATCCCGGTGCTCGAGAAAACGCTCGCCCTGCGCATTCACTTGGACGATTGCGACGAGTCCAACGGTCCGCTTGAAGTCATCCCTGCATCGCACGCCTACGGCCGGCTAGACGCTGACGCCATCGCTGGTTGGGTTGCGACGCGGCCCTCGCGGCTGTGTCTGGCCGCGCGCGGCGACATCCTGGTGATGCGTCCGCTGCTGATCCACCGCTCGCAACGCGCCCGACAACCCGCTGCACGCCGCGTGATACATCTTGAGTACACCGCTGCGGCCTCGGACGAGATCGACGTCACGCGGCCTCGACAAAACGGCTGACCTTTATCTTGTCCTGATCGGCCCGCGCCCGAGCAAGATCATGATTGGTCTGCATCCGGCACAGCGTGTCGGCCTTCAACCCGAACGCCTTCTCGAACCGAATCGCCATCTCCGACGTCAATCCAACACGCCCGTTCAGCAGCGAACTCATGGCCTGCCGCGACACGCCGAAATGGCGGGCGAGACCGGTCACGCTCAGCCCGCGCGGCTTGACGATTTCGTCACTCAGCCAAACACCGGGATGGGCGGCGAAGAATGGGGAAACGGCGATGGCCATCAGTGGTAGTCCCGTAGGGCGCAATAGGCTTCTTCAGCCGTATTGCGCCGCGCTAAGAGCGAGGTCGTCATTTGAAACGGAGTCTGGACGCGGCGCAATACGCGAAAAGCTATTGCGCCCTACGTACCGGCCTTACCACCAAAGCTTGACGTGCCATAGTCGAGCGCCGCAGAACAGTTCACGAATTTGTTCAACTGCCCCCATCCGAGGCCCGCAATCCATGCAGAAATTCACCAAGCTCACCGGCGTCGCCGCGCCGCTGCCCATGATCAACGTCGACACCGACATGATCATCCCAAAACAGTTCCTGAAAACCATCAAGCGCACGGGCCTCGGGAAACACCTGTTCTCCGAGATGCGCTACGATCAGGCGGGCAAGGAAAATCCGGACTTCGTGCTCAACAAGGCGGCCTATCGCAAGGCGACCATCCTGGTCACCGGCGACAACTTCGGCTGCGGATCGTCCCGCGAGCATGCGCCCTGGGCGCTGCTGGATTATGGCTTCCGCTGCGTCATCGCGCCGAATTTCGCGGACATCTTCTACAACAACACCTTCAAGAACGGCATCCTGCCGATCAAGCTGCCGCAGGCCGAGGTCGACAAGCTGATGGACGACGCCAAGCGTGGCGCCAACGCCACCATCACGGTGGATCTGGAGACGCAGGAGATCACTGGTCCGGACGGCGGCGTGATCAAGTTTGAGATCGACCCGTTCAGGAAGAAGTGCCTGCTGGAAGGCCTCGACGATATCGGGCTGACGCTGCAGAAAGCCAAGTCCATTGATGGGTTCGAGGCCAAGGCGAAAGAGTCGCGCAGCTGGTTGTAGGTATCGCGCGGACTGTCAGGCGAGCGGCGTTCGCCCGGCTAAGGACACCCACCAAAACAAGTGAATCGGTTCGTGCCGTGGCGCCATGTGGTGATGTGACTCGGGGCGGCGGGATTCCGGGGCGCGCGTGCCGGCAGTATGCCGGTCGGCATGATCGACATGCAAGCGATTCGCCAACG
>JANMVX010000258.1:0-16602 GCA_031393505.1 Hyphomicrobiaceae bacterium | reverse complement strand
CAAGGCCAAGCCCTTCGGGCGCGCCGAAGAGCGCGGCCTTGACCGCCACCCGTCCCGTCGAAGCTTGCTCCGCCATGAGGTTCAGGCCGCAGTGTGATCCGCTTCGGTGCCTACCCTACCCACTCGAAACAGCGAGGAGGCTCAGTTTGACGGTCGTGAACAGCGTTGCCGACGCGGCCAGAATTGCGCCCAGTCCGAGCAGCGACAACGACATAGCCGTGAAATCGCCAAGGGCGACACCCAACGCCGTCGCGATGGCCGACGCCCGGCCGCGCGCGATGGCGTAGCCGACCACGAGCGTAACGGTCGGCCCCGGAATGAACAACAGAACCAGGCTTGCTGCGACGAAGGCTGCCCAAGTTGCGATCTGCATTGCGACCCTCTAGAAAAACGCTTGCAACCCCGTCTGTGCCCGTCCCAATATCAGGGCGTGCACGTCGTGCGTCCCCTCGTAGGTATTCACCGTCTCCAAGTTCACCATGTGCCGCATGACCGGGAAGGCGTCGGAAATGCCGTTACCGCCGTGCATGTCACGCGCCATCCGCGCGATATCCAGGGCCTTGCCACAGTTGTTGCGCTTGATCAGCGAGATCATCTCCGGCGCCAGCTTGCCCTGGTCGAACAGGTGCCCGACGCGCAAGGCCGCTTGCAGCCCCAGCGTTATCTCGGTCTGCATATCGGCGAGCTTCTTCTGGATCAGCTGGTTTTGCGCCAGCGGGCGGCCGAACTGTTTGCGGTCCAGCGTATACGTCCGAGCTGCGTGCCAGCAGGCCTCAGCCGCGCCCATGACGCCCCAGGCGATGCCGTAGCGGGCGCGGTTGAGGCAGCCGAACGGCCCTTTCAGTCCGGCGACATTGGGGAGCAGCGCCTCTTCGGGCACCACGACATTGTCCATCACGATCTCGCCGGTGATAGAGGCGCGCAAGCTCAGCTTGCCCTCGATTTTCGGCGCGGAGAGGCCCTTCATGCCCTTGTCGAGCACAAAGCCCTTGATGTCGCCGCCGTGCGCCTCGCTCTTGGCCCAGACGACGAATACGTCCGCCACCGGAGCATTCGAGATCCACGTCTTGGCGCCGTTGATTTTGTAGCCGCCGCCGGGCATTTTTGCCGCTCGCGTGGTCATGCCAGCGGGATCGGAGCCGGCGTCCGGCTCGGTCAGGCCGAAGCAGCCGATGAGTTTTCCGGCGGCAAGGCCGGGGAGGTATGTCTTGCGTTGCGCCTCGGTGCCGTAGGCGTAGATCGGATACATCACCAGCGAGGACTGCACCGACATGGCAGAGCGGTAGCCGCTGTCGACACGCTCGATCTCGCGCGCAACCAGTCCGTAGGACACGTAATTCGCGGCCGCCCCGCCGTACTCTTCCGGCAGCGTCGAGCCGAGCAGCCCGAGTTCGCCCATCTCGCGCATAATGGCGGGATCGAAGGTCTCGTTGCGGTAAGCGAGTTTTACACGCGGCTCAAGATTGTCCCGGGCATAGCCGCGCGCCGTGTCGCGAATGAGACGCTCGTCTTCGGTGAGCTGGTCTTCCAGCAGAAACGGGTCGTCCCATTGGAAGGGGGAGGGTTTGGATGGGTCTTCGGCCATTTTGGGCTCCGGTATAAAAGACGTGAAATCGTGAATTCGCCAAGTCGCCAAATCGTGCAAAGAGTGCAGCGAACCGATTTGGCGACTTCACGAATTGGCGATCTGGCGCCTTACTTCCTAAACCCCAACCGCCTCGCGCAGTGCCGCCTCGAAAATATCGAGACCTTCCTGGGCCACGTCGTCGGGGCAGGTCAGCGGGGCCAGGAACCGGACCACGTTTGCGTTCGGGCCGCAGGTGAGGATGAGAAGCCCTTTCTCTTGACATTTGGCGACCACTTTGGTGGTCAAATCGGCATCCGGCGCCTTGGTCACGCGGTCCTTCACCAGCTCGCAGGCGACCATGGCGCCGAGGCCGCGCACATCGCCGATGCAGGAGAATTCGTTCTTCTTCTGCAGGGCCAGGAGACGGTCGGTGATCTGCTTGCCGAGTTTGATGGCTTTGCCGCAGAGGTCCTCTTCCGCCACCACATCGAGCACGGCGTTTGCCGCTGCCAAGCCCACCGGACTGCCAGCAAAGGTGCCGCCCAAGCCGCCGGGGAGCGCGGCGTCCATCAGCTCGGCGCGGCCGGTGATGGCTGCCAGCGGGAAACCGCCGCCCAGGCCCTTGGCCATCACGACCAGATCGGGCACCACGCCGGCATACTCGATGGCGAACATTTTTCCAGTGCGCGCGATGCCGGTCTGGATTTCGTCGGCGATCAGCAACATGCCGTGTTCGTCGCACAGTTTTCGCAACGCCTTCAGGAACTCTGGCGGGGCGACATAGAACCCGCCCTCGCCCTGCACCGGCTCGATGATGACGGCCGCGACACGCTGCGGATCGACGTCGGCTAAGAAAAGATCCTTCAGGCCAGCCAGCGCGTTCTCGACCGTGATGCCGAAATACGGTTTTGGAAACGGCGCGTGATAGACCTCGGCAGGGAACGGGCCAAAACCCTTCTTGTACGGAACGACTTTTCCGGTCAGCGCCATGCCCATCATGGTGCGGCCGTGGAAGGCGCCGGTGAAGGCCACGATGGCCGTGCGCCCGGTCGCAACGCGCGCGATTTTTACAGCGTTTTCAACGCCTTCCGCGCCGGTCGTGACGAACATCGTCTTCTTGGGGAACGTCCCCGGCGTGGCTTTGTTCAGGCGCTCAGCGACCGCGATATACTCTTCGTACGGAGCGACGTTGAAACAGGTGTGGGTGAAATCCTGCATCTGTGCAGCCACGGCCGCCATCACTTTGGGGTGGCGGTGGCCGGTGTTGACCACGGCAATTCCGGCCGCAAAATCGATGTATTTCTTGCCCTCGACATCCCAGATATGGGCGTTCTCGGCCTTGGCGGCATAGACGTTTTTGGTTGAGATGCCGCGCGGCACCGCTGCGGTATGACGGGCGCGAAGAGTCTCGTTCCTGATTTTGCTGGGGGCGGGAGCGGCGGCGTCTGCCTTGGTGGCCATGGGAATGTGTCCTAGGGGGCTGAATTCAGCCCTCTAAGTAGCAGCCCCAAGCCGTCAGCGGCAAGTCGCCACGCTATGCCTGCCGCGCAGGCCAGATCATGCGGCCAAAGGTGCCGTCGCGGTCGATGACAAGGTGCTTGACGGCGCCAAGCACATGCAGGCCGACCAGGGCGGGAAGGATCAGGTTGGTCGAAAGACTGTGCAGCGCGCGCGTCGGGAAAGCCAGACTGGGGGCGGGGACGACGAGGTTCGGCAATTGGAACAAGCCGAAGACGCTGACGGTGTGGCCCGAGAACCAGACGTATAACACCCCGGTCGCCAGGATCAGAGAAATATCCAGCAAAAGCAGCGCTTTCACCCACTTGGCGACGGTGTTCAGAGCTACGTTGTTGCTGAGCGCGTCGGGGCTCACGGAGGACATGCGCCAGGCGATGCGGGCAAGCAGAAACAGGCCGAGGCCCGAGCCCAGTGCGATATGGCTGGCGTCTGAAACCTGCACGGTGCCGCCATGGTCGTCGGGGGCGTTGAACCAGAGGTAGGCGAGGATAAGTGCGCCGAGCCAATGGAGCGTGATGGAGACGAGACTGTAGCTGTTTTTGGTATCGCGAATCATGGTGGGCTTTCGGTCAGGGAACGGGTATCGGCGGTTCAACGGCGCCGCAGTTGGTTTTCCGTCGGCTCGGGGCAATCAGGATTTCTTGGCGTCGGCGTTGTTGAGGCGGGCGACCAGGCTCGAGGTATCCCAGCGTTTGCCGCCCATTTTCTGCACCTCGCCGTAGAACTGATCGACCAGCGCGGTGACGGGAAGGCTGGCCCCATTGCGGCGCGATTCGTCGAGACAGATGCCCAGATCCTTGCGCATCCAGTCGACCGCGAAGCCGAAATCGAACTTGTCAGAAGCCATTGTTTTCCAACGGTTTTCCAACTGCCAGGAGCCGGCCGCGCCTTTCGATATCGTCTCCATGACGGCGGGGATGTCGAGGCCGGCCTTCTTGGCGAAATGGACGCCCTCCGAGAGCCCCTGGACCAGTCCGGCGATACAGATCTGGTTGACCATTTTGGCCAGCTGCCCGGAGCCGGCGGGGCCGATCAGCCGGACCATGCGGGCGTAGTGGGTTATGACGGGTTCGGCCTGTTTGAACGTGGCCTCGTCGCCGCCGACCATGACGGTGAGTATGCCGTTTTCTGCGCCGGCCTGTCCGCCTGAGACGGGGGCGTCCAGGAAGCCGAATCCGCCCCCCTTGGCGGCGGCGTCCAGCTCGCGGGCGATATCGGCGGAAGCTGTTGTATTGTCTATGAAAATCGCCCCTTTCCGCATGCCGGAAAAGGCGCCGTTCGGGCCCAAAGTGACGGCGCGCAGGTCGTTATCGTTGCCAACGCAACAAAAGACGAAATCGGCGTCTTTGGCCGCTTCGGCCGGGGTCGCGGCGGTGCGGCCGCCGTGCTGGGCGGCCCATTTGGCGGCCTTTTCGGGGGTGCGGTTGTAGACGGTCAGATCGTGGCCGCCTTTGGCCTTCAGGTGCCCGGCCATGGGGTAGCCCATGACTCCAAGACCAATCCAGGCGACTTTGCTCATGGCGTTTTCTCCGCTGCGTTGGGGTCGTCATAGAGCATTGACAGGCGGCGGGGAAGGCGGCACGACCACGCCTTCCGCTCCCTCAGAAAGGCCCGCCATGTCCACCCCCGCACCCGCCGCTTCACCCCCCGCCTACGGCCCGCCGATCACGCTGGCGCAGGCCAAAATCGTCATGGCGGCGGCCGAGGCGGAAGCTCTCAAGAACGGCTGGCCGATGATCATCGCGATCGTCGATTCCGGGGCCAATCTGGTGCTGCTGACGCGCATGGAAAACGGCCAGATCGGCAGCCTACAGATCGCCCAGGACAAGGCGCAGACGGCCGTGCGTTTCAAGCGGCAGACCAAGGTGTTTCAGGACCTGGTCGCGACGGGAGGCGGGCAGCTTCGCCTCTTGGCCATGAACGGTCTCACGCCGCTCGAAGGCGGTATCCCGATCTTTCACGATGGCAAGATCATCGGCGGGATCGGTGTCTCGGGCATGTCGTCGGTACAGGACCAGCAGGTCGGCGAGGCGGGTATTGCGGCGCTGGCTGCCTGAGCGTAGGGGCGACCCGCGGGTCGCCCTCTAACCGCACGGCGCGCTGCACGAAGGCGACCCACGGGTCGCCCCTACGCCAACACTCTAAGCCTTTGATCCAATTGGCGTATTTGGATAGGACAGCTGCTCGCGCGCCAGCCAAGCCTCGGTCACATAATTGATGATGATCGACTTCCGCACGCCCGCGATGGGCCGCTTCTCAAAACCGTGAAACGTGTTGTTCGACGGCACGAACACCATCGCGCCATTGCTGGCGAAGGGCGAGCGGCCGACCCACTTCTTCTCGTCGTCGTAAATATCCGTACCCAGATCGTTATGCTCTTTGTCCGTGGACAGATAGAGCAGGAACGTGAACAGCTTTACACCCAGGTCCGAGTGCGGTTCGAGCCAGAACCCGTCGATGTCCATGGCGTATTCGACACGCAGATAGGACCCCTGCAGATTGATGCCGAACTGGCGCTCGATCATGCCCGTCGTACGGGCGTCCTGCAGCCCTTCCGACACCGCCTTCACGGACGGAAACTTGGCCTGATTGGCGACATCAAAGTAGGTACGCGTCTTGTTGTGCAGCTCACGTTTGCCCGACAGGCCTTCCAAGCCCGGCGCATCGAACGGCAGCGTCAAAACGTCCTTTGCGACCTCTTCGGGAAGACAGTTTTTCAGCTGCCAATGCGGGTACGGCTTTTCGGTCTTGACGGCGCTGGAAAAGCTGCGGCTCAAGCTCGTCACGACGGCTTCGGTCGTTGCGTTCATGTGGCAAACCTCTTCAAGCTTCGGCCTCCAGACGCGCGCCCAGAACCGTAGTTAACAGCGCCCGTCGGCATCCCCCATGCGGCGGCTTGCCCCACGACACTGGGAGGCAAAACACGCCGTTGCAAGTATTGCGTCCTGTTGCATCCTGTTGCGTGGGGGGTGCTCAAATGTTGGGTCCGGTGCCTATTCGGATATTCCAAGTTCGCCTGCGGCTACCTTCAGCTTGCTTTTTTCATCCGCTGCGTCGGTAAACACAGTTAACGCGCGCTTGAACGCAACCTTGGCGTTGTCCAAATCGCCCATGACTTTACGCGAACGCATGAGTTGTATCCAGCCCTCGACATTTTTCGGGTTCGCCTCCAATTTCGCTGCCAGCCGCTCGACCATGCCTTTGATCATGGTCTGCTGGTCGGATGCGCTCATGGTCTTGGCGGCGTCGATGTCGGCCTGGGTCGGGCCGAGCGTCGGCGGCGCACCGGGCGCCGGCATCACGACCGACTTGCCGGGGACGGCGACCGCCGGGGCGGGCGCGGGGCTCGCGGCGGCCACCTCCGCCGGCAATCGTCCGCTCACGTCTATCCCATTCTCTTTCGCCGTCTCGATGATGCGTGTACGCAATTCGCCCGGCCATTTGTCCTCCGGCCCCGCGTCTTTCAGCTCGGCGATCCAATCGTCCACCGCGCCCTTGGCGTTGCCGGCCTGCAGCTTGGCCAGCCCCTTGTCGAAGCGCGCGCCCGGATCCTTAGGGTCGAGCGCCAGCACCTCTTCGATGACCGCCAGCGCTTCCGGCGTAACCTTGCCATCGGCGGACTTGATCAGCGCCTGGCTGAGACCGGACTTGATGCTCGGGTTCTTGGGGTCGAGCGCTGACGCTTTCCGGTAGGCTTCGGCGGCCTCGGCGAATTTGTTCGTACCCAGATAAGACCAGCCGAGCATGGCCCAACCCTTGACGTCGTCGGGATTGGCCTGCAAGCGCGCCGCGAGTTTGGCTATGGCGGTATCGACGTCGGATGCGGATGGTCCTGAACTCATCGCGGGCGTCGCAGCAGGCGCGTCGGTGCTGGCCGCTTGACCCAGCTGCGTCCCCTGCATGCGAATGGACGAGGGCATGCCGGGGTTGCCATTGTAGGCATAAAGAATAACCGAACCCAGAACCGTCAGTGCCGTGATGGTTTGGAATGCGAATTTGTACTCTAGCGCTGTCAGCGGCTTGGCCTCGCTCGCACCCGCCGCAACTTTGTCCGCCGCCAGCATGCGCCGTTTGATCTCGGTACGCGCGCTCTCGGCCGCCGCCGGCTCGATCAGGCCAGCCGCCGCCTCGCGATCCACCTCGGCCAATTGGTCGCGAAATATGCCGAGGTCGGAGGATTTTTCCGCGTCGCTGCGATTAATCGGACGCAGGAAGGGTGCGGCGACATAGGCAGCAGCGGCGGCAGTCATCAGTGTCAGGATAATCCAGAGCGTCATCGGTTGGGTCCGTCTTCCATCAATTGGGCGAGGCGCGCTTCGTCCTCGCTGTTGAGCGCGGCCGGCTCGGGCAGGGCCTCGCCCCGGCGCAGATAGGTGTAGAACCCGCCGCCCGCCAGCAACATCAGCAGCGCGGGGGCGAGCCACAGCAGCGCGGTGTTCCATTGGAACGGCGGCTTCAACAGCACGAAGTTGCCGTAGCGGCTGACGATGTAGGCTATGGCCTGCTCGTCGCTATCGCCGGAGGTGAGACGTTCGCGGAGCAAGACCCGCAGGTCTTTGGCGAGCCCAGCGTCGCTGTCGTCGATGGACTGGTTCTGGCAGACCAGGCAGCGCAGGCCCTTGCTCAAGTCGCGCGCGCGGGCCTCGAGGGCCGGGTTGGCGAGAATTTCGTCGGGGTTCACCGCGAAGGCAGGGGCGGAGAAGACTGTCAGTAGTACTGTCAGTAATAGAGTCATGATGCCAATGGCGTAGGGGCGACGAGCCGTCGCCCTCTTGCAACGGGCACTGACCGTCGAGAGTGCCCGTGGGGTTGGAGGGCGACGGCTCGTCGCCCCTACGCCGCTAGCGCTGGTTCTCATTACCATCACTCCGCCGGCACGATCACGGGACGTCCCGCCGTCCGCTGCGGCATACCGATGCGCAGGCGCCGATCGGTCAGCGACAGCAGCCCGCCCAGCGCCATGAACAGCGCGCCGCCCCAGATCCAGGGCACCAGCGGGTGATAATACATCCGTACCGCCCATTTCCCGCCTTCGTTCCGCTCGCCGACGTTGAGGTAGAGATTGCGGATGAGGTTGGTGGTGATGGCCGCTTGCGTGGTCGTCTGCTGGCGCACGGGATAGAAGCGCCGCTCCGGTTCCATCAGGAACGGCGTGCGGCCGGGCAGGCCCACCACGAACGTCGCGCGCTCGTAGGAATAGTTTGGACCTTGGCCCTGGGACACGTCGCGCAAGGTGTAGGTGTAGCCGGACAGCTCGCTGCTTTCGCCGGGGCTCATCAGGCGGATGTTCTCGGTCTGGTAGGCCGTCATGCCGGTGACGCCGGCCACCAGCACACCCATGCCGGCGTGGGCGAGAATCAATCCGTAGGTGGACGGTGGCGTGGCCGCGGCCAGCCGCAACGAGGTATCGAACGGAGCACGCCCCAGCTTCAGGCGGGCAACCAGCTGCCACAGCGTACCGATCACCAGCCAGGCGGCGGCGCCGAAGCCGAGCAGTGGGATGAGGTTTCGGCCCAACGTCAGCACCATGATCAAGACGGTCGCGATCAGCGCCGCCACGGCCGGAGATTTCGCGCGCGACAGCAGCACAGTGAGATCATCGCGCTTCCAGCGCAGCATCGGCCCCAGCACCATCGCCAACAACACGGGCGCCATGATGGGGACGAACGTCCGGTTGTAATAGGGCGCACCCACAGAAACCTTGTCGCCGCCGAGATAGTCCACCACCAGTGGCCAGAACGTGCCGGTAAACACCGTACCCGCCGCAACCGCGAGCAGGAGGTTGTTCAGCACTAGCCCGCCTTCGCGGCTGACGATGGCGAAGGGGGAGCCTTGGCGCAAAGACCCGGCGCGGATGGCGTAGAGCGTCAGCGCCCCGCCGGTCGCCAGCACCAGGATGCCAAGGATGAACACGCCGCGTGCGGGATCGTTGGCGAAGGAGTGCACGCTGGTGAGCACGCCGGAGCGGACCAGGAAGGTGCCGATGAGCGAGAGCGTGAAGGTCAGTATGCCCAGCAATATCGTCCAGCTTTGCAGCGCGTTTCTTCGCTCGACGACGATGGCCGAATGCAGCAGCGCCGTCCCCGACAGCCACGGCATGAACGAGGCGTTCTCAACGGGATCCCAGAACCACCAGCCGCCCCAGCCGAGCGTATAGTAGGCCCAAAAACTGCCGAGCGTGATGCCGGCGGTCAGGCACACCCAGGCCGCCAGCACCCAGGGCCGCACCCAGCGCGCCCAGGCGGCGTCGACCCGTCCCTCGATCAGCGCGGCGACCGAGAACGAGAAGGCCATCGAGAAGCCGACGTAGCCCATGTAAAGCATGGGCGGATGGATCGCGAGGCCGGGGTCCTGCAGGATCGGGTTCAGGCCGTCGCCGTTCAGGGGAGCGGGGACCAGGCGCGCGAAGGGGTTGGAGGTGAACAGGATGAAGGCGAGGAAGGCCGCGCCGATCATGCCGTGCACGGACAGCACGCGCGCTTTCAGCGTCCACGGAAGGTTGCTGCCGAATAGCGCGACCGCACCGCCGTAGACCGCCAGAATGAGCACCCACAGCAGCATCGAGCCCTCGTGATTGCTCCAGACGCCGCTGATCTTGTACATCAACGGTTTGTCCGTATGCGAATTGGCCGCCGTGACCAGGAGCGAGAAGTCCGAGACGACAAAGCACTGCACCAAAATGGCGAACGCGAAGGCGATGGCGAACAGCTGCCCGACCGCCAGATGCGGGCCGGACGCCATCAGCACGGGATCGCGCCGGTACGCGCCGATCATCGGCACGACGCTCTGCAGCAGCGACAGCATGAAGGCGATGATGAGCGCGTAGTGGCCGATTTCGGGCAGCATGGGTGGGTCCTGGTGGATGGATCGCGGGGGCTGGATAGCACCGCCCCAAGGCCGCAGCCAGCGCCCGTGGCGACGTGGTTAGGGCGGAAATGGGGTGAGAGGGTGGCGGCTCTTCTCCTCTCCCCCGCCTCTTCGCGGGGGAGAGGATGTCGCCCCCTTGCGCGGAGGCGCAAAAACAAGAGTGGGCGCACCAGCGCGACGGAATCAGCGACAGGTGAGCAAGGGGCAGATGCTGGCACAGTAAGTATGGCACGAAGGTCCGAGCAAGCTTCTGCCCCTCACCGACCGCGTGGCTCTTGCCGCAAAAAGGCGGCTGCGAGACGCGGTCTCCTCTCCCCTTCGCGAAAAAGCGAAGGGGAGAGGACAGAAAAGAGCCGATTGCCATTCTCCGCCCCCGCGCACTAATGTCGCGCCGCGCATCCGGGACCAACACCGGCGGCAGGGAGGCCTCTCATGTACATCGGCATCGATATCGGCACCTCGGGCGTGAAAGCCGTGCTGATGGACCAGAACCACACCGTGATTGGCTCGGCGACGGCGGGGCTGGAGGTCACGCGGCCGCAGCCCGGCTGGTCCGAGCAGGCGCCGGCCGATTGGTGGACGGCGACCGAAAAGGCCGTTCTCGCGCTAAAAGACGCCCATCCGAAGGAGGTCGCCGCCGTTGAGGGGATCGGGCTCTCGGGCCAGCAGCACGGCGCGACCTTGCTCGACAAGGCGGGCAAGGTGCTCCGCCCGGCCATCTTGTGGAACGACGCGCGCTCGTTCGTCGAATGCGCCGATATTGAGAGAGACGTTCCATCTGCACGGAAAATCTCTGGCAACATCTGCATGGCCGGTTTTACGGCGCCGAAAATCGCCTGGGTGAAAAAACACGAGCGAAAAGTCTACGACCAGATCGCCAAGGTGTTGTTGCCCAAGGATTATGTGCGCCTGCAGATGACCGGCGACTATGCCTCCGATATGTCGGACTCGGCCGGCACCTATTGGATGGACGTGGCCAAGCGCGACTGGTCCGAGCCGCTGCTGAAGGCGACCGGGCTCGACTTTTCCCATATGCCGAAACTGTTCGAAGGCTCGGCCCCGACCGGGCGGCTGACCGAAGCCGTGGCGGCGGCCTGGGGCATGCCCAAGCGCCCCGTGGTCGCGGGCGGCGGCGGCGACAATGCCGCGTCGGCCTGCGGGATTGGCGCCGTGAAGGACGAGGCGGCGTTCCTGTCGGTCGGCACGTCGGGCGTGTTCTTCGTCTCGAACGCGCGCTTTTCGCCCAATGCCGACCGGGCCATCCACGCCTTCTGCCACGCGGTGCCGAACACCTGGCATCAGATGGGCGTGCATCTCTCGGCGGCCGGCAGCCTGGAGTGGCTCGCGCACAATCTCCGCCGCCCAGTGCCGGAGCTTTTGGCGGCGCTCGGCGACAAGGTTGCCGGGCCGGCCTCGGCGCTGTTCCTGCCGTACCTCTCGGGCGAGCGCACGCCGGTGGCCGACGCCACCGTGCGCGGCATGTTCGCGGGGCTGGGCCAGGAGACGGATGACAAGATGCTGACTCAGGCCGTGCTGGAAGGCGTGGCGTATTCGTTCCGGGATTCTTTGGAGGCCCTGCGCGTCGCTGGCAGCGGCGTGACCGAAGCCAGCGTGGTCGGTGGCGGATCGCGCAGCAAAATGTGGGTGCGGATCATGGCCAACACGCTGGGCATACCGCTGACGCTGCATCACGGCGGCGAGCTGGGCGGCGCGTTCGGCGCGGCGCGGCTGGGACTGTGCGCGGCGACGGGGGCGGACCCGTTTGAGGTGTGCACCAAGCCGCCGGTGGCGGCGGTGGTGGAGCCGGACAAGTCCCTCACCCAAGACTATTCCGACGGCTACGCCCGTTATTCGCGCATGTACCGCGCCGCCAAGGAGATCATGGCATGAGCAAATACTTTTCCATCAGCGACCCCATCAAGTACGAAGGTCCGGACACCAACAACCCCCTCGCCTTCCGCCACTATGACGCGAAAAAGAAAATCCTCGGCAAGACCATGGCCGAGCACCTGCGCTTTTCGGCGGCCTATTGGCACTGCTTCACCTGGACCGGCTCCGATCCCTTCGGCGGCCCCACAATTCTCCGCCCCTGGATCGGCGATGGCGACCAGATGGCGTTGGCCAAACTCAAGGCCGACGTGGCCTTCGATATGTTCCATCTGCTGAACATGCCGTTCTTCGCCTTCCATGATCGCGATATCGCTCCCGAAGGCGCGACGCTGGCCGAGAGCAACAAGAACGTCTCCGTCATTGCCGAAATCTTCGCCAAGAAGATGCAGACGAGCGGGGTAAAGCTGCTGTGGGGCACGGCGAATATGTTCAGCCATCGCCGTTTCATGGCGGGCGCGGCGACCAATCCGGACCCGGACGTGTTCGCCTGGTGCGCGGCGCAGGTGAAGCACTGCCTGGACGTGACCAAGGATCTTGGCGGCGAGAACTACGTCATGTGGGGCGGACGCGAGGGCTACGAGACGCTGCTCAACACCGACCTGAAGCGCGAACTGGCCCAGGCCGGCCGCTTCCTGCAAATGGTGGTCGAGTATAAGCACAAGATCGGCTTCAAGGGCCCGATCCTGATCGAGCCGAAACCGCAGGAACCGAGCAAGCACCAGTACGACTACGACGTCGGCACCGTGTACGGATTTTTGCAGGCCAACGGGCTGGAAAAAGAAGTCAAGATGAACATCGAGCAGAACCACGCGCTATTGGCAAATCACTCGTTCGAGCACGAAATCGCGCTGGCCCAGGCGCTCGGCATCTTCGGCTCGCTCGACATCAACCGCGGCGACTACCAGGTCGGCTGGGACACCGATCAGTTCGCCATGAACATTCCCGAAATCGCCATGGCCTTCTACCACATCTACAAGCACGGCGGCTTCACCACCGGCGGCCTCAACTTCGACGCCAAGATCCGCCGGCAATCGCTGGATGCCGATGATCTGCTGCACGCCCACGTCGGCGGCATGGATGCTTGCGCGCGGGCGCTGCTGATCGCCGAAAAGATGATCAAGGACGGCGCGCTGGAGACGCATGTGGCGGCACGCTATGCCGGCTGGGACAAACCGGAGAACGCCAAGATGCTGGGCAAGATGAGCCTGGAAGACTGTGCGGCTCGCGTGGCCAAGGACAAGCTCGACCCACAGCCGAAGTCCGCGCGGCAGGAGTATCTGGAGACCATCGTCAACCGGTATACGAGCTAGGAAACGCATGACGAACCGAGCAACTATGGATCATCCCCGCATATCGTCGGACCCCGAGGTGCTGTTGGGCAAACCTTGTATCGTCGGTACGCGAATTTCCGTGCAACACATCCTCAACATGTTGGCCGCCGGCAGCACGCGCAGCGACATTCTCGATGGCTTTGAACAGCTGTCGGACGCGGACATTTCGGCGGCCCTTTGGTACGCAGCCGACAGGTTGGGGCCTGCGAACCGTCAAGCTGCCGAATGAGCGGCGAGGCGCAGCCTCGGCTGTTCACGGACGAGTCAGTCTATGGGCCGACAGTTGTCGCGCTTGTCTCTACTGGATTCGACGTCGTGCGGGCCGTCGATGTCTGCCCAGGCGCACCGGATCATGCCGTTGCGCACAATGCCTACAGTCGTCAACGCGTTCTCGTGACTTAGGATTTCGATTTTGGCCAACTCATCGTCCGCGACAAGTTACCTGCCCTCGGAGTTGTTTTGATCGCTCTCAACCAGATTGTCGTGACCGCGAAGCCGGGCTTGGTGGTTAGCGCCGTCGTTAGCCTAGGCGCCGGCCTGTTTGGCACTTTCAATCTGATCGAGGAAGGTCGCATTCGGTCCAGACCGCTGCCGACGTAACTCGGGATGCAACGCTGGTTACATTTGGTCGGTCGAAGATTAGCCCAACAACTTTTGTCAACCTTCAAGGAGCACACATCATGGCCATCGAAGGACGCAGCGACGCTGCCAACAAACGCATCCGCCTCGGCATGGTGGGCGGCGGGCAAGGCGCGTTCATCGGCGCGGTGCACCGGCTCGCCGCGCGCATGGACGACCACTACGAGTTCGCCGCGGGGGCGCTCTCGTCCACGCCCGAGAAATCCCTCGCCTCCGGACAGGAGCTCGGCCTCGCGCCGGATCGTATCTATAAAGATTTTCAATCCATGGCGACGGCCGAAAGCAAGCGTCCCGACGGCATCGAGGCCGTCTCCATCGTCACGCCGAACCACATGCATTTTCCGGCCGCAAAGGCCTTTCTGGAAGCCGGCATCAACGTCATCTGCGACAAGCCGCTGACGCGCACGCTGGCCGAGGCGCAGGAACTGGCCAAGCTGGTCGAAAAATCGAAACTGGTATTCGCCGTCACCTACAATTACTCCGGCTACCCCATGATCCGCCAGGCGCGCGAAATGGTGAAATCCGGCGAACTGGGCGACATCCGACTGGTGCACGGCGAATATCCGCAGGACTGGCTCACCACGCCACTGGAAAGCACGGGTCAAAAGCAGGCCGGCTGGCGCACAGATCCCGCGCAGTCAGGGGCGGGCGGCTGCGTCGGCGATATCGGGACGCATACCTATCAGCTCGCCTGCTATGTCTCGGGTTTGGAGCTGGATCAGCTGCTGGCCGATCTCACCAGCTTCGTCCCCGGCCGCAAATTGGACGACGACGCGCAGGTCATGCTGCGCTTCAAGGGCGGGGCCAAGGGCGGCATCTGGGCCAGCCAGGTCGCCGTCGGCCACGAGAACGGGCTGAAACTGCGCGTCTACGGCACCAAGGGCGGCCTCGAGTGGACGCAGGCCGATCCCAACTATCTGTGGTTCACGCCCTATGGCGAGCCCAAGCGCCTCATCACCCGCGGCGGTTCCGGCGCGGGCGCCGCGGCAGCGCGTGTCACGCGCGTGCCGCCGGGCCATCCCGAAGGCTACCTGGAAGGCTTCGCCAATATCTACACCGAGGCCGCCCGCGCCATCCGCGCCCGTCGCGACGGAAAACCCGAGGACACGGCCGTGGTGTTTCCCGGCGTGCACGACGGCCTGAAGGGCGTGGCGTTCGTCGAGGCTTGCGTAACGTCGTCGGCCAGCGGCGGCGTTTGGACCAAAGTATAATCGGAGATAAATGGGGGAGTTAAACGGGGACTTTTCACTTATATCGCATTTACGCCATTCGAACGGCGCCGGCCTTTCGGTGCGATATAAGTAAACTGTCCCCGTTTAACTCAGGGGGCGCGCCATGAACCGGACAACCAGCGGATTGATCAACGGGTTGATCGGCGTCCTGATCTTCAGCGGCTCGTTGCCGGCGACGCGGGTGGCGGTGTTGCAGCTGAATCCGGTCTTCGTCACCACGGCGCGTGCGGCGATCGCGGGACTGCTGGGGCTGATCTTGCTGCTTGCCTTTCGGCAACCGCGCCCGGCCCGCTCCGATCTCCTATCGCTGCTGATTGTCGCTTTGGGCGTCGTGGTCGGTTTTCCCCTGCTGACCGCCCTGGCCTTGCGGCATGTCACTGCGGCGCATTCCACTGTTTTCATCGGACTGTTGCCGCTCTCGACGGCGCTGTTCGGCGTGCTGCGCGGCGGCGAACGCCCACGTCCGGCGTTCTGGCTGTTCTCGGCGCTTGGCAGCGCCATGGTCGCCAGCTTTGCAATTGCGCAAGGGCTGGCGGCGTCGCTGATCGGCGATGGCTTGATGTTCGCGGCCATCGTGGTGTGCGGGCTGGGCTATGCTGAAGGCGCGAAACTCTCGCGCAGGCTTGGCGGCTGGCAGGTCATCTCGTGGGCGCTGGTGCTGTCGCTGCCGGTGATGCTGCCGCTGGCGTTGATCCTGCAGCCCACGTCGTTGGCCAGCATCGGGGCTCCGGCGTGGCTCGGCCTGGGCTACGTCTCCGTGTTCAGCATGCTGATCGGTTTTGTGTTCTGGTATCGCGGCCTGGCGCAAGGCGGCATCGCGGCGGTTGGCCAGCTGCAACTGCTACAACCCTTCTTTGGGCTCGCGCTGGCGGCGAGCCTGCTGCATGAGCCAGTGAGCCTGGCGATGCTCGCAGCGACCGCCGGCGTCATTCTATGCGTGTTCGGCGCCAGGCGGTTCGCCAGATGAGGAGTGGCGCTGCGGTTGTGACAGGCGGACACCCATGCGCTATCGTTCGTCAAAGCCCACGGCGATGAGAGTGATCGAATGCCCCACAAACGCATCCGCAAATTCAACACCAAAGATACCTATCCGGAGCAAAAGCTCGACAACGACCTCTGCCAGGCCGTGGTCGCGCGCGGCTCGTTGGTGTTCGTGCGTGGCCAGGTGGCGCAGGATCTCGATAGTCGCCAGTCGCTGCACGCCGGTGACGCCACGCTGCAGACCCGCAAAGCCATGGAGAACATCAAGCTGCTGCTGGAAGAGTCCGGCGCCGAGATGGCGCATGTCTGCCGGACCGTGGTCTACCTCACCGACATCCGCTATCGCGAGAGCGTGTACAGAGAAATGGGCGCGTTCCTGAAGGGCGTGTTCCCGGTCTCGACGGGACTGGTCGTGACAGCGTTGGCGCGGCCGGAATGGATTGTTGAGATCGAGGTGACGGCGGTGATTCCGGATGGGGCGGGGTGAGTTTGACCTCGAAAGTGAGACGTGTAGTCGTGTAATAGCCAAAAAGTGTAGAAGTGAAAAAGGGTTGTTTTACCAATTTGCGAAATTGCG